>CAZZBI010000102.1:0-2205 GCA_964652385.1 uncultured Pirellulaceae bacterium | reverse complement strand
GTCCCGAGCCGAGGGGTGGGCGATGGCGATACCGATCGAGAGGTAGAGACACGGGGACCCCTGCGCTTGGCGCTTCGGGCTGGGAGGACACGGGGAGACGGGGGACACGGGGACCCCTGCGCTTGGCGCTTCGGGCTGGGTGGACACGGGGAGACGGGGGACACGGGGAGACGGGGGACACGGGGACCCCTTGCTGACGCTGCGGGCTGGGAGGACGCGGAGGACGCGGAGGACGCAGGGGACGCGGGGACCCCGGCGGCGAGCTGTGGGCTGGATGGGGCGGAGCCGCGGCGGGGGGCGAGCCCTGTGAACCTCGGCGAGCGGGGGGAGGTCCGGTGAAGAAGTGGCGAACTGGCCTTTTCGGGTCGGTCGATTCCACTAAGATAACGGGTGTCAATCGGCCGTTGCCCCCGCATGGGCAATTCCTCGACATGTCCCCTCTGGCTCGTCCGGCTCATGCCGGTGCAACCAAGGGGTTTTTTTGTTGGTCGTTCCGAAGGTCGGTCCGTTACCGCCCTTCGACCTCGTCAGCCCGCCGCGCGGGACGAGGAAAGGGCGGCCATGCGACCTGCGCGTCTCTTTCACGGTTGTTGACGGACCATGGCACGAGATCTTTCCAAGCTGCGGAACATCGGAATTTCGGCCCACATCGATTCGGGCAAGACGACCCTGAGCGAGCGCATCCTGTATTACGCGGGTCGCATCCACAAGATCGAGGAAGTGAAGGGGGGCGGCGACGGGGCGACCATGGACTACATGGACCTCGAGAAGGAACGCGGCATCACGATCACCAGCGCCGCGACCAGCCTCTTCTGGAAGGATCACAACCTCAACCTGATCGACACCCCGGGTCACGTCGACTTCACCGTCGAAGTGGAGCGCTCGCTGCGCGTGCTCGACTCCGTCGGCGGCGTGCAGGCTCAGTCGATCACGGTCGACCGCCAGATGAAGCGCTATCGCGTGCCGCGATTGGCGTTCATCAACAAGATGGACCGGACCGGAGCCGATCCGAAGCGGGTCGTCCGGATGATGCGCGAGAAGCTCGGCGCGGACGCCGTCATGGTGCAGATGAACATCGGCGCCGGCGAGACGTTCGAGGGGATGATCGACCTGATCGTCATGAAGGCGTATCGCTTCGACGGGAACAAGGGCGAGACGGTCGTCGAGTACGACATCCCCGAGCAGTACCTGGAAGAAGCGACGATGATGCGCCAGGAGATGCTCGAGTCGCTGGCGATGTACAGCGACCAGATGATGGAACTGCTGCTCAGCGGCGAAGAGGTGCCGGTCGACCTGATCCACGAGGTGGTCCGCAAGGGAGTTCAGGGTCAGGGGCTGACTCCGGTCCTCGTCGGTTCCGCCTACAAGAACAAGGGCGTCCAGCTCCTGCTCGACGCGGTGCTCCGTTACCTGCCGAGCCCCGAGGAGCGCGAGATCCGCGCCAAGGATTGGACCGATCCGGACAAGGCGATCGAGCTGAAGCCGGATCCGGCCAAGCCTCTCGTCGGCATGGCCTTCAAGATCGTCGAAGATCCGTTCGGTCAGCTCACCTTCATGCGGATCTATCAGGGGACGGTGAGGAAGGGCGAGACGTACTACAACCAGCGCACCGGGCGTGCGGAGCGGTTCAGCCGCATCGTCCGCATGCACGCCGACAAGCGCGAGGAAATCGACTCGGCCGAGGCCGGCGACATCGTCGCGATCATGGGCATCGACAGCGCCAGCGGTGATACCTATGCCGCGTCGCCGAAGATGTGCACGCTCGAGAGCATGTTCATTCCCGAGCCGGTGATCAAGGTCGCCGTGAGCACCGCCGACAAGGCGTCCTCCGACAAGCTCGGCAAGGCGCTCCAGCGGTTCCGCAAGGAAGACCCGACTTTCCAGGTCTTCACCGACGAAGAGACGAACGAGGTGATCATCGCCGGCATGGGCGAGTTGCACCTGGACATCTACGTCGAGCGGATCCGCCGCGAGTACAAGGTCGAGGTGAACGTCGGTGCGCCGAAGGTGAGCTACCGCGAGACGCCGAGCCAGAATGCCGAGTTCAACTTCAAGCACAAGAAGCAGACCGGCGGTTCGGGTCAGTACGCTCACATCGTGGGCAAGCTGGAGCTGTTGGGCGATGACTCGCCCGAGCAGTTCGAGTTTGTCGACGAGGTGGTGCAGGGCCGCATTCCGCGGCAGTACATCCCCTCGACCGAGAAG
>CAZZBI010000101.1:15007-15546 GCA_964652385.1 uncultured Pirellulaceae bacterium | reverse complement strand
GTTCAAGAGCGGTCTGTATTACCTGGGAAAGAAGCGACCGGACCTGGAGCTGGTGCCGGTCCACATCGACAACCTGAATCGAGTGCTTCCGCGCGGGGAGTTCCTGCCGGTGCCGCTGTTGAGCTGCATCACGCTGGGACATCCGATCTGGCTCGAAGCGGGTGAGTCGAAGTCCGAGTTCCTGAAGCGTGCTCGACAGTGCGTGCTCGACCTGAAGGATATCTGAGCGTGGCAGGCACTCTTGCAGGGCAGACGAGTCCGATCGCGGTGCTCCTCGATCCGTTGGGAATCGAGGTCCGATCGGCGTTCGACCTGCCGACCGTCATCCTGCTGGTCCTGATCCTCTCGGGCCTGGGGATCGCGCTGCTGATCGGCCGCGCGATCGGACGGCGGCGGGACAGTTCGGTCGATGCGTCGATCGTCCGGGCGTTCAACCGCCGAGTCGCCGCCTGGCTGACGATGATCGCGATCCTGGCGGTCGCCTCGGTCGTCAGCCGCTACGTCGTCGTGACCCTCTTCGGCCTGTTGTCGTTCTGGGC
>CAZZBI010000101.1:0-14997 GCA_964652385.1 uncultured Pirellulaceae bacterium | reverse complement strand
ACGTTCTTCGTCCTGACGCCGCTGCAGTACGTGCTGGTCGGGATCGGCGAACGGGCCTTCGCGTTCTTCACCGTGATGATTCCGGTCTACGCGTCGCTCCTGCTTCCGGCGCGCATCGCCTTTACCGGCGATCACAAGCGGTTTCTCGAGCGCGCGGCCAAGATCCAGTTCGGCCTGCTGGTCTGCGTCTATTCGCTGAGTTTCGCGCCGGCGCTGCTGGCGTTGCGGCTTCAGCAATACGATCCGACTGCCGAAGACGATGCGGCTCGGATGATCCCCTGGACCGCGTCGAGCACCGGGCTGCTCCTGTTCTTCGTGCTGATGGTGTTGCTGGGTGACCTGATGCAGTTCGCTTGGGACAAGCTGGTCGGGCGCCACCTGATCAGCCCGGCAGTGAACGGCACGAAGACCTGGGAGGGGCTCTGCGGCGGCGTGATCTCGGTCGGCATCATCGGCGCGATCGTCCAGTGGGTGCTCGCGGTGACGCCGTTCTACGTCTACGGAGCGGGCTGCATGGCGGCGCTCGTCGCCTTCATGGGGACCTGCGGCAGCCTGACCATGTCGGCGATCAAGCGCGACCGAGGCATTCGCGACTACGGCACCCTCGTCCATGGTCACGCCGGCATACTCGACCGGATCGACTCGCTCTGCTTCTCGGCGCCGATGTTCTACTACGTGACGCGATATTTCCTGGGAATCGCGTCTTGGGAATGACGCCTCAGCCGAAGGACGTCATCGCCGTCGTTCCCCGTTTCCGAAGGGTCGGCCGGCAGATTCCGACCGACTCGGATCGAGGAGCCGGTCCCCTCGGGTGAACCGCGACGAACGAATGCGGTATGCTTCGAGGAGAAGGAGTCCGAGAGATTCGGGGGGGCCGAGTCGTCCCCTCGAACGATCCCGGACCTCTCGTCCGTTCCGGAGTCAGCCGCCGTGTCCCACGCCGCCGTCGCGCCGCTCGACCTTCCCGACCCCCGCGTCGTTCCGTCGACCGATGTCGTGATCTTCGACGGTCATTGCAAGTTCTGCCGGAAGCAGGTCGAGCGTCTGAAGTTCTTCGATCGCGGTGGGCGTCTGTCGTTCGTTTCGCTCCACGATCCGTGGGTCTCTGAGACGTATCCCGACCTGACGCACGAGCGTCTGATGGAAGAGCTGGTAGTGGTCGATCAGGCCGGCGTGCGGCGCGGAGGAGCGGCGGCGTTTCGCTACCTGACTCGCCGTCTGCCGACGCTCTGGTGGCTCGCGCCGGTCATGCACATCCCGCTCTCGCTGCCGCTCTGGTCGTGGTGCTACCGGTTCGTCGCTCGGCAACGTTATCGCTGGGGGCGTCTCGATCAGGAATGCGACGGCGGGACCTGTCACATCCACTTCCGCTGAGACGCCTCGGGGCGCGGGCCCGTCGAACGAGTTTTGCCGCGCACCGAGATCGGCAGGCGTCGGGCGACGGGGCTGGTGCGACTCAGCCCGAGCGACGTTTCGGTGCGGGCTTGGTCGGAGGGGAACCGGCATGGGGCTTCGACTTGGTGCCGCTCCTCTTGGCCGCCCCTCCTTGGCCTTTTGCGCCCTTCCCTTTGGCCGAGTCCCCCTTGGCGATCGTGGTGCTTCCGCTCTGCTTGAGCGTCTCGCGCGCCTTGCGAGCGAACTTCGCCGCATTCTCGGCCTGTCCCATGATCTCGAACAGGAATCGGCTCGGAATCGTCTCGCGCGGCTTGCCCCACTTGAACCGGGTCAGCGACAGCGACAGGGTCAGACGTTCCTGAGCGCGGGTGACGCCGACGTAGCAGAGGCGGCGTTCCTCGTCGATCGCCGACCCTTCGGCGGCGACGCTCCGATGGTGCGGCAGGATTCCTTCCTCGAGGCCGACCATGTAGACCTCGGGAAACTCTAGCCCCTTGGCGCTGTGCAGCGTCATCAGCGCGACGGCGTTGCCGGCGAGCTTCTTTTCCTTGTCGTTGTCGAAGTCGCGGCCGGAAAGTGCGAGCTCGTCGAGAAAATCGCCGAGACTCGGCTTCTTCGCTTCCTTCTCGTGCGCGGCGAGCGAGTTGATCACCTGCTCGACCGAGCTCCACCGCGATTGCCGCTCGTCCGGATCGTCGTAACTCCGATCGATCTCGTGGCGATACTCGACCTTCTCGAGCAGTTCGTTGGCGATGTCGACGAGCGGTCGTCGGCCGAGCTGCGAGCGAAGACCGTCGACGAGCTTCACCAGTCGATCGAGCCCCTCCTCGGCGGCTCGCGGCAGCGACGGCCGGCGCTGCGCATCGCGAGCCAACTTCCAGACCGGCGTCGAACTCTCGACCGCCGACTTCATCAGCACCTCGACCGCCTTGGGGCCGACGCCGCGTGGGGGCGTGTTGACGATCCGCAGAAAGGCGACCTCGTCGTCGTCCGATTCGATCAACCGGAGCAGCGCGGTAACGTCGCGCACCTCCTTGCGATCGAAGAACGACATGCCGCCCACCAGCGTGTAAGGGACCTTGGCCTTGCGCAGCTCCGCCTCGAACGGCCGCGGCTGTTCGTTGGTCCGAAAGAGGATCGCGAGATCGCGAGGGTCGATGCCGGGGGTTCTCAGCCGCTGTTGGATCAGCGCGACGATCTCCTTCGCCTCTTCGTTCTCGTCCTTGAACTGCAGGATCTGGGGGCGGAGGCCGCCGGGGCGACTGGCGCGAAGGATCTTGTCGTGGCGAGTCGCGTTGAAGGCGATCAGCCGGTTCGCGATCGCGATGATCTCGCCGGTCGAGCGGTAGTTCTCTTCGAGCCGAACGACCTTGGCGTCGGGCCAGTCCTTGCCGAAGCGGAGAATGTGCTCGACTTCGGCTCCGCGCCAGCCGTAGATCGATTGATCGTCGTCCCCCACGACGCACAGATTGCGGTGATCGCGAGCCAGTCCGCGAACGATCCGATACTGGCTGCCGTTGGTGTCCTGATATTCGTCCACGAGCAGATGATCGAACCGCCCCGCCTCGGCCCGTCGCACCTCGTCGAACTGAGTGAAAAGGTCCTCGGTCACCAGCAGCAGATCGTCGAAGTCGACCGCGCCGGAGGCCTTGAGTTCGGTCTGGTAGCGACGATAGCCGACGGCGGCAAGGTGATCCTTGTCCGAACGAGCGACCTGCAGGGCATCGGCAGGGCGAATCGCCGCCGACTTCCAGGTGCTGATCTTCGAGAGCAGGTCGCCGGGGCGCATCAGTTCGCTGCCGACCTTGATCTCGCGCAGGACCTTGCGTGCCAGCGCCTCCTGATCCCCGCGGTCGCAGATCGCGAACCGCGCGGGGTAGCCGAGACGGGTGATGTGTCGCCGGAGAATCCGGACGCAGAGCGAATGGAAGGTCGAGACCTCGGGGCGCGTTTCGGCTCGCCGCCCGAGCACCTCCCGAATTCGCTCCTGCATCTCGGCCGCCGCCTTGTTGGTGAACGTGACCGCCAGGATCCGATCGGGACGGATGCCGGTCCGGATCAGTTCGGCGACCCGCAGCGTGACGACTCGGGTCTTGCCGGTGCCGGCGCCGGCGAGCACCAGCAGCGGCCCACGGAGCGTGCGGACGGCGTCGGCTTGAGCGGGATTGAGGGAGGCCATCGGTCGAGACGCCGCTACGCCGGAAGAGGAGCGCCGAGCGCGACGAACGCCACCTCGGTCGGCCGGTCAACATACCGGTCCCGGTCCGACCTGAGAATGACGCGAGCGGCCGGGGGGCGGCCACCGAGTCGCCGGCTCGGTCGTTCTTCCGTGACGATCGTGCGAGTCACCGGGGCTGTCGAAAGCGAGTGAGAGCATCGATCGCGGTCCGACGACGGGGAGCCGGACCGAACGGGCTCGCCGCCGATCGTATTGACCCTAAGCGACGACGATTTCTATACTTCCGAATTACGGCCGCCCCGCAGCAGGATCGCGGAAGCGGTTTCGACCTCGGTCCCCCCCCTCGACGCCGGTCGCCATGAACCAACGCAAGCAGGAACTGCAGCACAACGAACTGGCCGATTGGTTGGAGGTGAAGCTGGAGTTGCTTCGCCCCTACATCGGCCCGATCGTGTTGGGAGTCGTCGTGGTGATCGCGGCGATCGCCGGCGGCATCTGGTGGTATCAGGGGAGCCTGGATGCCAAGGCGCGCTCCTGGGCGGCGCACTTCGACGCCGCCGATCGCGCCACCTTCGACGGCTCGGTCGAACCGTTGGCTCGTCACGCAGCGGCCGACGGCGACGCGACGGCTCGCAGTTGGTCCAGACACTACGCGGCCGATGCCAAGCTCAAGGAAGGGATGGCCGGACTCTATCGCGATCGAGCCAAGGCTTCCGAGGCGCTGGAAGAGGCGGCGAAGGGGTTTCGCGAGGTGATGGACAACACCCGCCCCGGGACGATGATTCACGATCACGCGACGTTCGGTAACGCGGTAGCGCTCGAGGCGCTCGGTAAGGTCGACGAAGCCTTGGCCGGCTACCTTGCGTTGGCCGACGGGACGACGACCTCGGCCCTCGGCAAGCTTGCCCGCCGTTATCACGATCGACTCGCTTCGGTGGCCGATGCCGGCAGCTTCGTCGAACGATTCGTGCAGCACACGCCGACCGGCCTCGGCGCCGGTTCGCTCGACGGAAGCGGACTCGATCCGCTCGGCACGACTCCGGGCGGCCTCCGTCCGCTGCCGGACCTGTCGTTTCCCGAATCGTCGCCGCTTCCTCCCGGGCTTCCTCCGGCTCCCGGCAGCGGCGAGCTGATCCCTGAGGAGACGGTCCCCGGCGAAACGACCACGCCCGCCGAAACGCCGGCTGGCGAGACGACTCCGGCTGAGACGACTCCGGCTGGCGAGACGCCGCCGCCGGCAGGCGGAGGCGAGGGGGGCTGAATGTCCCACCTCGACGCCTCGGCGCGGCGGGAGCCGGCATGAACGACGAACCGTCGGAGCCCGAGGTCGACGCGGCGGAAACCGAACCGGTCGGCCAATGGCAGGTCGGCCAGGATTCCGCCGGCGAGCGGCTCGATTCGTTCCTCGCTCGCATCTGTCCCAAGTACAGCCGGGTGCAGCTGCGCCGAGCCGTCTCCGAGGGACGAGTCACGGTGAACGGCCATGGAGCGAAGCCGGCGTTTCGTCTGATCCCCGGCCAAACCGTTCGCTTGGGATCGATCGCCGAAGCGCCGACCGGTTCGATTCCCGAACCGATTCCGCTGCAGGTCCTGTTCGAGGACGAGTGGATCGCGGTGGTCGACAAGCCTCCCGGCATGGTCGTCCATCCGGCTCGCGGGCATTGGTCCGGGACGCTCACCGCGGCGCTCGCCTATCACTTCGAGCATCTGAGCAGCGTCGGCGGAGCGACTCGCCCCGGCATCGTCCACCGGTTGGATCGGGATACGAGCGGGCTGATCCTGGTCGCCAAGACCGATGCGGCTCATCTGGCGCTGGCCGATCAGTTCGGATCGCGCACGATCGAGAAGGAGTACTGGGGGCTCGTCTCGCCGGTCCCCGACCGGGATCGGGATCGGATCGAGGCGCCGATCGGACCGCATCCGCATCATCGCGAGAAGATGGCGGTGCGTCATGATCATCCCGAAGCGCGTCAGGCGACGACGTTCTTCGAAGTGGAGCGGCGATATCGCGGAGTCGCTGCCTTGAAAATCGCTCCCAAGACGGGACGGACGCACCAGATCCGCGTCCACCTCGCCTCGCTCGGCTTTCCGATCCTCGCCGATCGCCTCTATTCCGGCCGCTCGGCCCTGACGGTCGGCGATCTGTCGGGAGATCGAGCCCAGACCGAACCGCTGCTCGAACGTCAGGCGCTGCACGCCCGGCGACTGGTACTGCAACATCCGCGCGACGGAGCTCGGATCGAGTTCGAGAGTCCGCTGCCGGAGGACCTGCAGCGGACCGTGGCGGCTCTCGAGCAGTATCGGGCCGCGGGGAGCGGGGATTGAGCCGCCGAGCGATCGCCAACTCCCGAGGGCGTTGCCGCCTCGCGGCGCGAAACGGCCCGGCCGGCAGCGGGCTCCTCGAAACGCCGGGACTTGCGAGTCACCGGCGTTCGGAGCTCATGACGACTCAGCGGACCGACTGCCCCTTGAGCTGCCGATCGATGTCGGCGACGTCGGCGTCGACCATCATGTCGACGAGCCCTTCGAAGGTCACCTTCGGCTCCCACCCGAGCTTCGCCTTGGCCTTCGACGGGTCTCCCAACAGGAGATCGACTTCGGCAGGGCGGAAGTAGCGCGGATCGACCTTCACGAGGATCTCCCCCTTGGGTCCGATTCCCTCTTCGTCGACTCCTTCGCCGCGCCAGGTCAGCGGCAAGCCGACTCGACCGAACGCCCGATCGCAGAACTCACGGACGCTGCGCGTCTCGCCGGTCGCCACGACGAAGTCATCCGCCTCGTCGACCTGCAGCATCTTCCACATCGCTTCGACATAGTCGCCGGCGAAGCCCCAGTCGCGCTTGGCGTCGAGGTTGCCGAGATAGACGGTCTTCTGCAGGCCGTGGACGATCCTCGCAACCGCTCGGGTGATCTTTCGCGTGACGAACGTCTCGCCGCGCCGCGGCGATTCGTGATTGAACAGGATGCCGTTGACCGCGAACATCCCGTACGACTCGCGATAGTTGCGGGTGACGTAGAAGGCGTAGGCCTTCGCACAGGCGTAGGGGCTGCGGGGATAGAACGGGGTCGTCTCGCTCTGCGGCGTCTCGACCACCTTGCCGTAGAGCTCGCTCGACGACGCCTGATAGAAACGGGCCTCGACTCCGGTGTCCCGCATCCCCTCGAGAATGCGGACGCACCCGGTTCCGGTGACGTCGGTCGTGTATTCCGGCACGTCGAACGAGACCTTGACGTGCGACTGGGCCCCCAGGTTGTAGATCTCGTGCGGCTGACAGGTCCGGATGATCTGGTTGATGCTCGATCCGTCGCTCAGGTCACCGTAGACGAGCTTCATGCGGACGTCGGGATCGTGCGGATCCTGGTAGATGTGGTTGATGCGAGCCGTGTTGAACGACGAGGAGCGGCGGATGATGCCGGTCACCTCGTACCCCTTGCCGAGCAGCAGCTCCGCCAGGTAGGCCCCGTCCTGGCCGGTGATGCCGGTGATCAGCGCTCGACGTCCGTTACGCTCGGGGTACTTCGTCATCGTCGGATCCGAAAGGTGCGAAAAGGAAGAGAGAATGGAGGGCGAAGAACCGGGCCGCGATCGACGGGTCGTCAGCGATTTCCGCCGACGGCCGCAGCGGGCTGCTCGCGCCCGACCACATGCTTCAGGTACCAGTCGTAAGTCGAGCGGATACCGTCTCGCAGCGCGATCGTATGACGCCATCCGAGCGAATGCATCCGGGTGACGTCCAGTTGCTTGCGAGGAGTACCATCCGGCTTCGACGTGTCCCAGACCAATTCGGCCTCGGGATGGACGATTTCCGCCACCGTTTCGGCGAGCTCGCGGATCGTCAGATCCTCGCCCGTGCCGACGTTGATGTGCCCTCCGTCCCGGTAGTTCTCGAGCAGGAAGCGGCAGGCGTCGGCCAGATCGTCGACATGCAGCAGCTCGCGCCGGACGGTGCCGGTCCCCCAGACCGTCACCTGGCGGTTTCCCGACGCCCGCGCCTCGTGGAACTTCCGGATCAGCGCCGGAAGGACATGGGAGTTCTGGAGGTCGAAGTTGTCGTTGGGGCCGTACAGATTGGTCGGCATCGCCGAGAAGAAGTCGCATCCGAACTGGCGACGATAGGAATCGCACATCCGGATGCCGGCGATCTTCGCAAGGGCATACGGTTCGTTCGTCGGCTCCAGCGTTCCGGTCAACAGAGCCTCTTCGCGAATCGGCTGAGGTGCCTCGCGCGGGTAGATGCAGGAGCTTCCGAGGTATAGCAGACGACGGACCCCCGAGCGATACGCCGCATGGACGACGTTCGCGTGGATCATCAGGTTTTGGTAGAGAAAGTCGGCCGGATAGGTCGCGTTGGCGTGGATCCCTCCGACCTTTCCCGCCGCCAGCAGAACGACATCGGGCCGATGCGTCTCGAACCAGCGTTCCACCTGATCCTGGCGACCGAGATCGCACTCCTCTCGGCCGGTGGTCAGCAGCCGGGAATAGCCGGCCGCCGAGAAGCGCCGCATCAGCGCCGAGCCGACCAGGCCGCGATGCCCGGCGATCAGGATCCGATCCTCGGGCGAAATCAGACGCTCGGACATGTCGCTACCGTCGCAGGGGAAGAGCCGGTCGAAACTACCAGCGTAATTTCCGACCCCACCCTTCGCCAATTGGTCGCTCGGCGAACCGGCGGGCAATCGGCCGTTTCCCGGTTCGACAACCGCCGCTTCTCCAGGGATTACCCGACACGCCCGCCGACCGGACACCGCCGGTTCCCCTTATCGACCGAGGGCGACCGATTCGAGTCCGGCGACCAGTTCTCCAGCGAATCGCGCCACTCGCTCGACCGTTTCCGCACGCGTCCCCGGCTCCGCCAAACGCCGGACCAACGCCGATCCGACGATGACCCCATCCGCAGTCCGTCCGACATCCGCGACCTGATCGGCGGCCGAAATGCCGAAGCCGACGCAGATCGGGACCGAGGTCTGCCGCCGCAGCTCCTCGATGCGAGCGAGAGTCGCCGCCGGAATCGTCGCTCGTTCCCCCGTGATTCCGGTGACCGAAACGCAGTAGACGAAACCGGTGGAGGCCCGAGCGATCGCGGCGGCCCGATCGGCAGGGGTGGTCGGAGTCACCAGGCGAATCAGTGAAAAGTCCTTCGCACTTGCCGCCGCCTGCAATTCGTCACCGTCCTCGATCAGCAGATCAGGCACGATCGCTCCCGCGATCCCCGCCTTGATCGCCCGGTCGAGAAACGAGTCGATGCCGATCCGGTGCACGATCGCGTAGCTGACCATCACCACCACCGGCATCTCGATCTCTCGAGCCACCGAGCCGATCGCGTCGAAGATCGCTTCGACGCGAATGCCGCGTTCGAGCGAGCGGGTGTAGGAGGCCTGGATGACCGGACCGTCGGCGATCGGATCCGAGTACGGAATGCCGATCTCGCAGACGCCGCAACCGAGGCGATCGAAGGCGCGGATCAGTTCGACGGTCGTCTCGAGATCGGGATCGCCGGCGGTAATGAACGGGATCAGCGCCTTGCGTCCGGCGGCTCGAAAAGTGGCCAGACGCTGATCGACCTTGGACATCGTTGCGGTTCCTGCGGAGCGGAAGGGGGGCGAACGGCGGGGGCGGATCCGGAAAACAGCGGAGCCGGAGAGCAGAGGAACAGGGCAGGGGAGTCGAGAGCCTCGGTCTCGTGCGGCGCTGCCGAGCGAGTCGCGATCAGGTTTCGCCGCGGAGTCGCGCGATCTCCGCCGCGTCCTTCTCGCCGCGTCCCGAGAGACAGACGACCAGATTCGCCTCGCGAGGGAGCGTCGGCGCCAATCGCATCGCCTCGGAGATCGCGTGAGCCGACTCGAGCGCCGGCAGGATTCCTTCGTTGCGAGCCAGGATCTCGACCGCCTCCAGCGCCTCGCCGTCCCGGCAGCAGGTGTACTCGACTCGTCCCGACTCCTTCCAGTAACTGTGCTCCGGCCCGACTCCCGGATAGTCCAGGCCGGCCGAAGCCGAATGGACGTCGCACGTCTGACCGTCGGCGTCCTGCATGACGTAGCTGAAGCTGCCGTGTAGGACGCCGGGGGATCCGTAGGTGAGCGGCGAGGCATGCTGCCCGGGGGCGGCACCGAGACCGCCCGCTTCGACGCCGACCAGTCGCACCTCGTCGAACGGGACGAACGGATAGAACATCCCCGCGGCGTTGCTCCCTCCGCCGACACAGGCGACGACGACCTCGGGAAGACGCCCGAAGCGGGCGCGGGACTGCTCGATCGTCTCGCGTCCGATCACCGATTGGAAATCGCGGACGATCATCGGAAAGGGGTGCGGACCGACGACGGAACCGATGATGTAGTGCGTATCGTCGACCGAGGCCATCCAGTCGCGCATCGCTTCGTTGATCGCATCGCGAAGCGTACGGGAACCGGTCGTCACCGGTCGCACCTCGGCTCCCATCAGCCGCATCGTCCGGACGTTCGGCGCTTGGCGACGGACATCCTCCTCGCCCATGTACACGACGCACGGCAACCCGAACCGCGCACAGGCGGTGGCGCTCGCGACGCCGTGCTGGCCGGCGCCGGTCTCGGCGATCACCCGCCGTTTTCCCATCCGGAGCGTCAGCAGGGTCTGACCGAGCGTGTTGTTGATCTTGTGCGCCCCGGTATGGTTCGTGTCCTCGCGCTTCAGCCAGATGCGGGCTCCGCCGCACCGTTCGGTCAACCGCTCGGCGAAGTAGAGCGGCGAAGGGCGCCCGACGAAGTCGCGAAACAGTTCGTTCAGCCGCTCGATGAAGACCGGATCCCGTCGCGCCTCGTCGTAGGCCGCTTCGAGCTCGGTCAGCGCCCGCGTCAGCGTCTCGGGAACGAATCGCCCTCCGAAGCGTCCGAATCGCCCGCGCGCGTCGGGAACGACCGGAGATTCGACCGGACGAGATGCGGAACTCATGGCGTACCTGGCCTTCGTCATGACGGAGCGAGGGAATGAACCTGAGATTGTGTTTCGGTGCGAGCCGAATCGTCAACGGCCGAGAAGCGGGGGAGCCGCCGAGGGGGGCCGCCATTCGGCCGCTTGTCGCGGACCGCAAGCGCGCCCAGACTCGAACGGCGTTCGCGAGTCCCTGGGTCTGTCCGCTCGTTCTCGGATCCCTTCACCGATGCCCGAACTTCCCGAAGTCGAGACGATGTGTCGCGGCATCCGGCCGATCGTCGGCGGGCGCATCGCGCGCGTGCTGCGCCCTCCTTGCGATCGACGGCCGATCGCCGTCGTGCCGGGAATCGAGGAGATCGATCGACGCAGTATCGGACGCCGAGTCGCCGACATCCGGCGCCTCGGCAAACGCGTGCTGGTCGTGACGGACGATGCGTATCACCTGGTCTTCGAACCGCGGATGACGGGGCTCGTGCTCCTCTCCGATCCGCCGGACGATCGGGCGCTGCGGATCGAGATTCGCTTCGAGCCGTGGGAAGGTCCGGAACGACTCTGGTTCTGGGATCGCCGCGGGCTCGGGACCTTCAGCGGTCTCGAAACCGACGAGTTGGAGCGGCGTTGGGGGAGTGAGACGGTCGGCCCCGACGCGTTGTCGATCGAACCGGCGGAGTTCCGGGGACGGCTCGCCCCCTCACGACGCCCGATCAAGGTCGCGTTGCTCGATCAGACGCGCGTCGCGGGGATCGGCAATCTCTACGCGTCCGAGATGCTACATGTCGCTCGTATCCACCCCGAAACTCCGTGCGATCGCGTGACCAAGCCGCAGTGGGAGCGACTGTTTCGGGCGATGCGCGACGTGCTCGAAACGGCGATCCGGTACGAGGGCTCGACGTTGGCGGACGGAACCTATCGCAATGCCCTGAACAAGGCCGGCGGGTATCAGAACCACCATCGGGTCTACGATCGGGCCGACGAACGCTGCCCCGATTGCGAACGGGGAGTCATCGTTCGGATCGTTCAGGCTCAGCGCAGCACCTTCTTCTGCCCGCGCTGCCAGCGCCCGAGGCGTGCCTGAACGAGGCGATCGGGTTTCGGCCCCCGAAATCGGATCCGACCGGGCTCTCGCGGTCGACCCCGCGTACGGCTCGCTGCGCCTCATTTAACGGCTGTCGCGTGTCGTGCCGTGCCGTGCCGCGTGGCCGTGTCGCGTGTCGACGAAAAAAGGGCCTGCCGGTGTTCCGACAGACCCTCGTGATTCGATTTCGTCGACTCGAACCTCAGCTCGCCTTGTCGCTCAGGGGCCGACCTGGATCCGAGCGTCGTTCGTCTTCCAGTACGGATAGGTCGTACCGGTCGAGTTGAGCGCCATCCAGAGGCAGACGCATCCGAAGATCAGCGAGATCCCCGAGGTGATCAGCATCACCGTGTAGACGTTCAGCTCTTGCTTCTTGGTTCCGGCGGGAACGGTCGCCATGCGTTCAACCTCGCAGTTGGGAATCGAGTTGGGTGGTGACCCGATCGTTCTCGCGGATCGGAGCCTCGTTCAGTTCGGGGACGATCTCGGCCGTGGCGCTGTTGTCGGTCACCGACTTGACCACCACCGCACCGAGATACTTGCCGTCACGGAAGACGTCCATCCGGTGTCCGACTCGCAGACCGTCATCCGAACCGAGGCTCAGCTCGATCAGCCCCTTGACGGTCCGGCTGATCGCCGTGACTCGCCCTTCGACTGCCGGCGGGATGTGAGCGGTGAGCGAGTCGCGATCGAGGCCGTAGGCGGTCATCACCTTTTCGATCTGGGCGACATCGTTGGCCAGCTGGCCGCTCCGCTCGCTGAGGCGAGCGATTTCGCCTTCGAGCTTGTAGTTCGCGTCGGTCAGCGTGGTGACTCGCGTCAGCGTGTTGTGCAGCGTTTCGGTCAGCTCGTTGGCCGAGGTCCGCAGACGTTCGTTCTCGTCCATCAGTTCGGTCAGACGAACGGTGTTCTGCTGAATGACCTGGACCTGAGCCCCGTCGGCTCGGACCAGATCGGCCAGTCGCGTCTCCTTCGCGGCCGCATCCGCCTGCTCGACCAGCAGCTGGACCTGGACTCGCTGCAGAGCCAAACGGGACGTGACCCGCTCGCGCTCGAGAGCCGCCTTGATCTCTTCGACCTGGTTGCGCGAGGCGTTGAGGAGCTGAGCGTAGCTTTCCGCCTTGCTCTTGTTCTCCATCGCCTGCTCCTTCCAGTTCTGCTGGCTCGCGGCCAGCATCACGGCAACCGCCGTCAGGAAGATGCTGCAGATGAGGATCAGGACCGTGAACAGCTTTCCTACGAACGTCATGGACTGCTACCTCTAGCGAGAGAATGACGCCTACAAGACGGAGCGGCCGAGAGGCCGAACGCGGTCCTGGCCCGAGCGGCCGACCAGCCCCGAGAGACGCCCGCAGGAGGGACGCTCGTGAGGAGCGGCGGCCTTCCTGGCGACGACGAGACTTTCAGTATAGTTACGCCCGAAATCGAGTGTCAAACAAAAGCGATCAGCGAAACGAGGAAGGAAGCGAGAAGCGTCGACACGGCAAAAACCGGCCTTTCCGCCCCTGCCACGCGGCTCGGATCACGGCCTTGATGTTGCCCGAGACGGCACGATCGGTACGGTCCGATCGACCCGCGCTTCGACGGACGATGCGCGGCTCGAGAAGCGGTCCGCCGTCACGGTTCGAAGGGGGAAGTGCGTTGCGCCGAGCGGCTACCGGTCGCGACGCGATCGGGATTGCCCCCCGACATGCTCCCTCGTATCCTCCCGCGCCTCCCCGGTCCGGCTCGGTCCCGCAGCGGTGTACTTCCGCGTCGACGCTCGGGAAGAGCGGAGCGAGCCTTCGCACCGGCAGCTCGGACGACCGTCACGGCCGGAAGCGCCGGGACGATCACGATCGCCTCGACGAGCGTCGTGGCAAACTGGGGCATCGAGGCAGAGGCGAAGTATTGAATCGCCTGGACCCGCTTTCTAGGATGGACCGGAGTGGGTCAATACCCGAAGTCGCAAGGAGGCGAATCGGCATGCGAACGTCAACGATCCTGTCGGCCGCGGTTCTGGGGCTGTTGCTCGGAGCCGGTTGGAGTGCTTTCGGACAATCGGCGGCTCAACCCGAACCGGGTTCGGTCGCGGAACTGCTCGAAGCGGGGCAAGGGTTGGTGGCGGTCGAGCTGGACGGAAACGAGACGGCCGATGCGTTGGCCGTGATCGATCCGGTCGCTCGACGCGTTGCCGTCTATCAGGTCGATCGGAGTTCGGGAGCGATCACGTTGCGGAGCGTCCGGAACGTGACCTGGGACCTGCAGCTCGACGAATTCAACGGAACCAAACCGACTCCTCGCGAGATCCGATCCCAAGTCGATCCCCGGTAGGCCGCCACGGCGGTCCATGCACGGTGCGATCCACGGGTATCGGGTCGGTCGCGACGCCTTATCTCCTCTTTGCGACTCGTCCCGGAGCCTCTCGATGGCCGACCTGATTTCGCTCGAAGATGCTGCCAAGATCCTCGGCATTCCCACCGACGAGCTGACCGAGCTCATTTCGAAGGGGGAGATCCGAGGTCTCAAGACCGGCAGCAGCTTCAAGTTCAAGCGAGCCGACCTCGATAACTTCCTGGCGAATCGAGCCGGCGGCTCGGCCGACGATCTGTCGGCGGAATTCGATCTGGCGGACGACGGGCTGCAGCTCGCGTCGGAAGGGGGCTCGGACGTCCTCGCCTCGAGCGAACCGGCGTCGAAGGACAGCCCGTCCGATACCGGCAAGATGGTCGAAGGGAGCGGTCTGCTGCTCGCCGACGACGATCTGTTCGATGACGAGCTGAGTCTGGCGGATGCGAGCGACATCGTCGATTCGGATTCCGATCTCGAATCGAGCGACCTGGTGCTCGACGACGATTCGAGCAGCGAAATCGGCCTCGCCTCGGCCGACAGCGGCATCAATCTCAGCCCGTCCGACAGCGGTCTCTCGCTCGAGGAAGAACCGAAGGAGCTGGCCGACTCGGACCTGGATGCGCTCTCGCTTCCCGAAGACGAAGGGCTGGTGGCGCTCGACGATCTCGGCAGCGACGTCCGCGCCGACGACGACTTCATGCTGACGCCGATCGAGGACGTTTCGGACGACGACACCAGCGGCTCGCAGGTGATCGCGCTCGACGACAGCGAGATCTACCCGGACGATTCGGCGTCGGGCCTGCTGACGGACAGCGTGAGCAACGAGGAACAGGCGCCGGTGCTGGTCGCCGAGGACGAGAGTCTGTTCGGCGGCATTGCCGGAGGCGAAGGTCAGGCTCAGCCGATCGCCGCTCCGATCGCGGCCGAGCCTCCCGAGGCGCCGTACACGATCTTCCAGGTCCTCTCGCTGCTCGGGATCTTCATGATTCTGGGCCTTTCGATGACCCTGGTGATCGACAACGCCCGCAACCTCTGGAACGCCGAACAGTCGGCGAGAATCACCGATCCGGTCGCCGACGTCCTGATCCAGATGGTCGGTCTGAAGAAGGA
>CAZZBI010000100.1:0-15582 GCA_964652385.1 uncultured Pirellulaceae bacterium | reverse complement strand
CGATCGAACTGCGCTGCCGAAGGACGCAGGTCGGGATCGCTCCAGACGACTCCGGTGATGCCGCACATCGCCTTCCCTGCCCTGCTGCAGCCGAGCGGCCGCCGAGATGCCGATCACTCGGCGTAGAGTTCCGGGAACAGGTCCTCCGCGACTCCCTTGCGCCGCACGAGCGTTCTGAGTCGCGAGATGAAGTCGAACTTGAAGTTGGCGACCTGCTGCTCCGAGATATCGAGCTCCTCGGCGACTCGCTTGTTGGGCCATCCCTTGACCACGAGCAGCTCGATGCAGCGGAGCTTCACCCAGTCCCCTCGCTCCTGCCATCGCGCGATCTGCTCGGCCAGCGTCTCGGCCAACACCCCCTCCTCGACCCGGCGCCGCTCGACGCTGCGAGCCATGCTGCTCGCGCCGCGTTCGTAGCCGGAAAACTCCCACTGCCCGGTCGAGTCGCTGCGGGACGAGAACGAGATCGCCGGGCGCCGCCCCTCGCGCCGCAGGTGGTCGGTCAGCTTGTAGGCGCAGATCGAGAAGAGGTAACTCTCGAGCGAGCGTTGGCCGTCGTAGTGCGGCAGGCTGTTGAGGAATCCGAGGAACGACTCCTGCACGATGTCCTCCGCCGCCCCCTTGTTCGACAGACGACTTTCCGCGAACGCGAGCAGACGCCCTTCGAAGCGGTCGATCAGATCGGCCCACGCATCGCCGTCGCCGCGGCGAATGCGCGCCACCAATGCCTCTTCCGCCTCGTTCGGCTGATTCATTCGCTCGATCTCCCCCGCTGCCGAAGCACTTTCGCGGCCGCCCCGTCGCCGATGCCGTAGCGCGGATACTGCCGAACGATCGATCAGGACCGCCCCTCGGGTCGATCGGACCCGATCGTTCTTCGGCGCCGACGCTGCCGAACCGTCGCCAATATAACGACGACCGCCAGCAGCATGAGGCCCCAGACCTGCAGCCGGAACTGCTGATCCGAGCGACGGACCTCGTCGAGCGACCAGCGTTCGAACGACGCGTCGAACTCCAATCGTCCGTATCGACGATGTCGGGTTCCTGCGGCGAGCTCGACCGTCCGGCGCTCGTCGTACTCGCCGTCGAGCCAACGCATCGCTTCGATCGCCGTGATCCGCTCCAGCGCATCGGCCGCTTCGGGACGGACTCGATTCGCGATGGCGCGAGCCGCCTCGATGACGGCGCGACGGACGCCGTCCGCGAATCGTCGGTCGCACTCCGCCTCGTTCGCCGCCTCGACCATGATCGGAACGGACTGCGGATCGGCTCCCTCCGCTCGCAACTCGATGTACCAAGCCGGGTCCGACGGCGCCGAATCGGCTCCCTCCGGCGTACCGGCAGTCGCCGTCGTCGCGGCGGTCGCTGCCGCGTCCGTCGGAGCGACGATCGGTTCGTCTCCCCGAGCCGAGACCGCACCGCCGCACAGGATCGCTCCGCAGCAGATCAGCCACCCACCGATCGCCGGCAAGAGCGGGTCGAGCCGAAGCGACTGGCGAGGCGGCCGGTTCGACGTCTCCGGCACCGAATGCGTCGTCGGCCCCGCGGACGAAGCGCAAGCGACTCCCGAGCGATCCGCACTGATCATTCGGCGAATCCTCCCGGTCATCCGACCAGAGCCCGTTCGGAGCCGACCGCGGCACGTTCGGCCCGACTCGCGGCGAGTTCGGCTCCGGTCGTCTCGGTCGTCAGCAACCGGCCGATCGGTCCGATGAGCAGCGCGGCAGTCCAGAGTTGCCACGGAAACCCGGTGAGCGCGGCGACGATCCAGCCGCTCGCGACCGCGATCAGCACGCGTTCCCATTCGACCCGCTCGGACCTTCCGCCGGCGGAGCCGCCGAGACCGAACGAGGTCAGCGCCGCGACGAACGCCAGCACCGGATGCACGAAGATCGCTCGACCGAGCACCGAGCGAGTCGAATCGCCGACCGCCGCCGCGAAGTCGACCGTCAGCCAGCTAGCCGTTCCCCAGGAGAGCAAGGCGACGACGAACACCGACAGCAGTCCCGCACCGAGCGACGCGAGCCGGCCTCGCGCGACGACCGAATCTCGGGTCAGTCGCAGCAATCCGAAGGAGATCGTTCCTGCTCCGAAGGTCACGAGCCAGCAGGCGGCCGCCGTCGAATCCCCCGGCCCGCCGTCGGCCAGTCGCATCGCCCCCCAAGCGATCAGTCCGAGCGGCAACGCGACGGCGATCGCGACCAGTCCGGTCGTGGCCGGATCGAGATGCCGCGATAGCGGTGCGTGGATTCGGACTGCAGCGCCCCGATCGCCCGCCGCTCCGCGTCGCCCGGACCCCGGATCGGAATGACGTGCCAGCCGACGGAGCCCCAGGCCGATCGCAGCGATCACGACCAGCGGCAGGAGCACCTCGCGCTCTGCGAGCACTCCCACCGTGCCGATCGCCAACAACAGCGCCATCGCGACGCTGCGGCGATCGAGCGACGCCAGGCGGAATCGTCGCCCGTCCCCCCGTTCGTCTCGATCCTTGTTCGTCTCGCCGGCGATCGGAGGAGCCGGGATTCGGTCCGCAGGGGCGGAGGTCACGACTGCCGGACCAGTTGGGCCAGCCGGGCCGGGAGGATCGGAATCGTCCGACCGTCGCTCGGACACGGCCGGCGATCCGAAGCGATTCGGCAAAGGGGAATCGCCGACCTCATCGATCGTCTCGGCCGTCACGATCTCGACGACGTCGCCGAAGACCATCTCGTCCCCATCGGCGATCCGGAGCGGATCGTCGGCGATGAAGACGACGTCGCGCGTCACCGGGCGCCGAGCACCGACCGGCAAGAGTTCCGAGGCTCCCCCCGCACCGGAGTTCGTCGGCGAAACGGCCGGAGCCACCGGAGCGACCTCGCTCGGCGAGCGGACCTTCTCGACCGCGTCGCGAAAGGCGTCACGGAGCCGGACCGCGTCGCGACACCGCCGCTCCGGATCCTTCTCGAGCAGCCATTCGACGAGCGGGACGAAGCCGCTCGGCAGACGCGAGAGATCGGGCGACGCGGTCAGGTGCTTCATGATGATCTCCTGACTCGTTTCGCCGTCATACGGCACCGAACCGGAGAGCATCTCGTAGAGGATCACGCCGAGCGCATAGAGGTCGACCTCCTTGCCGTAACTCCCGCGTCCGACTTCGGGAGCCATGTAGTGGAACGTTCCGACCGTCTCGGTATGCCCGCTCCGCTTGGCGCCGCCGATCAGCTTCGACAGGCCGTAGTCGCCGATCTTGACGACGTCGGTATCGGCGTCGCGAAAGATGTTTCCCGGCTTCAGGTCACGATGCACGATGCCGCGATCGTGAAGATGCCGAACCCCTTCGACGATCGCCTCGAACCAGTCGACGACCCGCTCCAGCGCCATGCCTTGAGGGAACCGTTCGATCTCTTCGCGCAGACTTTCTCCCGGCACGTACTCCATCACGACCCAACCGACGCCGCGGGCGTCGGTCCGGATGTCCCACAACGAGATCAGGTTCAGGTGGCGCAGATTCAGGCAGTGTCCGACGCCGCGCAGCTCGACATCCAAATTCCGCTGGATCCGCTTGAGCGCGACCTCCTTGCCGGCGTCGCTGAGCGCAAAGTAGACCTCGCCGAATCCTCCGATCCCGATTCCGCGCTTGATCGTATAACCTTCCAGCGGCCGATCGCCGCAGGCATGCGTGAAGCGGGCCGCGCGCGGACGGGCCGGACTTTCTGCCCCGGGCAGAAAGGCGGTCGTCTGTTTCAGCGCTTGAGGCGGCGGATTCAACGCTCTTCCCTCGCTCGCGCAAGGCGATTCGGCTCGTGCCGACCGGCGGCCTCGCCGGACGGACTCAGTCGACCGGCTCCAGACTGAACGAGAAGTCGGGGCCCACGACGCGCGACCGCGTCGTCACCGTTCCGACTCCCGAACAGGGACGTCCGTCGATCTCGATCGGTTCGCCGTAACGGACCTTCAGCTCGCCGTCCTTCCGATGCAACACCAGTTCGGAAGACCAGCCGCGACATTGCACATGATCGCGCGAGCGAGGGCCGAGAAGGCACGTTTCTCCCATCAACACGATTCCGTCGGACCAGGGGCGAGTCCGGTGGCGACTGACGATCGACACGCGCGCCGACAGACTCAGCGGATGCGGGCGCTCGAACTTCAGTCGGACATTGCCGGCCAAGGCAAGGACATCCCCCGTCACCAACGCCTCGGGCCCTTCCAGTCGCCGATCCCCGATCGACACTTCGCCCCCCGGAACGACTCGCCATCCGTCGCTGCCGCGCAGGAACTCGAGGTGACGAGCCGAGAGATCGGCCACGATCGGAACGTCGATCCGCGATTCGGGATCGGCTTGGCCGACCGAAACACGCTCCCCGGGGACCACCAGAAAGCCGCCGACCGAGTCGATCCAGAGCATGAAGGGTTCCGGCCGTACCCCCTCGGCAGTCCGAGGCTCGGTCGTTTCGACCGCCGGCTCCCCCTCCCCTTGGTCCTGCACGTCGCCGTTCCTCCGGGAAGTGGCCTCGAGATTCGGAGCGCCGTCGAAGTCGCCCCGCCCCCTTCGCCGAGCCTTCTGCGACTTTCCGAGTCTCATTGTGACTGGGATTCGATCGGCGAGCCAAGAGGCGAGTCGAAAACGGCGCCCGATCGGCGCATGAAAAAGGGGTCGAGGCGGTTTGCCTCGACCCCTGAAGTCTCGTTCGAGCCGGGAGGGGGGACCTGGATCAGTGATCGAGGCTCTCGCCCGCCGAGCGGGTGCTCAGAAAGGCGTCGATCTCGTTGATCACATCACCCGTCGCGACCTCGTCCTCCAACGGAATCCCGTTGAACGACTCGCCGTCCACCGCGTCGAGCAGGTGCTCCTCGACCTCGATCCGCGAGCGGATGTCGTCGAGCGATTCGCGGAGCCGCGAGATGCGGCTGTCGTCGAAGTGCAGGTCGCTCGCCGTCTTCGCCACCTCGACCAGCTTCATCCGAGCCTCGAGCTGAGCGATCTCGACTTCGAGCTGCTCGCGCTTCGACTCGGTCTCGGCGATCTTCTGCCGAGCCGCATCGAGACCGGCCTGCTGAGCGGTCAGCACTTGGGCCTTGGTGTCGACGATCGCCTGACTCGTCTTGTACAGGTCCCACCGACGCTTCAGGTCGGCCTGAACCTCGGTGACCGAGTAGCTGCGGTCCCGCGAGACGAACATCGTCTCGCCGCTGTCCAGGTGATCCTTCAGCCGAACGATCCCGGCAAGCTGCTCGTCGAGGCCTTCGCGAGCCGCGACGACCTCTTCCTGAAGACGGTCGACCCGCAGCTGCTGGCGAGCGAACTCGTACTTCATCTGGTTCACCTCGGGATCGAGCTTCGCGAGCTGATTCCGAGCGTCCTTCAGCTTGAACTCGACCGGCACGGTGTCATCGATCCGCTGCCGCATCTGGCCGATTGCCGTGGCGGTGTAGCTCGTGACCCGAGTGCCGAACAACAGGGTGACCAACAAGGCAACACCCAAACCGACCAACACGACTTTCTTGACCATCTCCGAAACCCTCCTGGGCTTGCCCAAAACGAGCGCTCGCGGCGACCGCCGCGTCCGGCTCAGGCGTCTGTCCGCCCTCGACAACCGCAGATTCGGCGACCGAGCCACGATCTTTACCGACCTTCAGTTTTTTTCCGACGTCGTTTCCGACTCTCTTCCCGCCCCGGGAATCCCCCCTCTTCCTTCGTTCGCCCTGCCCGGAGCCGGCAGCAGGACCGCCCGAAGCCGCCCGTTTCGTGTCGCCTTTCTGCCGCATTGTCAGGCGTTTCGCGTCGGATTCGGACAACCTGACGCCTCGTTCGGCGAACCTTCGTCACGGTTTCCCTGTCTCGTTCGCTTGGAAAAGTACGGGTGATGCGGAACTCTGGGCTGCGGTTGACCCGTCGAACAGACTCGTTCGGTACACCGCTTGCCCTGAACCGATAGATGACCTCGACGGCCTTAGGGAACAGGAGACGTCGCGATGGCTACCGAACCTCGCTCAGGCGACCCGATTCGCCTCCCCGCTCCCATCGAGCCGACCTCCGCCACGTGCGAGATCGCGCTGCCGGACCCGATGACCGACCTGGAAGGGTGGCTGGTCGCCTCGCTCGAACGTCTGGAAGGACGCTTCGAAGCGTTCATCACCCACGACTCGCGCCGCCGCTCGATCGGTTCGCGGCGCGGTCGCGATCAGGCCTGATCGGACGGTTCAGCCCCCTCGCCGGTCGATCGAGTCGGTCGGCGAGGCTCGCGGGCCATGCCGATGAAGCCGACGATCGTCAGCAGGATACCGGCGATCGTCAGCCCCCCGAACGCCTCGCCGAAAAAGAGCGAGCCGACCAGCGCGGTCAGCGCCACCTGAGTCGAGTTGAGCAGGTGGACATAGAGGACCGAGATCGCTCGCAGCGACAGCGAGAGCGATAGGAAGGCGGCGGCATTCGCCAATCCGGCGGCGGTCATCATCCCCCAAGACCAGCCGTCGATCGCTCGCACGCCGTCGATCCCCAATCGCGAGAGTCCCAGGCTGCCGAGTCCGAAGAGACCGACGACGCCGACAATCACCATCGGCAGCGAGACGGGAGCCCCTTTGCCGGTCGCTCGCCGGATCGCGAAGCCGAGGATCGAATACGAGACCCCTGAAGCGGCCGCGGCCAGGCTGCCGAGCACCCCGGCGTGCCAGTCGCGGTCGGCGGCAATCGCGGTTCCGCCGCTTCGCGACACCGAAAGCAGCACCATCGCGACCAGGAAGATCGGGATCGACGCGAGCACGTTCTTCCTCAGCGGAACGCGTTCGCTCAGTCGCTGAATCAGGGCGCTGCTGCAGATCATGGCGCCCAGACAGAGCGGCACCGTCACCGACAGTCCGATCCGTTCGAGCCCCCACTGGAACGCCAGATTGCCTCCGAACTGGCCGATGCACCCGGCGGCAATCAAGCCGATCCAACTCCGGCGACCGAATCCGGCGACCTCGCCGCGACCGACGGCCAGCGTCAACGGAGGTCCGAGCAGGGCGATCAACCAGAAGCTCTTGACGGCCGAAACCCAGGCGGCATCGACCGAGGTCGCCCCTCGCAGAAACGAATTCGCGGCGGCGTAACCGATCGCGGAGAGCGCCCCGAGCAGCAGGCCGGCTCGAAAGCTGGTCATGCCGTCGACTCCTTCCCCGGGCGGCCCCGACGGCCGGCCCCGCCCCGGGAACGGAACGCTCTCGAACGGCCGGCCGGCGCACGGCCGACGAGCATCGCGTCAGCTCGCGATCGGCTCGCCGCAACGGCAAAGGGCGAGGCGGGAATCGCTTCCCCCCTCGCCCTCGCTCGGCTCGTTCGTTCGGCCCCGACGCTCATCAGCCGGCCAGCAGCTTGTTCATCGCTCCGACCAATTCGCGCACCGCGTCGACGCTCTTCGCGAAGTCGGCTCGCTCCTGCGGATCGAGATCGAGTTCCACGATCCGCTCGACGCCCGCCGTGCCGAGCACGACCGGCACGCCGACGTAGTAGCCGCCGACGCCGTATTCCTTGTCGCAGTACGCGGCGCACGGGATCAATCGCTTCTTGTCGCGGACCACCGCTTCGACCATCTGGGCCGTCGCGGCGGCCGGAGCGTAGTAGGCGCTGCCGGTCTTCAGGAGCGAGACGATTTCGGCGCCCCCCTTGCGAGCCCGATCGACGATCGCGCTCAGCTTTTCCTCGGACATCAGACGCCGCACCGGAATGCCGCCGACCGTCGTGCAGGTCGGCATCGGCACCATCGTGTCGCCGTGCCCGCCCATCAGCAGCGCCGAGACATCCTCGACGCTCACGCCGAGTTCCATCGCGATGAAGGTGCGATAACGAGCCGTATCGAGCACGCCCGCCTGGCCGATCACCCGGCCGTGAGGGAATCCGGTGACCTGCTGAACCCGCTGCACCATCGCGTCGAGCGGATTGCTGACGACGATGACGACCGCGTTCGGGCTGCTCTTGGCGATCTGCTCGGCGACGCTCGAGACGATCTTGGCGTTGGTCGCCAGCAGATCGTCGCGGCTCATCCCCGGCTTGCGAGCGATCCCCGCCGTCACCACGACGACATCGCTGCCGGCGGTGTCGGCGTAGCTGGTCGTTCCGATGATGTTCGAGTCGAAGCCCATCACCGGGGAGCTCTGCATCAGGTCGAGCGCCTTCCCCTTGGGCATGTCCTCGGCCGCCGGGATGTCGAGCAGCACGATATCGCCCAGTTCGGCCGCCGCGCACCAATGGGCCGTCGTGGCGCCGACGTTGCCGGCTCCGATGATCGAGATCTTCGCGCGTCGCATGTCTCGGGAACTCCTTCCGGTTGGGGCGTCGAGAAATCGCAGGTCTTCCTGCAAGTTGACCGATCGACTCGAAGCGACACAAGTGGGCCCCCGTCGCAGCGAGCGAACGGCATCGGAGCGGATCGGCCGGCCCCCAACGGCCGGCGATCCAAGAAGGTCCCCCCTTGGATGAGACGGCCCCAAGAAGAACCCAAATCCCCCATCTTCGATAACCGGAACTTCCCTGACGACCGACAGGTGTCCGGCCGGCCGAGGACGATAATGGAGCGAGCCAGGTCGGCGATCGCGACGACGTCAGGGACGACGACGCCCGAGATCGCCCAGCTTCTGCGGATGCCTCAGCTTGGATGCCGTCGGCTACGAACAGCGCGTTCAGGACCTCGATCGACGCCAGGACGATGTCCTCGAGCGTCTGGAAGAACTCGATCGGCGGCTGCTGGCCCTGATCGACGTCTGGGCCCCGCGCAAGGAGAACGCCGCTCCCTCCGCAGATCCGCTCGCCGATCTCCCGGTCGAGCACGAGCTGTCGCCGTCGATCCGCCGCGCGGCGTGAATGAACCGAGCTTGGCGCGGCTCTCGCCGAGGGCGCTCGATTTGACCGAATGAGCCGCACTCCTAGGATGAGTTCGAGTCGCACCGCATCGGGGCGAGATCGAGCTCGACTCGACCCGCTGCTCTTCGAGAGTTCGACTCGCTCCTCGGTCCGACGACGGACCGACCCCTCCGTCGACCCCCTTCGCGTCGTCGTCGAGAGGCTTCTTTCCAGGACGGAACGACCATCGAGTCGTCGTTCGCCCGTTCGCGATCGGCGGCGCGGTTCGACCGCCGATCTCCTGAGGCTTCGTCGCCTCGCGTCGCAGGGAACGAGCGACGAGTTCCGATCGCCGACGACGGCGATCCGGATCCGACCCCGGATCCGTCTCGTGCCGAACAGCGTTCGGAGTATCGCCCCCGTGAACGCCCTCAGTTCGCCCCTGCCGCTCGCTCTCGCCCTGCTCGGCAACGTCGCGGTCGCGATGTCGGTCGCCGCGCAGCCGATCCGGTTTGACGCTCCGGCCCTGGCGCCGTTCGTTGCGGTCGAGTCGTGCTGCGACGATTCGCGAGTTCCGAGGCCGTTCGGTCGGCGTTTGGTCGAGATCGAGCTGCCGGTATCGCACTGGCTCGGCGCCCATTCGCCCGAGTCGGTGGACGAGCTGATGATCGAGGTGACCGAAGTGTCGGGGAGTTCGCTGGTGGTCGACTACTGGCCGCGCACCCGCCTTGCTTCGGAGTACGTCGGTTCGATCGCGGTGGAACGGACGGGGGATTCGCAATCAGGGATCAAGCTCGATCTCGACGGTCGCGCGACCGGCATCGACGGTGCGCTCAACGCCGACCTGTCGCGCCGCCAGGCCGAAACGGCTCGCTTCGAACGGATCGCGCCTCAGCGGCAGATCGTCGCTGCGGGGACGACTCATCAGGGACGCGGAGTCGCGTATCGGTTTCGTCGCGATTCGGAACAACCGCTCGAGGGAGAACAGCGACTGCGGATCCGATTGGATCTTCCCCTCTCGGCGACCAACGGCCTGCTGAGGATCGACGCGGTCGCCATGACGGTCGACGAAGCGAGCGACGGCCAGCGACGCCGCTCCGCTTCCGAACGTCTCTGGGTCGCCTTGTTCGACGTCGCCGACGCCGAAGCGCGAGCCAAGGCCGAACGCCTCGCCCGCGCCACGCTCGAACTTCGCGAAGCGGCTCGATCGGAACCGACCGGCGAGCGCGACGGATCCCGCTCGCCCCTGGCCAAGATCGAACGTCTGTTCGGCTCATCCCAGGGGGACGAGTTGCCGGCCGACTGGTACGAGCGATTGCTCACGTCAGGCGAACGAGCCGACTTCGAGCAGCTCGAGCGACGTCTCTCGGAACGAGCCCGCGCGTCGGGTCGCGCTTATCTGGCATCGCGCCGCGAACTGCTCGCCGCCTCGCGCTGAGAACGCATCGCGTTGCGACCATCGCCGCGAAGCGGTCGTCGCCGCTCAGCCGCTACCGATGCGGCTTTGATGCATGACCCGATCGGTCAACGAAAAACGGCTCGCGAGAGCCCGAGACGTCCGTCCGACCGACCGCCTCGAATCCCGAAAGCCGTAGGGTCCGGCGACGAGCGACGAACGCCACATGCGCCACTCGCGTCGAACCGGGGGTAAGCATAGAGAAGCACGCGCAAGTCAACAAGTGCGGAGCGCGCCGCCGAGTGCTGGCGCGTGCCGCCGAACGACTTGGACTCGCTTCGCGAACTTCGATCGTCACACGTCGATCGCCGCGCCTCGATCGTCGCCGGTCGACCGCTCCCTTCGAAGCGATACGGTGCCCGGCGAGGCTTCGCGACCGAGCGAACTCGAGCGCGCGTCCTTCTAGGCGAGCGCCCGCAGCTCGCGAGGCAACTGGAAGTGGACCGTCTCGCGGCGCAGTTCGCGCACCTCGACCGAGGCGCCGAACTCGCGCACCAGAAAGTCCAGACACTCCTGCACGACCGTCTCGGGCGCACTGGCTCCGGCCGTCACCAGCACCGTCTCGATGCCGTCGAACCAATCGCGCCGGATATCGGCGACTCCGTCGATCAGATACGAGGGGATCCCACGTTCGACGCCGATCTCGCGAAGCCGCTGGCTGTTGCTGCTGTTCTGACTGCCGAGCACCAACAGCAACTGCGCCTCGCCGGCCAACGTCTTCACCGCTTCCTGGCGATTCTGCGTCGCGTAGCAGATGTCTTCCTTCGGAGGCGAGACGATGTCGGGGAAGCGCGTCTTGAGTCGGGCGATGATCCGATTGGCGTCGTCGACCGAGAGCGTCGTCTGAGTCAGGTAGGCGAGCTTGGTTCCCGGTTCGATCACCAGTCGATCGACTCCCGCCTCATCCTCGACCAGCACCATCGCTTCGGGCGCCTCGCCCATCGTCCCCAGCACTTCGTCGTGCCCTTCGTGTCCGATGAGGACGATCCGATAGCCCTGCTTCGCGTACTTCACCGCTTCGATGTGCACCTTGGTGACGAGCGGACAGGTGGCGTCGATCGCCGTCAGCCGGCGTTCGGCGGCGACGCGTCGGATTTCGGGCGAGACGCCATGCGCCGAAAAGAGCAGGTTCGCGCCGAACGGCACCTCGTCCAACGTCTCGACGAAGACCGCTCCGCGCGATCGGAACGAATCGACGACGTACTTGTTGTGGACGATCTCGTGATAGACGTAGACCGGGCTGCCGAACTCGCGCAGGGCGATCTCGAGGCTTTCGATCGCCATGTTCACCCCCGCGCAGAAGCCGCGCGGGCTCGCCAGCAACACCTTCATCATCGGTCTCCTTGCGATCATCTTAGCCGCGGCGTCTCGGCGGGAAACCGGACGCCTACGTCGGCAGGCTGCCGACGAGCCAACGGAGCGACTTGCCGAGGCGGTCTCCGGCCCGCAGCGCGTCCTCCTGGATGCGCCACAATTCCTTGGCGGATTTCGGTTCCTGCCAGAGCGACCCGACCGCGGCGCCGATCTTTCCCGACAGCGTCGCCTGATCGAGCAGGGCTCTGAGCTGAAGCGACGGCGCGTCCTCGACTCCTTCGGTCGCGATGCGGACGGCGAGCCACGGGATGCCGGCTCGGTCGAGCAGCGCAACGTGCCCTGCCCCGTCCGGCTCGGCGAGCACCGCGCCGCTGTCTGCGTGGAGCGACTTTCGTTCGGGGCCGGGCGCGGGGGGACGCGACACGGTGGTGATCAGGCCGTAGCGGATTCCGCGTCGCGGATCGTCCTCGGCCTGTTCGAGTCCGATCGCGGAACGGATCACTCCGCCCCCTTCGTCCCGCACACGGTCGGCGATGACGATCGTCCCCTGAGGAGTCCCCTCATCGAGACCGACGCCGAATCCTGCGACGATCGCCACCCGCGGGCGGACCAGCTCGATCAGACGTTCGCCGAAGACCGGATCGGCCTTGTCGCTCGACGCGACCCAGGCGACGAACTCCCGCTCGGCGACGCTGCCTCGAAACAGTCGCCCCGCTTCGACCGGCCAATCGAAGGCGATCGTCGCTCCGTCGAGCCAGCCGCCGGCTTCCGCTTGGCTGCCGAAGATCAGCAGCCGGTCGGCGACGAGTTCCTCGGCCTGCGGCCCCCGAGCGGCGCGCGACGATTCGGCCCCCTGGTCGGCCGCACCGTCCTTGGCCTCACCCGGCCCGGCGACGGCGTCGTCGATCCAGCGGCGGACCTTGTCTTCGGCGACCTGCCGAACCGCCTGATTGAGCAGCAGCTTGAGCCACATCGATTCCGCCTCGCGATGCTTCGGACCTCGACGGCGCCCCCGAGCAGGGCTGTCGCCGCACGGCTATCGTCGCTTCCTGGACTTGTCGACGAAAGGCGCGGGGACGCTCGACGACCGACATGATCGGCGCATTCGGAGCGAGACCGCCGAACGGACTGGACCTCGAACGGCGACGACTATACTGCAAGGCTGCGACCCCGTTCCTCCCCCGTTGCCGGCCGAACGATGCAGCATCGGCTCCCTCTGAATCACCTGGAGCACTTCTTCCTCTGGGACGATCGGCCCGGTTATCGGAACGTGCTCGCCTGTCGCATGACCGGCGTCGGACGCTTCGATCATTCGGTGGTCGAGCGGGCCTTGGCGATGCTGGCCGAGCGACACCCGCTGATCGCCAGTCGACTCGAGACCGATCGCCGCGGACGCGGGACCTGGGTCATCGGATCCGCGCCGCCGAAGGTCGAGTTCGTCACGTGCGACGGCTTCGACGAACCGCCCGTCTTCGAGCCGATGGACCTCGAGCGTGACGGAGGGGCACGCGTTCTGGTCCGAGAGAGCGGCGACCGCTCCGAACTCTGGTTCCTCAGTCACCACGCATGCTGCGACGGTCTCGGCGGCATGCAGTGCATCGGCGATCTGCTGGTCCTATGCGATAACCTGTCGCGAGGCCGGCCGACGAATCGAGGTCTGCGCACGATCGATCCGTCGCTCCTCGAGAAGCGGTCGCGGTTCTTCCGCACGCGTCTGGATGCGATCCGCCACCTGCCGCTCGAAGCGATCGGTCTCTACGGCGCCTACAAGTTCTTCCGGCACCAGCCGCTCCCGCTCGCTTCGTCCGCTCCGCCGGACCGGAGCGACACCGAGGGGAGCGACCGCCCCCGCTGCCTGACGTTCGGCCTCGACCCGGAGCAGACGGAACGTCTGGCGGCGTCGGCCGAGAGTCGTCGCTCGACGGTCAACGGCGTGCTGACTCGCGACCTACTCGAAGCGCTCCTCGCCTGGTCGCGCGAGCGAGGGATCGAACCGCGACCGAAGCAGCCGCTCCGCCTGTTCGTCCCGATGAACGTGCGCGACTTCGCCGATCGTCGTCTTTCGGCAGCCAATCGCGTCAGCCTGGTCTATCTGGATCGTCGGGCAGCCGAGATCGCGAGTCGTCAGGGGCTGCTCGGATCGGTCAACTTCGAGATGCGCGCGATCCAGAACTGGCGACTGGGGAGCACGTTCCAGTGGTTCCTCAAGGCGCTCGGACCGTTCCCCGGACTGCTTCGCGGGTGGCTCGACCGTCCCGTCTGTCGCGCCTCGGCGCTCTTCACGAATCTCGGCGACTTCTATCAGCGATTGCCGCTGGAACGCGAAGGAGACGGCGTCCGAGTCGACTCGGTCAGGATCGAGCAGCTCGAGCTGTTGGCGCCGATCCGTCCGCTGACTCCGCTCGCCATCTCGGCCTTTCGATTCGCCGATCGCCAGCAGCTGAGCATCCGCTACGACGGATCGGTGTTCGGAATCGACGAGATGCGCCGCTTGGCCGATCTGATTCGCGTCTCGCTGGAACGATCGCTGGAACCGCGCCCGGTTCCGACGTCAGGCGGATGAGGAACGGAACGTTGCGGAGACGCGAGCTGGGAACGGAGCATCGCTCGGTCCGCGCAGGACGAAGGCTCGCGAGCGTCCCTCACGAGCCTAAAGGTCGGACCGGTATCGGACTCGGGTCTGGCGAGCCGGTTCGCGATCGCGGAGTGCGTCCTGCCCGACGTCTCCGCGAATCGGAAGCTCTCCTGGAACGATCCGGAGAGCGAGAGGCGTCTCAGTGCTGAGCGACGGCGGCGGCGATCGCTTCCTGATTGTGTCGATTGACCGCTTCGACCGCACGGAGCAGGTCGCGACGGCTGATCTGTCCGATCAGGTGATTCTGACGGAGGACGGGAACGCGGCGGACAGGATGGATGATGAACGTGTCGGCGATCGACTGCAGCGAAGCGTTCTCGTCGACGCTCAGGACCTGCTTGGTCATGTGCTTCGAAACGGGATCGTTGCGGACCTTGCCGTCATAGGCGGCGGCCAACAGCGCAAACTCGGTGATCACGCCGACGAGATCTCCTCGTTCGTTGACCACCGGCAGCCCGCTGATGCGGCGTTCGAGCAGGCTATTGATGGCGTCACCCACGGTCGCGTGCGGACCGATGGTGATCACCTTCGGATTCATGATGTCCTTGGCGGTGAGCACGGCAACCCCTTTCCAACCGAGACGGATACGACGTTCGAACGCCGGAATCCTAGTTCAGAAATCCGAGGCGTGATCGCCAGGCCGGGAACTCGCGCCGATGACGCATCGGAGCGGTCGATTCGCGTCTCGCGGCGCACGAGGATCGTACCGATCGATCCTTGGTCGCTGACGAACGGGGTGCCGGAGAACGTCGTGCCGGCCGACGACGTGCCGGCGAACGAGCTCACCCCGACGTCCGGGAAAGAAGCGTCAGCGGCTCTGCCGATCGATTCGCTGCGAGCGAACCGCGACGCGGGGGGACCGCGGGGGAACGAGGGACCGCGTGTTGCCGAACGAGATCGGCCAAGCGGTCGACCGTTCGATCGGACATCCGATGCGAGAGCGGCAGGAAGACGGTCGTCGCCAACGTCTGTCGCCCCGAAACGGGGTCCAGATGAGGACGATCGGCCGGAGCCGGTATCGCCTGAAGGCTGCTCGAACAGGTCGCGTCGAAGCCGTGCCGCCAGAGCTTCGGCACCAGCTCCGTCGGATTGTCGACCGAGATCGCCAGGACCCAATAGGTCGGATCGATCGCCTGGGATCCGAGCACCGGAATCCGCTCGCCGATCCGTTCGCGAAAGCGTTCTCCGAGCGTTTGCCGCCGCTGCACCGAGGCGTCATCGAACCGCCCGAAGCGCCGAGCCATCATCGCGAAGATCGCCGAAGCGGGACGACGACGGATCTTCGCGAAGAAGTCGCCGCCGGCGAATCCGCGAGCCATCTGAGTCGCCATCCGATCGTGATCACGGCCGACGAGTCGGAGCGAGGCGGCGACCGTCCCGGCG
>CAZZBI010000099.1:0-15665 GCA_964652385.1 uncultured Pirellulaceae bacterium | reverse complement strand
GGGCAAGCGGGGGCGAGGGATGGCCGATGATGGATCACCGACCACGTGGCTCGAACGACTGGATGCGGTGGGTGCTTGGTGGGCTCTGCTTGGGGCTGGCGTACTGGCTCTCTGGCGACGAGTCCTGGCCGCGGTACTTGGCCTCTTTGGCGCTGGTCGTCTGGTCGGTCGATGGGGTCGTCGCTGGGATGCGCACCTGGCGACATCACTCGACGCAGCGACCCGATCGACTAGCGAGACCGTCATCCGACTCGACGTCATCGATCGCATCCTCGGCGTCGGAGTCTGGATGGGTGATGCTCGAGGACACGTCGTTGCCGCCTCTCGGACCTTGGGCGAGCTGTTCGGGCGAGACTCCTCGGATCTGCTCGGACGAGGCTGGCTCGCTGCGGTGGCCGATGCCGACCGCGAGCGGGTGGCCGAGTGCTGGGCCCGAGCTACCTCCGGCGATCCTTGGGAGACGTCGTTCGCTGTCCATCGTCGCCGCGACGGTGACTCGATCGAGGTCTACTCCGAGGGCCGAGCCGTGATCGGACAGGACGGGCAGGTCGTCGCGATCGTCGCTTGGGCGATCGACTCGACCGGCCTGCGGGATGCCCTGAGACGAGGGCGACAGCCTTAAGAGGCTTGGATGATGTTTGCCTATTTTACGCCCCGACCATGGCCCCCCCTCCCCGGTTTTGGGTCCCTTGTGGGGGATGCTGTTCGACTGCGGTGACGAAGCAGCCCAGTTTTCATGCAGACTGTTAGCCACAAAGTGTTTTAGCCAAACGACTTACGATGACTGAACCCGGCGAGGTCAAGCCGCCGAAGCCGGCTGCCGAGCAGGTGATCGAGTGGCTGATCGCCGGTCGTGATGCGCACGAAGTCGAGCGGGCGATCCGCTCGCACTTCCCGCGACAGAAGCCGGAGCGGCTGATCGGAGAGGCGGTCGACACGTTCGTCCGCGCCGCGACGGTGTCCGACATCGCCGTCGTCGGGTGGGCCATCGAGGCCTACCGCGACCTCTACCGCCAGGCACGGGACGCCGGCGATTTCAAGCACGCGATCGCGGCGCTCAAGGCGCTCGTCGCACTGAAGCTCGGGAATGTTTTCGACCAACCCTCAACCGACGAAGACGAGTAGCCACGCCGGCCCGGCCGCCGCCAAGCCGCCGCGCCGCGATCGTCGCGACTATCAGCGGCAGCTGATGCGCGAGCGGCGTGCTGCTGCGCGTGACCTGAAGCTCCCGCCGATCGTCGACCCGGAGCGGCGGCTGTACCTCGAACAGCATCCGGCCGAGGCGCTGCGGACCTACTGGCCGCACGTCTACAAGAACCCGTTCGTTCCGTCGCAGCTCGACATGATCGAGGCGGTCGCGCGCTGCATGCGGGACGGCACGAGCCACGCGATCGCCGCACCGCGAGGCAACGGCAAGACGACGATCGCCGAGGGGATGACGATCCTCGGGGCGGCCTACGGCTGGTCGACCTTCACCGGCCTGATCCCCGCCACGAAGCAGATGGCCCAGAACACGCAGGACAACCTGCGGGCGATGCTCGAGGCGGAGTCCTTCGGTGCCGACTTCCCCGAGGTCTGGTACCCGATCGCCCAGCTCGGCGGCGAGCCGCGGGCCGCACCGAAGCAGACGGTCGACGGCAAGCCGACTCGCATCAACTGGACGAAGCAGTTCTTGCGGCTGCCGGAGATCGCGGGCTCGCTCGCCAGCGGTGCGATCATCTACCCGCTGTCGATCGACTCCGCGATCCGCGGCCTGAAGATGGGGACGCGTCGTCCGCAGTTCATTTTGCTCGACGACCCGGAGACCAGCGAGTCGGCTCGATCCGAGTTCCAGATCGGGGTCCGCGAGAACATCCTCGACCGCGACATCGCCGGCCTGGTGGGCGACGACATGCGGATGGGGATACTCGCTCTGGTCACGATCCAGTCGGCGATCAGCCTGGCAGCGAAGCTCACGGACCGCACGCTGCGTCCCGACTTCGGCGGCGTGCGACGCTCGGCGATCATGCGGTGGCCCGATCGCCGTGACCTCTGGGACGAGTACATCGCTCGACGCCGCAGCGGCATGGAAGCCGGGGACGACTACGCGCGCGATGCGGCTCGCTTCTACGTCGAGCACCGCCAACTGATGGACGCCGGCGCGGTGATCGACAACCCGTACCGCTTCAACGCGAAGCCTGCCCCCGACGGTCAGCCGATCCAGATCTCGTCCCTGCAGGCGTGCTTCGACTTCATCGCCGACAAGGGGATCGACGCGTTCTTCTCGGAGTACCAGAACGATCCCCGCATCGATCGAGCGGAGGACGCGGAGAAGCTGACGCCGCGGATCATCGAGTCGCGTCTCGCGCCGACCGAACGCTCGGTGCTGCCGCCGCACTGTGTCGGCGTGACCGCCGGCATCGACCTCGGCAAGTACGCGTGCCACTGGGTCGTGATCGCCTGGGGCCCGGAGGGACGCGGCACGATCATCGAGTACGGGATCCAGGAGGTGCACGGCCTCCAGACCGACAGCTCCAACGCGGCGATCGAGCGAGCGATCATGGCCGCGCTCGGCGAGTGGCGCGACATGATGGCCGCCAAGCGGTTCGTCGACGAAGACGGCGGCAACGAGCAGCGGGTCGGTACCGCGTTCGTCGACTCCGGGACGTGGACCGATTCGGTCTATGCGTTCGTCGCGAAGCACCAGGTCGACGGCCTGCTGATGCTGGCCAGCAAGGGCTACGGCGACGGCCAGGCAGCACGCATCGCACCGCGTCCGGGCAAGGCCACGGTGCAGCACGGCGAGCATTGGTTCCGCGTCGCCAACCGGGAGTACGGGATCTGGCTGCATCACCTCGACGCCAACTTCTGGCGCCGCTGGGTGCATGAGCGATTCGCGACCAACCCCTGGATCACCGGTGCCCTGGAGCAGAGTCCGCACTCGTTGGTGCTGCACTCGACCAGCGTCTCGCGCCAGCATCAGACGTTCGCGAAGCACATCCTCGCCGAGGAGTACCGCGAGACGTTCGTGCCGGGCCGCGGGATGGTCCGCAAGTTCGTCGCGGTCAGCCACAACAACCACTGGCTTGACGCGACGTACATGGCGGCCGCCGCCGGCTGTGCTCGTCGGTACTTCACCGCGACGGCCCTCTCCGTCTCGCATCTCGAACCGGCCGGCGTGCGTCCCGAGCAGGCGACCGCCGAGTCGCGGCCAGCACCCTCTCGTCCATCGCGGCCGGCGTTCGGCCGCTCGTTCCAGCACCCTCACGGTCGCCCCTTCGTGGCGCGCAGGTAGAGCATGAGCAAGAAGACCAAGACGGCCAGCCTCGTCGACGAGCTGTCGCCGACGATCGATCAGCAGGTGCTCGACCTGAGCGCCGGTCCTCCCGAGGGTGACGAGCTGCCGGAGGTGCCGCAGCATGACGACACCGAGGCGGACGACGACGAGCCGACGGCGGCCGATCTGGAGCCGTTCAGCGTTCGAGCCGCGACGTTCTCGGTCCCGATCGCGGCGGTCTCGGTGCAGGGGTTCACGCGTCGCCGCATCGATGTTCGGCTCAGCCGGCGACAGGGAGACGCGCTCAAGCGGATCATGCTCGCGCTCCAGTCGCAGGACGCGCGGCTCGCCGATCGGCGGCCGATCAAGAACGTGACCGATGCGGTGCGCTGGCTGATCGATCAGGTCGCCTGATTGACTGCCGCAAATCCGATTTGCGGAATCGCGATGAACCGGGCGCTCTCCCGCGTAGAGTGCCCGCATGGCTGCCACACTCGAACAGATCCTCGACGCGTTGCTCGACAACGCCGACTTCGAGGAGTCGGAGTCCACCTCGAAGGCGGCCGCGTTCGTCACCGCTGCGAAGCGGTATCTGATCCTGATGCCCGCCAGCGCCTCCGACAGCGGCACGAGCCAGGCCATGAACCCGGCTCAGGTCGAACGGATGATGCAGCGGGCTCAGGCCATGATCGCCGCCAAGACTGCCAACTCGGGCAGTGGCGGTGTTCGCTACTTCGGCTTCGATCAGGGGAGGCGCTGAGATGCCTCCGCGAAAGCCGGTGCACTCCCTGAACGTCGTCGGCGAGTTCGCTCAGATGCGAGCGGACTACGACGCGATGCGGCCGAGTCAGTTCGTGCGCAGCCGTCAGGGCCTGGCCCCGATGGGCGGCGGTGCGGACTATCACATCCGCAACGAGACGGCGTTCTTCCGCCTGGTCGAAGCGGCCCGCGACAGCGTCCGCAACGACTCGATCATCGGCAAGACGATCGAGCGGGCGGCGCTCAACGTCGTGCAGGGTGGGTTCACTCTCTGCCCCGAGACGGGCGATGAGAAGCTCGACACGTACCTGTTCGATCGCTGGACCGACTGGTCCGGCGATCCCGAGCAGTGCGACGTCGCCGGCGAGTACTCGCTCGTCGAGCAGCTGCAGCTGGTGGTCGAGGCGACGCTGACCGACGGCGACATCGTCGGGCTCTGCACCGCAGAGGGGCAGATCCAGCTGATCGAGTCGCACCTCGTGCGGAACCCGCGGCAGAAGACCGCTGGCCAGCAGACCGTCATCGGCGTCGAGCTCGACGAGTTCCGCCGGCGGGTCGCGTACCACGTGCGAAACGAGTCGCTCGATCCGAAGCGCCTCGGCGGCTACGGGCAGAGCGGTCGCCGGATCCCGACCCGTGACGAGCAGGGGCATCGCCAGGTCGTCCACATGCTGATGCCCAAGCGGTCGACCGCCACCCGCGGCGTCACCGCCCTGGCTCCGATCTTCTACCTCGAGCAGATGTTCGAGGACGTGACGTTCGCGAAGGTCGTGCAGAGCCAGGTCGTCAGCTGCTTCGCGATCTGGCGGTACCGGGACGCCGACTCCGGCTCGCCGGGTTCGGACCTCACCGCGACCGTCGCCCAAACCGGAGCGCGTCAGACCGAGACGCAGTCGGACGGCTCGGAGCGGATGATCGACCAGCTCGGTCCCGGAGCCGAGATCGCCACGCGGCCCGGCGAGAAGATCGAAGGCTTCTCGCCCGACGTCCCGAACCCGACGTACTTCGACCACGCGAAGATGATCATGTCGCTGATCGGCATCAACCTCGGGATGCCGTTCGTGATGATGTTCATGGACGCGAGCGAGACCAACTTCAGCGGCTGGCGTGCCGCCGTCGAAGAGGCCCGCCGCGGCTTCCGCCGCATTCAGCGGACGACGATCGAACGCTGGCTCGATCCGATCTACCGCTTCAAGGTGCGGCAGTGGGCGAGCGAGAACGCTGCCCTGGCCAAGTTGCTCGCCGATGAGCCGGCCAAGGCGTACCGCCACATCTTCCGCCCGCCGGCCTGGCCGTACGTCTCGCCGACCGAAGACGCGGCTGCGGGCCTGCTCCGGGTCCGCAACACCCTCACCAGCCCTCGTCGCTTTCACGGCGAGCAGAGCCAGGACTGGGAGGAGATCGCGACCGAGAGCGTCGCCGACAACGCGTTCGCCATCTCGGCGGCGATGCGAAAGGCCTCCGAGCTCAACGCGCAGCTGGCCGACGTGCCCGGTGCGACGCCGGTCTCGTGGCGTGAGGTGCTGTCGCTGCCGACCCCCGACGGGATCCAGATCGCGCTGAGCCCGTCTCAGCCGCAACCTGCCGCCGTCCGCAAGGGAGCCCCTGCCGATGCGAGCTGATCTCATTCTCGGCGCGACGGCCGACATCCCGTACTGGGCCAACTGGCTTGGCGTCTGGGCGATCGAGGAGCAGGCGGCCCGGCAGCTGCTGCGTGCGGCCGAGCGGCTCGACCTGCCGTCCCACCTGGCCGACTACCGCTCCGACACGCTGGCCGAAGCGGGCAGCGACGACTACGTGATCGTCGACGACGTCGCGATCATCTCGATCAGCGGCCCGATCATGAAGCATCGGCCGAGCTTCGGCGCCGGCTGCAGCTCCGTCGTGACGCGTCGCCTGATCGCTCGTGCGCTCAACGATGCGACGGTCCGCGGCATCGTGCTGCACATCGACAGCCCCGGCGGCACGGTCGCCGGGACGAAGGAGCTGGCCGACGCGATCGCCAAGGCGAACGCGACCAAGCCAGTCATGGCGTACGCCTGCGACTGCATGGCCAGTGCCGCGTACTGGATCGCCTCGCAGGCCGGCCGAATCGAAGCGAATCCGATCTCGCTGATCGGGTCGATCGGCACGCTGATGGTCCTGCAGGACTCCAGCGCCGAGGCGCAGCAGCAGGGGGTCATCGTCCACCTGGTGCGGACCGGAGCGTTCAAGGGTGCCGGCGTCCCCGGCACCCCGATCGGTCCCGAGATCCTCGCTGACGTCCAGCGCCTCACCGACCAGTCGCAGGAGTTCTTCCGTGCGGCGGTCGTCACCGGTCGCGGCATGAGCGACGAGCAGTATGCGGCCGTCGCCGACGCTCGCGTGCACCTGGCGGCCGAGGCCCAGTCGCTCGGCCTGATCGATCAGGTCGCGAGCTTCGAGGAGGCCTTCGATCGCTTCACGGCCTCGCTGGCGCCGGGCGGCGCCGGCAGTGACCCCAGCGCGGCGGCAGCCGCCAACCGAGAGGAGAGTGCGACCATGTCCGACGTCCAGCCCGCGACGATCGCTCAGCTCAAGAGCGAGCTCCCCGCATCGACCGCCGAGTTCCGCGAGCGTTGCCTCGAGGCGCAGATGACGATCGATCAGGCGCGAGCCGCCTACTGCAAGGTGCTCGAAGCCAAGATCGAGACGCTCTCGTCCGCACCGCCGAAGTCCGGTGTCGCCGCGGTCAAGCTCCGCACCGGCCGCCGCGCCGAGGGGATGCCGGAGGAGGAGGAGAAGACCGCCGAGGACCCGATGGTCCCGGGCGAGGAGGACGAGGACGAAGAGGAGATGGGGGGCGATCCGGTCGCTCGCTGGGACGCGCTGCTCAGCCGCGAGGTCAAGGCGTGCCACGGCGACCGCGCCAAGGCGACCAGCCGTCTCGCGCATCGTCACCCGCAGCTTCGTGAGGCGATGGTCGCCGCCGTCAATGCGAGGGCCGGGCGCCAGCGTCGTCGCTGATCCATCCGGTCGCACGCGTGTCCGATCTCGACCGTCGCTGACGACGGCCACCCAATCAACCAGCCAGCAAGGAATCGAATCATGTCCGGATTCATCGATGGGCCGGTCCGCTCGTTCGTCGCGGACGAGGCTCTGGAGCAGTACCGAAACGTCAAGATGGACGCCGACGGCAAGGTGACCTACGCCGACGCCACGGACGACTACGACGGGACGACGACCCGCGAGGCGTTCGCCGCCGGCGACGGCGTGCCGGTGCGGCTGCGCAGCAGCCAGGGGACCGTGCTGATGACCGCCGCCGCGGCGATCTCGGCCGGTGCCTACGTCTGTGCCGCGGCCGACGGCAAGGTCAACGACGTCGGCAGCAAGCCGATCGGCAAGGCGCTCGAAGCGGCCAGCGGTGATCTCGCGATCATCGAGGTGCTGCCGCTGCAGCTCCCCGAGACCTGGATGCCGACCGGATCGCCCCAGGCGCTCAACGGAGCGGGGGCGGTCAACGTCACCTCGTACCGCACGAACTGGACGACCGGTGCCGCGCAGGCGGGCACGCTGGCGGACGGTACCCGCATCGGTCAGCTGAAGAAGATCCAGCTGATCGTCGACGGCGGTGACGGCACGCTGACCCCCGCCAACTTCGGCGACGGCACCACGATCACGTTCGCGGACGCCGGCGACTTCGCCGTGCTCCGGTGGGACGGGGCCGAGTGGTGGGTCGTCGAGCTCGGCAACGACGCCGACGGAGCGACCGCTCCGGTCGTCGCCTGATCGCACCCGTAGCCGGCTCCGGGGGGATGTGGCCACTGAACCCCGGGGCCGTTTTCCAAGTTCGCATCGCAGCATAGCTACGGGAGATCGCGAGCAAGAGCTATGCCTTCGCCTTCGAGTTCGTTGGCGACTCTCCGTCCGGACCTGGTCGGAGCGTTCACCGAGTTCGACCTGGCCATGAATCAGGCCGGGTTCATCTGGAACCAGGTCTTCCCGGTCATCGAGGTCGCCAAGCCCTCGGGGCCGTTCGGCAAGATCCCGATCGAGCAGCTGCTCGAGACGCGCGAGACCCGCCGCGGTCCCGGCGGTGACTACTCGCGCGGCGAGTGGAACTTCGAACCGGCGACCTTCTCGTGCGTCGAGCACGGGGCCGAGGAGCCGATCGACGATCGCGAGGCGGAGATGTACCGCGAGTACTTCGACGCCGAGCTGATGGCCGCGCTCCGGGCTCGCCACGCCGTGATGCTCAACGCCGAGATGCGTTGCGCGGCGGCGGTGTACGACACGAGCGTCTGGAACGGCGCGAGCCTGACCACCGGCCTGTCGAACGAGTGGGACGACGTCGACAACGCGACGCCGATCGCCGACGTCGCGGCGGCGCGGAACAAGATCTACGACGGCAGCGGGCTCTGGGCCAACGCCCTGATCCTGAACCGGAAGCAGTTCCTGAACCTGCGTCGGTGCGGCGAGATCCTCGAGGCGATTCAGTCGGGCGGTGCCGGCTACTCGTCGATGCAGGGCGAGGTGACCGCCGACATGGTGGCGCGCGTCCTGGACCTCGATCGACTGATCATCGGCGGCAGCTCGAAGAACACGGCCAACAAGGGACTGGCCGCGTCGGTCGCCCAGATCTGGTCGGACGAGTACGCGATGCTCGCGGTCGTGGCCAGCGACAACGACATCCGCACGCCGTGCATCGGCCGGACGTTCCACTACGCCGCGGACGGCAGCGAGCCGACCGGGTTCCTCGAGACGTACCGGGACGAGCGGGTCCGCAGCGACATCGCCCGTTGCCGCCACGACGTCGACGAGGTCGTGCTCTATCCGCAGGCCGGCCACCTGCTGAGCAACGTCACCACCTGAGTCGCGGAGGTCTGACGTGGGAAGCGCCTGGCAATCGGTCGTCGCTCGCAGTGGCGTGCCGGCTCTCGTGCGACTGCACGGCGAGACGGCCACGTACTACCCGAGCGGCAACACCGAAGCCGGGCGCACGATCGACGTCATCCCCGAGCGGGCTCCGTACGAGCCGATGGCCGGCAGCGACCTGGTCGCGCCGGCCCTCGTCGTCCGTGTCCCCAACACCACGACGCGCGGTATCGCGTCGAGCGAGATCAAGGAGGGGATCGACACGATCCTGATCGCGGTCCGCAGCGGCGAGACGCCGGCCGAGCGGACCATCGTCGGCATCGTGTCGCACAACGCCTCCTTCGTGCGGCTGGCGCTCCAGTGAGCGTCCGCATCACGATGAACAAGGCCCAGTTCGATCGCTGGCAGCGGAACCTGCAGCGGACGGAGGATCGCGCCAAGTCGGCCATCGTCTCCGCGGTCAACGACACGCTGCGGCAGATCCGGAGCCGGACCAGTCGCCTGATCCGTCAGAAGATCGCCCTCGACAAGGAGACGACCGACAAGCGACTGCGGATCCGCCGCGCGACCAGCCGACGCCCGAGCGGCATCGTCTGGGTCAGCCGGAAGACGATCAGCGCCAGTCGCTTCAAGCCGACGCAGCGCAAGGCCGGAGTCACGATCAAGGTCCGCAAGGGAGCGGCTCGCACGATGCTCGCCGGAGCGTTCGGTCCGAAGCGACCGCGGCTCAAGGGAGGCGTCTACCGGCGAGCCGGTTACGGCCTCGTGCGAGGCACGATGCGAAAGGCCAACCGACTGCTCGGACGTCGCCGCGGCGGCGGCCGGGAACCGATCAAGACCGTCGCCGGCTACGCCTTGGCAAAGGAAGCCGAGTCGACCGGAGTGCTCAGTCAGGTCCTCAAGGAGCGGCAGGCACTGCTGCGGAAGAACGTCGAACGCCGGCTGCGGTTCGTCCGCCTGGCGCTCGCAGGCAAGATCCAAGCGGCGAAGGGAGCAACGTGACCAGCGTGCCGGTAGACGAGCTGATCGTGACCGAGCTCGTGACTCGCCTCGAGCGGATCACGACCGAGAACGAGTTCGCGCTCGACGTCGCGCAGGTCGTGCGCTCGAACCGCCTCGGCACCAACTGGAAGCCGACGCCCCGAACGATCGTCGTCCGCAAGGGAGACGAGCAGCGAGCCCCCGAGCTGGATCTGGTCGGCAACCCGCCGGCGATCGGCTACCTGCTGCCGCTCGAGCTCGAGCTCAACGGCAACGTCGATCCTCGCGGCACGGCGGCCGCCGAGACGCTGCCGAGCGAGCTGCTCGCCTGCGTCCGCAAGGCACTGACGAACCCGCCGACCAATCCGTCCCAGTGGTACACGTTCGGCGGCCTGGCGATCGACGCCGAGATCGAAGCACCGATCCAGGTGCTGACCGACGGCGGCGAGGTCGCCGGACTCACCGTCACCGTCGCGGTCTGGTACCGCATCTCCGAAACCAATCCCTACGAAGCGAGGGCCTGATCGATGCCTCTGCTCAAGCGAAAGCGTGTCCTCGCCGCCAAGGTCGAGGCGACCCCGGGTACCGCCGAGGCCCTGACCAACGCCGAGGGCGCGTTCAACGTCTACGACCTGATGATCCAGCCGTCGATCGAGGTCGAGGGCCGCGAGCAGCAGGGGTCGTTCGCCGCGCTCCCCGGCGTCCCCGGAGCACGGACCGGCAAGGCGACGTTCAAGGTCGACCTCGGCTGGGACGGCACGTCGACGATCCCGTCGTGGGCCAGTGTCTTCCTGCCGGCCTGCGGCTACGTCGATTCGTCGGGAACCCTGACGCCGCGCAGCGAGGCGCCGGGCTCGAACGTCAAGACGCTGACCATCGCGGCCTACGTCGACGGCGTGAAGAAGGCGATCGCCGGAGCGGTGGGCAACGTCAAGTTCACGTTCCCCACCGGCAAGATGGCGTACGCCGAGTTCGAGTTCACCGGCAAGTGGGTCGCGCCGACCGACGTCGCGCTGATCACGCCGACCTACCCGACCGCGTCGCCGCTCCGCTTCGCGGCCGGAACGTGCCTGCTCAACACCGTCGCGCAGAAGGTGTCGCAGGTCCAGTTCGACGCGGGCAACCAGGTCAAGCTCCTGGAGGATCCCGCCGACGCGACGGGCTTCTCGTACGCCCTGATTACCAATCGCGAGCCGAAGTGGACGCTCGACCCCGAGTCGGTGCTCGTCGCGACTTCGAATCAGGATCGATTCGGTGCCTGGCTCGCCGCGACCGAGGCGGCGTTCGCGCTCACGCTCGACGGCCCCACCACGTCGACGCTCGCGTTCGAAAGCGACAAGTGCCAGATCGTCAACATCCAGGAGGCGGATCGCGAGCGGGTCGTCGTCGATCAGCTCGAGCTCCGCGTCCTCCGCAACACGTCGGCCGATACCGACGTGCAGATCATCTTTACCGAGGCCAGCTGATCATGACCTGTGCGATCGAACCGGGGCGCACTTACGAGATCGTGCTCCCCGATCATGCCGCGGCTCCCGAGCCGCTGACCTTCGTCGCCAAGGCGGCCTCTGCCCGCCAGGCGATTCGCATCATCAGTGCGATCAAGCGCGTCACCGAGGGTGACTTGCTCGAGGGCACGACCGAACTGGTCGGATCGATTCAGCCGGTGCTCGTCGGCTGGAAGAACGCCAGGAACGAGGCGGGCGAGGAGGTTCCGTTTGCGGTCGACGCGGTACTCGACCTGCTGACGCTCCGCGAAGTCGCTCGCTTGGCAGGCAGTCTCATCGGTCGGCTGGAGGCCGACGAGCGAAAAAAGTCCGAGTAGCGGCGCTGCTCCGCTGCGGCCAGATGTGCCGCAGCTGCGGCGTCCGCTGTCGGGACGCTCCGACGCCGGAGCTCCCGGTCGAGATCGAATGCGGCGAGTGCGGCGGCGAAGGGTGCGACAAGTGCGATCGCGGCCACTGGCGGCTGGAGTGCTGCCCGCGGCAGCTGCTCGACGCCGAGATGTGGCAATGCGTGATGTACGCGAGCGACGCCGATCGGGGGCACCTGCCGCTCCCCGGCGGGCTGCTGGATCAGTCGGCCTGGTTCGTCGAGCTGGTTTGGTTGTTGCGGAACGAGATCTCGCTGATCGACGCCGAGCGGATGGAGCGACTGCGTGACCGATGAGGCAATCGTCGTTGGAGCCAAGGACGAGGCGTCGCGGGTACTCCGCGAGGTCGCCGCCCAGCTCGCGCGACTGACGACGGCCGTCGAGCAGTCGGCCCCGAAGACCGCTGCCAAGGTGCAGCAGGTCGAGATGAGCTTCAAGGCGCTCGCCACCGCAGTCGCTCCGCTGGCTGCGGTGTTCGCCTTGGTGCGTGGCGCGATGGTCTCGTTCGAGACCATGGGCGCCTCGGTCGAGGCGTTCAACGTCCAGCAGGAAGCGGTCCGCGGACTGAGCCTGGCGATCCGGGACGAGGTCAGCGACGTCGAGGCGGCAACCGCCGCCCATGCCGACTTCGCCGCCCGAATGCAGGTCGCGACCAACGTCGGCGACGAGGCGACGCTCGGCCTGATGCGGCAGGCCTCGATGATGGGGGTCGCCGAGAATCAGATCGACTCGGCCGCCGCGGCGACGATCGGCCTGGCCAATGCCTTCGGGATCAGCCAGGAGGAAGCGCTCAAGAAGGTCACTCAGGCGATCGCCGGCAACAGTGCGGCGTTCGGCGAGTTCATCCCCGACATCCGCAATGCCAGGACCGAGGCTCAGGCGTTCCAGATGATTCTGGACGTCGCCGGTCGCGGGCTGGCGGACGCCGAGGATCGAACCCGCACGACCGCCGGCATGATGCAGCGAGCCGGGGGAGCGATCGGCGATCTCAAGGAGAAACTCGGTGAGCTGCTCGCGCCGTTCTGGAGCTTCGCGTACGAGGTCCTCGCCGTCGCCGCCGAGAGCATGCAGTCCGCGCTCGTGCCGGCGATCGACGCCGTGCAGGCCGGATTCGACGCGGTGCGGCCGGTACTCGACGCCGTGCTTGTTGCGGTCCACGATTTCGGCGTCATCGTCGGGGTCGTCTTCGAGGTCGCGTTCGGACTCTTCGGCGAGCTGACCGCCGCCCTCGGGCTGAACCAGGAGACGTTCGGCAGCTGGGGCGACGCGCTCCAGTCGACGATCCGCTGGGTCGGCGAGGCGATCATCGCCGGCATGACGATGGCCGAGGTCGTCCTGACGAACCTCCCCGAGGTGTTCGACTACGTGCTCCAGGCTGCGGAGCTGTGGTCGATCTCGATCGTCGAAGACTTCCGTCACGCGATGACCGTCGTGCTCCCGGAGTACCTCGAGTACTTCACCGGCACGAGCGAGGAGTTCTGGCGGGGCCTGCTCTCCGGCGTCCGGATGGCGGTCGATATCCTGGTCGAGCTGCTCGTCTTCCCGTGGAAGACGCTGATCGAGATCCTGCCCGGCGTCTCCGAGGCGGTCGACACCGCGGTCAACCAGGTGCTCAAGGGGCAGCAGGCAGTCTTCGGCTACGTCGCGTACGAGATCGGCAAGCTGCCCGACATCACCGAGCGCGTGCTGACCGATCGCGAGCGCGAGCTGATGGACTCGATGGGCCGGATCGCCGCCGATCTGGGCGAGGAGTTCGACGCCAAGTTCTCGGAGCGTGTCGCGCGCCTCGGGCTCGAAGCGCGGCAGGGAATGGCCCAGGACCTGGCCGAGACCGCCAACCAGCTGCGGCAGGAAAAGGTCCGGGTAGCGATCGACTCGACGCAGCTCTCGGCCGTCGAGTCGCGGTTGCTGGTCCGCGGCCGAACTGACGACCCGCTGCTGAGCGTCGCTTCAAACACGGCCCGCACGGCCGACGCCGTGCTCGCGCTGCCCGATGCGCTCGCCGCCCTGATGCGTCCCGACGTCGGAGCACCTCCGCTGCAGGTGAGGCTCGTGCAATGACGATCGTCAGCGTCACTCAGATGTGGAGTCGCAACGGCGGGTCGTCGCAGATCAGCGACGATCGCAAGACGCGCACGGTCGGATTTCGCGCCGGCTACCAGGTCGTGCATTCGGCCGACGCCACCGTGGCCGAGGTGCTCGGTGCGTCGGGCTTGCCGAGGGCTGGCGACATCATCGCCGGCGCGTCGAGCATCTTCGTCAAGCGCGTGACGCCGAACCAGGTCTCACCGATCCTGACGCTTGTCGACCTCGAGTTCGGCGGCGAGATCGGGCCGAGCGGCGACACCAACGACTCGCCGGTGAACAAGGCCCCGGAGATCGTCTGGAGCGACATCGAGACGGACGAGCCGGTCGACGAGGACATCGACGGTAACCCGATCGTCACCGTCAACAACGAGCCGATCGTCGGCGTGACGATGAAGATCGCCGACCAGGTGCTGAGCGTGAAGCGCAACTTCGCCAGCCTCGACCTGTTCGCGATCAGCTTGTACCGGCACAGCGTCAACTCGGACACGTTCCTGGGCTGGCCTCCCGGTACCGCTCGGCTCACCTCGTTCTCGGCACGCAACGTGATCGACACGTCGACCGGGTACTGGGAGGTGCAGGCGAAGATCCAGTTCCGCCGCGGACTCCGCACCACCGACGACAAGGCCTGGTACAAGCGGGTCCGGCACGAGGGCTTTTACGTCAAGAACAGCGACGGCCAGATCGTCCGCGCGGTCGACGCCAACAAGCAACCGGCCCAGCGCCCGGTGCTCCTGAAGGCCGACGGGACTCGGGAGACCGTCGCGACCAACGCGGTCTGGCTCGAGTTCCCGGTCTACTCGTCGCTTCCATACAACACGCTGGGGCTCGTCTGATGGCAACGAACGTGATCACCGCGACCACGGTCCTCTGGGTGCTCAACGGCAACGTCGGCATCACCAGCGACGACGGCAAGAAGCAGTTCGATCAGACGACCGCCGGCGGCTTCGGTCCCGGCTTGGTCACGATCACCTCGGCCGCCGAAGTCGAAGTCGACTGCTCGGTCGTCGGGACGCCCGGCTACGTCCGCCTGGTGAACTACGACCAGACCAACTTCGTGAAGTGGGGCTTCGCGACCGGAGCCTACGGCGGCAAGATCCGCCCCGGCGGCTCGGCGCTGATCGAGCTGCTCGCCCCGCAGACGTCGATCTTCATGCGTGCGGACACGGCCGACTGCCGCTGCGCGATCAATGCGACGCCGGCCTGAGCCGAGGACACCATGGCCGAAGAGATCGGAGTCGTCACCGCGAGCGACATGCGGCTGATCCTCGACACGGTCCGGTGGATCCGTTCGACGGGGTTCAAGCTGCTGGCCGGTGCCGATGGCCTGCTCGGTCAGCCCGACGCGTCGCCGCTGGCGATCAACGCCTCAGGCGCGGAGATCCCGGCGTACGGCGTCGTGCAGCTGATCGGCACGACCGAGAAGGAAACGAACCTGGTACGGGCCGACTACGTCGCCGACAAGTTCGCGACCGCCGGTCCGTACGGGATCGTCGGTCCGTTCGGCTGCGGTTCCGCCGCGACCGAACGCGTCGCGCTGCAGCTCGGCCGCATCGTCCGCGTCCTGACCGACGGCAGCACGATCACCGCCGGCGATCGCTGGGGCGTCCAGACCGGCGACGACTGGACGCTGCAGCCGGACTACTTCGGCCAGTTCGTCGCGATCGGTGCCGACGACGTCGCCGACGATGTCGGGGTTTTCCTCGATCTCGGCGTCCCGGATCTGTGGCGTCAGGCGAAGCCGGACTCGAACGTGACCGCCGGCAGCTCGGGGACGTTCTCGCTCTTCCGCAGCGGCACCGACACCACCGAGAACGTCACGGCCTACTACGACTGGGCCGACGACGGCGAGACGCTCGAAGCGGGGACCGAGGGCTGGGT
>CAZZBI010000098.1:2819-15700 GCA_964652385.1 uncultured Pirellulaceae bacterium | reverse complement strand
TCGCGCTGCGTGACGCGCCCGAGCAAGTCCCGCAGCAGCGTCACGCTGTCGCCGGTCTGGTCGCGCGTCCGGTAGACACGGCCGAGCGGATCGACGGTCTGCCGCGGCGTGCCGTCGGCGGCCAGGACCAGATCGACGACCTGATCGGAGGCGTTCGCGGCGGTCGAACGCGTCACCGCGAGCACCGCCGCATTGTCGGCGAGGGGCGTCAACGCCCGGACGAGCAGGACGGTGACGGCCAGCAAATTCGCGAGACCGACAAGGAGGCGCGGTCGTCGAAGGCGTGCTCCCACGACTCGCTGCAACGCGTAAGGTCGCGATGCGATCTCACGCAGCGACGAGAGGGTCGGAGCGCGGTGCCGAAGCTCTTCACGGGCCGAGCGAAGAGAGTCGGACGAGAGACGACCGCTCCGGATCGCTCTGTCCCCTTCGCGACTCCGGTATCGATCTTCGGGCATCGATCTCGTCCGACGACGAATGAGGCTGAATCGAGCAACGCAGCGTCTGTTTTCGTAGGAGACACGCTATCGGATGGGAGAGAGCCGGGAAAGTCACCAGGGCCAGGGCTCGACACTGGGCAATTCAGCAGGTTCAACACGTGTTGAAGGGAGCTTGTCCACCTCATGAGGAGCTTCAGGTTTTGCGGACAGTCGGGTGCCTATCCTGAATGGCCTCGGGTGGGTATTCGAAGTCGACGAAAATGTCCGATTCGGTCGTTCAGGGCGACGTCGGGTGATTCGCGGCGCACTAGCAGGAGACCTCTCGCGTCTCGAGTTGCACGCCGACCAGCACGTAGAGCCCGACGAAGCCACGAATGTCAGCGACCGCTTGCTTAAGGAATCGCGGGCCCAGAGCGGTGCCTGGTGCGACTGCAGAAACTCGTCTCAGGTGCGGCGCGCACGCTGGGGGCTCGCCCCGACGCCTGTTTCGACCAGGAGGTTCTTGCCCTTCTGGCGGCAGGTCCGGCCGATCCCCGACCGCCTCAACTCGCCGATGATCCGGGTGTAGGCCTTGTTGTGCTGACCATCTCGGTTCGCCACATCGACGCCGACTGGCCCACGCGGCTCGTTCCCTCAGCGAACTCAGTTGCGCAGCAGCGTCTTAGGTCTGCCCGCACGAAGCTCGGTGTTTCGGAGGGCCATGATCGATCGCGGCGGTGACCGGCGATCCGATCTCGCGCAGGCTTCCGTCACGCCGCACCGACAAGGAGCCGACGCCGTGGCGAGGACCGCGGAACAGTGTCCGCTAAGAGAGCTCGATGTCCCTTCACTGCGGCCTGGAACGAACGCCGTGTCGGAGATCCCCGGACTGGCGCCCGGGGTTACCCTAGACGCTGCTGCGCAGCTCAATTCCGACCTTCGACGAATCGATGTCGTGATGTGTCGTACGACGAGGGGCGGCGTCGAAACCGATGTCGCGCGATCTACACGATCAGGTACCGCAGCACGCGACGGATAACGAGCGACTGAGGCACTCGTCGAGCCGGGGGTCACGACGTCGCTGTCCGATCCGGTCTTCCCCTGCTGCCGATCGGGAGCGGTCAACCTGCGGCAGCGGTTCTCGAAGATCCTGGGGCGAGCGAGAGTCGCTCCCTGGCCGAAGTTGTTCCACCAACTGCGGGCGAGTCGACAAACGGAACTGCTGGCGAGGTTCCCGGCGGCGGACGTCTGTCGATGGCTCGGCAACTCCCCGGCGATCGCGGCGCGGCACTACGCCATGCCGACCGCCGAGTCGTTCGAGCGGGCGGTCGAGTCGGCGAGCGTCCAGAGCGTCAACGACGAGTCCGCGCGGGGCAGCGCCTGGGGCAGCAGAAACGCACTTCGGGGCAGCAAACGGGACAGTCTCACTGCATCCGCAGACAGTCTCACGACGACTCAGGATCGCCACGATTCCCTGGAAAAACGGCAGGAAATGAGACTTCCTGCGGTGGTCGTGAGCGAAACTGAGACATCGGTCGAGTGGGCACTGAGGGACTCGAACCCCCGACATCCGCCTTGTAAGGGCGGCGCTCTAACCAACTGAGCTAAGCGCCCCGGATCGCGGCCGGCATCGATCGGAGCCACGCGACGAACGCGGATTCTCCGCGAATCTTCTCTGCCTCGCAAGTCGCGAGACCTCGCGTCGGCCAATTGCCTTTTCGTGTCGACATCGTCCTGTCGACATCGCCGTAACGGCGTTGGAGGGGAACGGGCGCTTCTCGGCGCGCGGCTGGGCTTCTTTGCCGGAAAGCGTTCGCCTCCACCACGCTCCCCTCTGAACAAGCGAGCCGGCAGGGTTAACCCGCTCCCGCGCCAAAGAAGATCGAACTCTCCTGTGACCTATCCGGCCGATTCCGTTCGGTTTCCCGCCGGTCGCGGATTGCATCGGACAGAGCGGCCTCCTCTAACTTGCCGATCGCGGACAAGGATCCGAACCCGCATCGTCGTACCAGGAGTTTCTTGCCATGCCTCAGCCCGGCATCTCGCTTATCACTTCGCAGCCCTCGTCCGGACTCCCCAACGGCTTCGGCGTTTCCGGAGGAGTCCTGCAAGTGGTCGGCACCGATCGGAACGACACGATCACCTTCTCTCAGGTCGGCGACCGCCTGAGAGTCGTTGCCGTGCTCGGCGGGGTCCGCAAGATGGAGTTCTTCCGGATGGCGGCCGTCGCGTCGATTCGCGTTCTGGCTCGCGGAGGCAATGACCAGGTCGACAACCAGACGGCCCGCGCGGCGCTGATGTTCGGCGGCAACGGGAACGACACCCTCCGCGGCGGACGTGGAGCCGACCGCCTGGAAGGGGACGCCGGCAACGATCTGCTCTACGGACGCGACGGCAACGACCTGCTGCGAGGCGGGATCGGCAACGATCGCCTCTACGGCGACGCCGGTAACGACCATCTCGACGGCGGCGACCACCACGACTTGCTTTGGGGAGGGATCGGCAACGATCTGCTGATCGGCGGACGTGGGAACGACCAGTGCTTCGGACAGATCGGCGCCGATGACGTCCGCGGCGGCGAAGGGAACGACGTGCTCGAGGGGGACGACGTCGACCGTTGGGACGCGTTCGCCGATCGTGTGCTCGGCGAAGCCGGGAACGACATCCTCTACGGCACCTTCGCGACCGACGTTCTGAACGGCGGAGGACAATCGGGAGACCGCCTGCGCACCCGTCTGTTCGTCGACAACACCGGTGACTCGGTCGACGGCGATTTCGGCGCTGGCAAACTGACGCTTCGTGAAGCGATCGCCCAGGCGGACGACCACGACATCATCCACTTCGGCAAGCTGACCGCCTCGGCCCCCAAGACGATCGCCATCGTCAACGGCACGCTGGCGCTCACTCGACATCTCACGTTTCAGGGGGTCGGCTCCGCCAGTCGCCTGACGATCGACGGAGCGGGCAACGGTCCGCAGCGGCTCTTCAACATCTTCAGCGGCGCCTCGATCTCGATCCGCAATCTGACGATCCGCAAGTTCGATTCGGGAACCGGCAACGGCGGGGCGATCTACCTGGATCAAGGTTCTCTGACCCTCACCAATGTCGTCGGGCGCGAGAACCGGGGGTGGGAGGGGGGCTTCCTGTATCTCGACGGTCAGGACACCCGCGCCGTCATCGTCGACTCGACCCTTCGACAGAACGTGGCCGCCTCGAGCGGCGGCGCGATCGTCAACAACTTCGGACAGATGCGGATCTACCGTTCGACCGTTTCGGCCAATCGCGCCGGGGCCTCGGGTGGAGGCGTGTTCGCGCGCGGCGACGAAGGCGGGACGTCGATCGAAGCGTCGACGGTCGACCACAACGTCGCCGCGAGTTCCGGAGGCGGGATCCGTCTGGAAAGCGGGCGACTGGAGCTCGTCAATGCGACGGTCTCGACCAATCGCTCGAACGACGGCGGAGCCGGATTCGATTCCGCCGGCCAGGCGCGAATCGTCCACTCGACCATCGTCTTCAACGCGTCGAGCCAGGTCGGCGGCGGTCTCTCGTTGGCTGGCGCCGGGTCGCTGCTGAACAACTCGATCGTCTTCGGCAATACCGGCGCCGGAGCGGCTCGCGACTTCGCATCCGCCCTGGATGTCGCGCTGACGCAATCGTTCTCGAACCTGATCGGACGCGGAACCAACTCGGGATTCGCCAACGGCGTGCGCGGCAACCGCGTCGGCGTCTCGAATGCCCGGATCGACACCGTGCTCGCCGTAAACGGGGGTCCGACTCGCACCCACCGGCTGCTGGCCGGGAGCCTCGCGATCGACGCCGGCAACAATGCCCAGTCGATCGATCTGCAAGGAGCGATCCTCGCCAACGATCAGACCGGGGGGCGTCGCAAGATCGGTGCGCGAGTCGACATCGGGGCGTACGAGTTCCGCGCCTGAGGATCGGTCCCTGACCTCGCCCAGACGATCGCGGAAACCCAAGCGAGACGTCGGGCCCGTCGCCGTCTCGTCGACCGCATCGACCGAGCGGACATCCCGAAGAATCCGGTGATCGACTCGTGGGAGTCGCCGCCTCCGGCGGCGATCGGCCCCGGGTCGATTCCTACCGGCCGATTCGATCCGATCCGACTCGGGAGTCGTCGGGACGCAGGGGGAATGCCACAATGAGTCGCGGCGGTGCGTTTCGGTCGCGCCGCTCGCTTCCTGACATTCACTCGCATCGGTTGTCGGCATGCTGTTCGATCCGCTGTTGGCTCTGCTCCTGACCCTCCACCTGCTGAGCGTCAACATCGCGTCGGCGGCCCCGCTTGCGATGATCGTGCTCGATCGCCGCGCCTCGCGCGGCGATCGATCGGCCGCGGAACTGCTGACCAAGGTCGGTTTCCTGACCTTCAAGGCGCTGCTGGTCGGCGGCATCCTCGGGGTCCTCTACGGCCTGCGGTATTGGTCCGACGACTATGCGGCGGTCATTCTGGCGACCGGCAATCGATGGAAGTTCACGATCGCGGAGTACTTCTTTTCGCTGGTGCTGATCGCCGTCGTCTGGGTCCTGACGAAGCGTGCCTACTCCAAGGCTAGACTGGCCGACGAGTCGTTCGCGGGCGCCTCGTTCGGCGGTTTCCTGCTCCGGGCATTCCTGCTCTTCGCGGCCGGAACCAATCTGCTCTATCACTTTCCGACCTTCTTTCAGGTCATCGCTCATCTGCGTTCCGGGCCGCTCCCCACGGAGCCTCTCGACTCCGCCGCGTTCCGGGCGCTGATGGCCGAACCGAGCGTCGCCTACCGTTCGCTGCACGTCATCCTCGCCTCGTTCGCGTCGGTCGGAGCGATGCTCGCCTGGATGTGCGGCCTGCGATGGAAACGCGCCGAGGCGGAGCGGCAAACGGGTTGGCTCCGCTGGTACCGCTTCGGTCTCCACCTGGCGGTCTGGCCGACCGCCGCTCAGCTGGTCGTCGGCTTCGCGGTGGTCACCGTGCTCTCTCCCGCCGCGCAGAATCGGTTGGCCTTCGGATCGATTCCGGGGGTCCTGTCGGTCGCGGCCAGTCTGATCACGCTGGTCGGCCTGACCTACGCGATGATGCTCGGGTTGGCCGAGCGGGATCGGGCCTCCCAAGGAGGAGCGATCGTGCTCTGGATGTCGGCCGTCATCTGGTCGATGTGCTGGATGAGCCTGGCGGCGGGGTGAGAAGCGGGCGGAGGCGTGGCCTCGGAGAGGCCGGGCCCACTTTGCGACCGGGGGCGGTCGCACTACCACAATCCAGTGCGACCGGGGGCGGTCGCACTACGACGATCCTGTGCGACCGAGGGCGGTCGCACTACGACAAGGGGCGGTCGCACGGCACGACGAGGGAAAGCATGCTGATCGATCCACAGCAGGTGCGGCCTGCCGACCTGTACCAGACGATGATCCGACTGATCGCGCCGAGACCGATCGCGTGGATCGGCACCGTCTCGCGCGATGGCGTTCCGAATCTCGCCCCGTACAGCTTCTTCAGCGGCGTCACCTCGCGCCCGCCGACGCTGATGTTCTCGTCGGTCAGTCGCCCCGACGGCTCCCACAAGGATAGCGTCACCAACATCCTCGCGACGGGCGAGTTCACGGTGAACGTCGTGCCGCACCGACTCGCTCAGGCGATGCTCGCGACGAGCGCCGAGTTTCCGTCGGACGTCGACGAGTTTCGCGCCTGCGGCATCGAGCCGGCCGAGAGCGAACGGATCGCTCCTCCGCGGGTTCTCGAATCGCCCGCGAACTTCGAATGCCGTCTGCTGCAGACGGTGCCGATCGGCGAGGGGGCGGGAAGCGCGACGATCGTCATCGGCACGATCGTCGCGATCCGGGTCGCCGACGAGATGCTCGGCCCTGACGGCTTCGCCGCCATGGAGCGACTGGATCTCGTCGGCCGCATGGGCGGAGACGTCTACGCCACGACGCGCGATCGCTTCGAACGAAAGCGGCCGAGTTGAGACGCCATCGCGCCGCGCACCGGCGACTGTGACGTCAGCCGACCCACTTCTTCAGCCGCTCGATCGCTTCGACCACCTTCGCACGACTGTTGAAGGCACTCAGACGGAAGTAGCCTTCGCCCGCCGCGCCGAAACCGCTCCCCGGCGTGCCGACCAGATGCACTTCGCCGAGCAGGCGATCGAAGAACTCCCAGCTCGTCATCCCTCCGGGGCAACGGAGCCAGACGTAAGGGGCGTTGACGCCGCCGTAGGCGTCGATGCGGCACGCCTCGAGCCCTTCGCGGATCAGCCGGGCATTCTCGAGATAGAACTCGATCAGCCCGCGCACCTCGCGCCGCCCCGCGTCGGTGAAGGTCGCCGCGGCTCCCTTCTGCACGACGTACGAGACGCCGTTGAACTTCGTCGTATGCCGACGATTCCAGAGCGCGTGCAGCGAGTGACGCGTTCCGTCGCTCGCTCGTCCCATCACGCTCTTGGGGACGACGGTGTAGGCGCACCGCGTTCCGGTGAAGCCGGCATCCTTGCTGAAGCTGCGGAACTCGATCGCACACTCCCGCGCCCCTTCGATCTCGAAGATCGAGTGCGGGATCGCCGGATCGGTGATGTACGACTCGTAGGCGGCATCGAACAGGATCAGCGACTCGTTGGCTCGCGCGTACTCGACCCACCGAGTCAGCGTCGCGCGGTCGGCGACCGCGCCGGTCGGATTGTTGGGGAAGCAGAGATAGATCAGATCGACTCGCTGCGACGGCAGCTCGGGAACGAAGCCGTTCTCGGCGGTCAGCGGCAGGTAGACCAGCCCCTCGTAACGCCCCTGAGCGTCGGCCGCGCCGGTGTGGCCGGCCATCACGTTGGTATCGACATAGACCGGATAGACCGGGTCGGTGATCGCCGTGACGTTGTCGCTGCCGAGCACGTCGAGAATGTTGCCGGTATCGCACTTGGAACCGTCGCTGACGAAGATCTCGTCCGCCTCGACTTGAGCTCCGCGCGACGCGAAGGCGTGCGTCGCGATCGCCTCGCGCAGGAACGCATATCCCTGCTCGGGTCCGTATCCCTTGAAGGTCCCGCGATCTCCCATCTCGTCGATCGCTTCGTGCATCGCCGCTCGGACCGCCGGCGGCAGCGGCTCGGTCACGTCGCCGATCCCCATCCGGATCACGTCGGCCCCCGGATGCTCCTGCACGAATCGAGCGACTCGGCGACCGATCTCGGGAAAGAGATAACCGGCCTTGAGCTTCAGGTAATGGTCATTGATGCGAGCCATGGCGGAGCACTCGATGGGCTACGAGATAGGAAAGGGGGGCGGAGGGAAAGACGCGTCGATCCGAGCCCTCGGCGGGACGAATCCTCGGCGGCCCCCGGAGCGCGGCGGAAGGGACCGGACCGCGAACGTCCGCAGGAAGGCCCGTTTTTAGAACGAGGCGGCTCGAGCTTCAACCGGGCACGACGCCGCTCGAAGGCCGACGAACGAGTCCGTGACGATCGCGCTCCCTGATCGAGACGCCGTGCGATCGGTCAGGCGCAGGGGCGACATGCCATCGCAAGGAGTGCCGGCTCCTCCCAAACGCCGTCTCGCGCCGCGCGACGATCGACTCGCACGACGATCGACTCGCGGCAGAAGCGTTGTCGGCCATCACTCCCGCTTACGCCATCCGCAGCATCACGATCGACAGGACGACCAGCATCCCGTTATGGATCGCGTGCATCGTCATCGGCGCAAGGAGCGCTCCGCGCCACTCGCGGGCTACGGCGAACAGGACGCCGAGCGTGCCGAGTGCCGGAATCAGGAAGATCCCTTGCGGGTGGATCGCCGCGAAGATCAGGCCGCTGAGCGCCGCGCTGAAGGCGACCGAGACGATCCGCCAGCCGAAGCCGGTCACTTCGCGAAGATGCCGATAGAGCACGCCGCGGAAGACGATCTCCTCGATCAGCGGCGCCAGGATGGCGGCGGTCACGAAGACGAACAGAAGCGTTCCGGTACTCCCATCCGCGACCAACTGTTGGATCGGATGCGACGGTCCTCCTTCCGACTCGAACGATCCCGGCTCGGGGCGGTCTCCGAAGAGGGCGATCAGCACGAGCGACAGGACCAACGAAGCAGCGACCAACGGGAAACCGGCAAGGTAGGCGAAGAGGCCGCAGAAGACTTCGCGCACCGAGGATTGCCACCGCAGCCCGATGTCCGAACGGAGGTCGCTCCACGAGACGCCTCGGAGCACCGGCCAGACGAGCACGCTCAAGCTGGCGATCGATCCGAGCATGCCGGCGAGATTCCGCGGGAGCCCCGGGACCCAGAGCAGACCGAGCGGCATCAGCACGAACGCCGCCATCCAGAGCAGGAACGTCTCGAGATAGACCGTGCCGCGCGGAACGTACGGCCGACGATGCAGACGGATCTTGCCGATCGCGGCCAGGACGACCGCCGTCACCAGCGTGACGATGCCGAGCGCGACCATGCCGAACCCCGAGGTGCCGATCAGCCCCATCAGCAGACTCGACGTGACCGCTCGGCCGAGGAGCGAATCGCGTTGCTCCGGCGGAACCGGCGCCCCGGACGGAGCCAACGCCAACTCGCCGTACCAGCCGAGATGCTCGACCAGATCGTTCCGTTCGGTCGGGCCGACCGCCGGCATCTCCCAGTCCCCCTGACGCAGATCCTCGAAGAGTCGTTCGAGCGCCTGGCGGCGCGCCAGCTCGGTCGGTTTCGGAACGTAGTTCCGCTCGCTCGCCTGACGATCGATCTCGCGCAGTCGCTCGAGCGCCGCCTCGGGCCCCTGCAGCTCCGCGACGACGATGGCCCGCGCCAGGCGCAGGTTATACGGCCCCGGTTCGGCGTCGGCGGTCCGCGCGAGGTCCTTGTCGATCTGCTCCCGCTGCTTCGCGTCGTCGATGAGCGACCGGAGGCCGATCTGCGTCATCCCGAGCAGCTCTTCCTGAGGACCGAGCGGCACGTCGGTCGTCTCGTCGACCGCCGCGTTCGGATCGTACGGATTGGCCATCTCGTAGCCGACATAGGCGACGATCAGCAACCAGCAGAGACCGGCGATCAGGTAGCCGAGCACGCCGAAACGACGGGGGGGAGTCGCCGATTCGGCCGGATCGTCCGAACCATCGAACTTGTCGATTCCCGAACTGGCGGTGACGGGAGGAGTCGACGTCGAGCCGACGACCCCGTGCGACGCGTCCACCACTCCGCCTCGAAGCAGCGACGGCGAGATCCTCAATCCGCCGTCCTTCGAAGCTCCGGATTCCGGCCCGATCGCCGCCGGAGCGATCGGGAGAGGAGCATCGAGCCCCTCCGCTTCCGGAGACCGCGGATCCCGCGGCGCATCGCGCCACGCATCTACCGGTTCGGACGGTTCGTAAGGATCACGGTCGTTCGGCTCGGACACGCGGCGGTTCCTGAGCGAGGTTCGTCAACGGGGCAAGGCACGGAAGGGCTTCCTCGAGTGCGGCATCGACCGCCGTCCCATGGTAGCTGGTACCCCGGCGAGATGCCCACCCGCCGAACGCCCCGGCTCGTCCGAACGCTCGCCATGCGGCTTGCGATTTCGACGGCCTCAATCGTTCTCGTCGCGGAGGATCTCGACCTCGATCCGGTCGGCCGTCTCGTGATCGCAGCTGACGCGCCGACCGTCGGACGAATGCAGGATCCAGGCGCGGCCGTCGTCGGCGCGGCGACCGGCGCGGATCTCGCTGCCGATCGGCAGCGGCTCGCCCGACGCCTCGCCGCTCCACCCGACGACCCGGGCGACGAACCCGCGGCGCAGCTCCGAGGCAGGCATCCGGCGTCCGACCTGGTGGCTGCCCGGAACGATCGGGATCTCGGCACCGTGCGGATCGAGCAGCGGGTGTCCGAGCTTGTCGTCGAGATAGTCGACCGCGGCCGGATCGTTGACGTGTTCCAGCCGCTGCGCGGTGGCGTGCAGCGAATCGGCCGGCATGCCGACTCGCTCGAGATAGGTCTCCCATAGTCGATGGGCGCGGACCAGGCGATGCGCCTCGGCGCGACCGCTCTCGGTCAGCCGCCACGCGTTGCGCTCGGCTCGTTCGAGACGCCCCGCTCCTTCGAGCGCCAGCAGCGCTCGGCGGGCGACCGCTGCGCGTCCGACGAACTCGCGTCCCAGATCGCCGGCCGTCATCCGCTCGCGACCGCTCTTGAGCAGATGCAGCAGGACATCCTCGAGCAGGACCTGCGAAACGCGAGTCGAACGACGAATCCGATCGGCGATCAGACCGTAGCGCGGCGAGACGACGAGCACGATCAGGAACTGCAGCGTGCCGACGACCACGATCGCCGGACCGGGAGCCGTTCGAGTCCAGGTCGCCAGCGCGTAGCCGATCCAGCCCGAGGCGATTCCCGCCACGACCGCCGTCACGATCATCCGCTCCAGTCGATCGTGCAGCAGGTAGGCGGTGGCCGCGGGAGTCACGATCAGCGCGACGACGAGCACCACGCCGACGATGCCGACTCCCCACACCACCACCAGCGAGGCGCAGCCGGTCAGCAGGTAGTCGACCGCCAGAACCGGGATGCCGAGTGCCGCCGCCATCACCGCGTCGAACGCGACGAGCTTCAGATGGCGATAGAACAGGGTGATGCTCCCCAGCACCAGGATCGTCACTACGGTCAGAGTCCGCAGGTCCGAGTCCGACACGCTGAGGACCGAGCCGACGACGAAGTGGTACAGATCGACCTGCACATGCTGCGACAGCGGCTTGTAGGTCGCCAGGAAGCCGCCGAAGGCGAAGATGCCGGTGTACATGATGCCGGTCGCGGTATCGGACTTGATGCGAGACACGCGCGTCACGAAACCGATCAGACCGACCGTCGCCAGTCCTGCCAGGAGCGCGCCGACGAGCATGCCGGGGCTGCTCGCCTCGACGCCGAACGCGAGCTTCATCAGCAGGTAGCCGACGACGACGCCGGCCAGCATGCTGTGCGCCAGCGCATCGGCCAGGAACGCCATGCGGCGCAGGACGATGAAGCAGCCGACGACCGCACAGACGGTTGCCGCGAGCGTGAGCGCAACGAGGGCGCGGATCGTCGTCCCGTGATCGCGCAGGAAGTCGAGCAGCAGTTCGCTCATGGTCCGACCTCGCGCCGCTCCCGCTCGTTCTCCCCCGGCCCCTTGCCGGGGACCGCCAACAGCCGCCCCTCGTACACCTCGGCCAACAGTTCGGGATCGAGCACCTTGTCGGGAGGGCCGTGGGCGTAGAGCCGCTGCTTGAGCAGCAGGAGCGAATCGAAGTACCGCGCGGCGGTCGACAGATCGTGGTGCACCACGATCAGCGTCTTGCCCGCATCGCGCATCGAGACGAGGACATCGAGGATCGCGCGTTCCGTCGCCGCGTCGACTCCGGCGAACGGCTCGTCGAGCAACAGAACGTCCCCTCCCTGAGCCATCGCACGAGCCATGAAGACGCGCTGCTGCTGACCGCCGGAGAGCTGCCCGATCTGCCGCTCGGCAAAGTCGCTCATCCGGACCAGCTCGAGCGAGCGATCGGCGATCCGATGATCCTCGGCCGACAGGTTGCGCCACCAGCGGACATGCCCGTAACGTCCCATCCGGACCACTTCGCGGACCGTCACCGGAAAGTCCCAATCGACCGCGCCGCGCTGCGGCACATAAGCGACTCGCCCGCGCGAACGGGACAACGGCTCGCCGAACAGACGGATTCGCCCGAAGTCCGGCTCCAGAAAGCCGAGTAGCGTCTTGATCAGCGTCGACTTGCCGGAACCGTTGGGGCCGATGACGCCGATCAGTTCCCCCGAGCCGACCGTGAACGAGACGTCGAGCAGCGCCGGAACCGCGCCGTAACTGACCGTCAGGTGCTCCACCTCGATCGCCGCCCCGCGTCCCGCCGGCTGGTGATCGGCGCGAGTCGACGGGGACGCGTTCGAGGCGATCGGAGAGGTGGCGGGGTCGGACGATGCCGAGCCGGCGCGATCGCGCGGCGAGTCGAGCGTCATGCGAGCGCCTCCTCGGTCGGACTCGGAGCCGCGAGGTGCGATCCGATTCGCCGATCCGAGACCGCGACCGGCAGGGACACGTCCGAACGGCGCGCGTGAGGGACTTCGGTCCGAGTCGGAAGCGGAATCTCGAATCGGACCGCTCCGCTCGGGCTCCCCGCCGGGATCGACCAGAAGGTCCGATCGACCCACCAGCGACCATGGCGTCCGATCCGCACGCGCAGTGCGCGGCGAGGGGCCGCGGCGGCAGCGTCCGTTTCGCTCGTGTCGATCGTCGCCAGTTCCTCGGCGATCGCGGCGTCGGGTCCCGCGTAGGCGGCGCACCAGAGTTCGTTGATCCCGGCGGGGAGCGCGGTATCGAGCCGGTAGCGACGCGTCTCGAACGGCGCGATCGGCTCGTGATCGGCGACGAGCGTCCGACCGAGTCCTCGCACCTCGAACCGCAACCCCGGCTCGCCCGACCAGGGCCCCGGTTCGGCCGCGAACGACGGCGTCAGCTCGATGATCACCTCGTCCACGTCGGGA
>CAZZBI010000098.1:0-2809 GCA_964652385.1 uncultured Pirellulaceae bacterium | reverse complement strand
CATCGAGGGAGTTCGGGAGGGAGGGGCCGGGCGCGCCGAGCGAGCGACAGATACCCTTCGATCAGCATTACCAACAGCAGCGCGCCGGCGATCACGGCCACGATTCTCATCGTCAGCGCTCCGGAGCGTCGATCGGCGAGCGAACCGGCGCGATCGGTTCGATCGCCAGCCCCGAAACGATCCGCAACACGTTTTCGCGCATCATCCCGACGTAGCTCTCGCCGGCCGAGTCGGCGGCCCCCATCGAATCGCTGAACAACGTGCCGCCGACGACGACTCCGGTCTCTTCCGCCAGCTGCTGCATCATCCGCGGGTTGATGCTCGTCTCGACGAAGATCGAACGGACTCCGGCCGAGCGGACCGTGCGGACCACCTCGTCGTGCCGATCGATCGACGCTCCGCCGCCGATCTCGTCCTTGGTCGACCATCCGACCGGCGTCACGGCGCGAAACCCGTAGTCGCGACAGAAGTAGCCGAACGCATCGTGGTTGGTGATCAGAATCCGCTGTTCGGGCGCGATGTCGGCCACTTGCCGGAGCGCCCACTGATGCAGTGCCCCGAGCTGCAGGACATACGCGTCGGCTCGCGCCCGATACTCCGCCGCATGTTCCGGATCGATCCCGACGACCGCATCGCGAATGGCGCGGACATAGTGAGCCGCATTCGCCGGCGAGAACCAGGCATGCGGGTCGTTCGTCGTTCGCCCTTCCTCTTCGATCACCAGCGGCTCGAGCCCGTCGACGCAGGTGACGATCGGCTTCCCGGCATTCTCGGCAAGCTTCCGCATCCAGTCGGCTCCTTCGAGATGCCAACCGTTCTCGAAGCAGAGGGTCGCGCGAGCCACCTGCCGCGCATCGTCGGTCGTCGTCTGGTACGTATGCGGATCCTGTCCGGGAGCGAGCACACAGACGACTTCCCAGCGATCGCCGACGACCTGTCGAACGAAGTCGGCAACTTGAGTCGTGGAGCAGACGGCGACGAACCGCTCCGGTTGCGACATCCGAGCGGCCTCAGCCGCAGGGATCGGCCCGAGCCAAGCCGCGGCCACGGCCGCGCTCAGCACGGCGCAGAGACGCCGCAGCGACTGGCGTCGGACCGCGAAACGCCGAGAAAGGAGCTGGTTTTCAAGCTCGCGAATCATCGTTTTTGACTCTCCAAAACGTCCTTGGGATCGTACCGCCGCGTCGAGAGCAAAACAAGGGGAACCGCGTTCCGAAACGAGACCGACGTCTCGTTTCGAGGCGCGAGCGCCCGCCGGAACGAGTCGGCGATGCGGACGAGTCATGGGCTCGATCACTCCGCGAAACTTGCGGCGGCACGATGCGGACCGAGAGCGAGCCGTCGTGCGAGCCGCGATCCGGCATCCGAATTGCGGTCGGCGTCTGGAGTGCGATCGGCCGGCACCGAGCGCTCGTCCGAAGCGCATTCGATCGCCGAGCACCTGCCGCCGTGCGATGGCCGAAGTCGGTCGTCGGCGCCGGTCGCAAGTCGCGGTCGTCGCGACCGATCGTTCGTGGGAAGGGAGCGCCCGCATGCTGATCCTGAGCCGCAAGTGCGACGAAGAGATCCTGATCGGCGGCGAGATCCGGATCGTCGTCACGCGCATCTCGGGGAATCGCGTGGCCTTGGGAGTCGCGGCGCCGCCGACGACCAAGGTGCTGCGCGGCGAACAGGTGCGCCGCGAATCGTCACGCCTCGACGGGGACGAGGGGGCGACGGAGCCGCTGGTCGCCGCTGAGCCGCTCGTCGCCCGGGAGCAACACGTCGCCGACCGACGGTCCGAGCGCGCGATCACCTCCGGCGAGTCCTGACGCGCTCGAAGGCGGATCAGCGATCGCTCGCGACCGGCAGCCGCGTCAGCGTGATCGCTCCGCCGAAACAGCGTGCCACGTCCGATTCGGGATGTCGCTCGCGACCGTGATAGTCGCCGGCGTAGCGGAAGCGATTCCCATCGCGCCGATAGCGATAGGGGAGCGGGTGGGAGTCGACGGGGCAGGGGACGATCGCGACCGCATCGTGCCAAGCGTCACCTCGATCGAGGTGAGCGAGATCGGGAAGATTGATGTTCAGCAGCTCTCCCGGCGCGATCGGTTCCAGGAACTCGCGCAGCACGCGGCGGACAAGTCGTCCCGAATCGTCCCAGGTCGAACGCCCTCCTGCGGCTCGATACTGCGAGAGGGCGACGGCGGGGATCCGGAAGAGCGCCGCTTCACGGGCCGCAGCGACGGTCCCCGACACGTGAACGTCGGCGCCGAGATTGCCGCCGTCGTTGATGCCGGCCAGCACTCGATCGACCGGCCCGATCAGCTCGGCGATCGCCAGACGGACACAGTCGGCCGGAGAGGAATGGATCCGGAACTCGCCGGGCGCGACTTCGTCGACCTCGATCGGTCCGTCGGTTCGGATCCGATGACCGCAGCCGGACCAGCACTGGGCCGGCGCCGCCACGACGACCTCACCGAATTCGCGCGCCACCTCGATCATCTGCCTCAGGCCCGGCGCATCGAATCCGTCGTCGTTGGTCAGCAGAAGTCGCACGTCGAACGTCCTGGTCGCGATCGGTACGGAGAAAAGGGGATCAGACTTCCTGAGTCGTCGCGTATTCGCGGGTCCGGATGAGCCAGAGCGAGGCGAGCAGCGCGACGATGGTCAGTGAGGTGACCGAAACGAGATGGCCGATCACGTTCGGTTCGCCGAAGACGAGCGTGAAGTTGGGATCCTCGAGCACTTCCTTGTCGACCAGACCGATCACCGCCAGATGGACCAGCGGCCCGCGAACGGTCGCGTACTGGATGATCCCCGGGATCCA
>CAZZBI010000097.1:1154-15734 GCA_964652385.1 uncultured Pirellulaceae bacterium | reverse complement strand
GCTGAAGCAAGGCCTTTCGCCGGTCGCGGAGCGCGACGCGCTGAATCCCGAGCGGCGGGCGCGCGATCGCTTCGTCTTCGGCATGCGCCGCCTGGAGGGGGTCGATCTCGAGGCGTTCGCTCTCGCCACCGGCCGAACGGCTCGATCCCTCGCTCCGGTCGCTTGGGATCGGGCGCTCGAACAGGGTTGGTTCGTCGAGCGGGACCGACGGGTCCGACTGACGCCGCGCGGACTGCTGATCAGCGACAGCTTGTGGCCCGACTTTCTCGAGACGGACGATCGGCCGAGCGACGTCGCTCGATCGACGACCGACGGCGGTTCGGAGTGACGCGAGCGTCCGCGTCGATTCGCGACCTCGTCTCGACCCCTGCTCGATCGATCAGCCCTCGACCCCCATCGGACTCGGAACGGTCCGCAGGAATCTCCCGCCGTTGTCGTACCAGCCGAAGCGATTGAAGCGGCACCAGGTCAACTGCACGACGTACGACATCCACTCGCCGTTCGGGAGCGGGAACGAGGCGATCAGATAGCGGTCGGGGAGCGGTCGGTCGGCATAGAAGTCGACGCCGTGCTCCGACAGATTGCGGCCGATCACCGAAAAGGTCCGCTCGCGCTGCGGTTCTCCCTGCGGGTCGATCGGCGTCAGATAGAAAGGCTGCGGATACGGTCGGCGCTTGTCGCGCCGTCGCTCGCCGACGCTCGGCGGCGGAAGCGGCTCGGACGACGCTGCAGCCTGTTCGCGATCCGCTTCGTCGATACGAGCCTGCAGGGCGTCGATCCATGAGCAGGGATCGGCGGTCGAGGGGAGCGGTGAGGTGGGGTCGATCAGGGGAAGGATCATCGCGAGGTATTCCGGCGAGTCGGAAGAACGGCTCGGAGTCGGTCGAACACTCGATGCGGTTCGGCTCCCCGAGCGATCGGTACGCCGGCAGCAGTGCGGTTTCCGTCGTCGATGACACCGCCGTGAGCGGAAGGTTCGCCGCTGGGAGGGCGTCCGGCCGCTCGACGCGAGTCGATCGAGGTCAAAGGGATGCCTACGTCGAACGGGCCAAGGGGTCAAATCGAGGTCGCACGAGGTCGCTCGGAACGTCGTCCGGCGGACCGCTCGTCGTTCCGTTCGTGACGACGGCGCCCGAACCGATCCGCCTGTCCCCCCCCTGCCGATCCGATCGATCGGCGGTTCACGAGGCGGATTACGATAGGGAACGTTCGCGGTCGACGGTCGCCGCGGCGAGAGTCGAATCGATATGGCGGGGACCTGCGATGTGCGGTCGCTTCACCTTGCGGACTCCGATGGCGGTGCTCGCGCAGCGGTTCGGCATTCCCGAAACGCCGGTCTGGGAGCCGCGCTACAACATCGCTCCGACGCAGCCGATCGCGGCGATTCGCGGGTTTCAGTCGAACGACGTGCCGCTGTCCGACGATCGCGGCCTCGCCTGGCTCCGCTGGGGACTGGTGCCGAACTGGGCCGACGATCCGAAGATCGGATCGCGGATGATCAATGCGCGGAGCGAGTCGGTGCACGAGAAACCGTCGTTCCGGACGCCGTTCCGCAAGCGGCGCTGCGTGATCCCCGCGGACGGTTATTACGAATGGCAGACCTCGGCACCGGTCGAGGGAACCAAGCGTGCCGCGACCAAGCGTCCGTTCCATTTTCGGCGGCGCGACGGCGAGCCGTTTCTGATGGCGGGGCTATGGGAATGTCGTCGGCGCGGCGAAGAGCGGCTCGAGACCTGCGCTCTGCTGACGGTCAGCGCCAACGCGCTGGCGGCGCAGTACCACGATCGGATGCCCGTGATTCTCGACGAAGAGGGAGCTCACCGGTGGCTCGATCCGGACACCCCTGAGGTTCGGCTGAGAGAGCTGCTGGTGCCGGCCGATCCCGAGCCGATGATCGCCGTCGAAGTGTCGACCCGAGTCAACAAGCCGTCGATCGACGACCCGTCACTGCTGGCCTAACGGCCCACAGCCCCCTCCCCACCCCGCGCTCTCCCCAGCCCGCGCCCTCCCCACCCCGCGCCCTCCCCACCCCGCCGCGTCAGCAAGGGCCCTCCGCGCCCTCCCCACCCCGCGCCCTCCCCAGCCCGCAGCGTCAGCAAGGGGTCCTCCGCGCCCTCCCCACCCCGCTCCCCTCCCCAGCCCGCAGCGCCAAGCGCAGGGCCCCTCAGTGGCCTCTGTCGTTCCAACGCTGCGACCCTTTGTCGTCGCACGACGAGGTCGGCTTTCCCGGTGGCCCCGGGCCCACGGGGGCGGTCGCCCTACGGCAAGGTGATTCGCCCGTCTATAATCGGGCGATTCGGTACCGGTCGTCCCGCCTCCCCCTCCCGAGACCGCGCGTGGATCTGCTCAGCCGAGTCACGATCTCCTGCTTCGGCTTCAGCTACGCGCTCGCCTGGGCGCTCGAACTGGCTCGCGTGTCGTTTCGAGCCCGGATCCGGCATGGCCTCTCGATCGGATGCGTCGCGCTCGGCCTGGTCGCTCACACGTCGTTCCTGATCTTCCAGGCGCGGATCGATCTCGGGCAGGGAACCGTCTTCGGCAGCTGGCATGCCTGGGGTCTGATCCTGGCTTGGCTGCTGGCGGTCGCGTCGCTGCTGGTGATGATCCGCTTCCCGAAACTCGCCTACGCCACGTTCCTGCTGCCGCTGGTCCTCGCGTCGATCGGTGTCGCGGGGCGTTTGCGCTCGCTCCCGAGCTTCACGCCCGAGGGGACGCTTTCGATCTGGGGCTTCGTCCATGGCATGGCGTTGCTGCTCGGTACGGTCGGCGTCTGTGTCGGCTTTCTCGCCGGGCTGATGTACCTGCTCCACGCCGAACAGCTGAAGCGCAAGCGGGCTCCGTGGCGCGGTCTTCCGCTCCCCAGTCTCGAACGACTGCAACGGACCGGCGAGCGGTCGCTGGTCGTCTCGTCGGCGCTCCTGGCGGTCGGACTGTTGTCGGGCATCGTGCTCAACCTGCTTCGCTCGGACCGGAATCGGATGGCGATCGAGTGGAGCGATCCGGTCGTCTGGACCAGCGGCGTGCTGCTGGCCTGGCTGTTGGGAACGCTGATCTTCCAAGGGATGTATCGTCCGGCTCGCCATGGGCGGAAGGTCGCCTATCTGGTCGTCGCGTCGTTCCTGTTCCTGTTGCTCGAACTGGCGTTGGTCGTGTCGACCAGCCACGGCACGCGGGTCGACGCGCCGAACGCCTCTTCCGACCCCGCCGGCGCGACGGCCGACGACCGCTCGGCCGAGTCCGCTGCCGGGGAGCGGCAGGAATGAAGGTCGTGATGGTCGGCTGCAGTCACAAGGAGACGTCGATTGCGGTGCGCGAACGCTTGGCGTTCTCGCCCGAACAGGTCCACGACGCGCTGGTCAGGCATCGCGAGAAGTTTCCGCGGCGGGAAGCGGTCCTGCTGAGCACCTGCAATCGGACCGAGTTCTACGTCGCCGGTGACGATCCGGAAGACGAACCGACCGCCGACCAGGCGATCGCGTTCCTGGCCGAATGCCGAGACGTCGCGGTCGAGTCGATCTCGGACGAACTGACCGAACGAACCGACATCGATGCGGTGATGCATCTGTTCCGGGTCGCGGCGAGCCTGGACAGCATGGTGGTCGGCGAAGCGCAGATCCTGTCTCAGGTGAAGCAGGCGTACGAGGCGTCGTGCGACGTGCTCGACGCCATGCCGATCTCGCATGCCGTCTTCCAGCGAGCGATCCGGACCGCCAAACGGATCGCCTCCGAGACGCGGATTCACGAACGTCGGATCAGCGTGCCGAGCGTCGCGATCTCGGATCTCGCCACGCAGATCTTCGAACGCTTCGACGACAAGAACATCCTGGTCATCGGTGCCGGCGAGATGGCCGAAGAGACGCTGACCTACCTGGCGGCTCATGGAGCCAAGCGAATCCGTCTGGTGAATCGCAGTCGCGAGCGCGCCGAGAAGCTGGCGGCAAAGTTCGGCGCGACCGTCCATCTCTGGGAGGAGCTGATCGAACTCCTCGCCGACGCCGACATGGTCATCTCGACCACCGGAGCGACCGAGCCGATCGTCACGCTCGAACGGTACCGGAGCATCGAGCGGCGCCGCGAACAACGGATCCTCTTCGTGCTCGACCTGGCGATCCCGCGCGACTTCGATCCGGCGATCGGCGATTGCCTGAACGTCTACCTCTACTCGGTCGACGACCTCCAGGCACAGTGCGACAAGAACCTGCGGGCCCGCAAGAAGGAACTCCCCAAGGCCGAACGGATCGTCGAGGACGAGGCGAAGCGGTTCCTGAAGGAAGCGGAATACCGTGCTTCGGCCGGCACCATCCGGCAGCTGAAGGAAAAGGCGGACGAGCTGAAGGGGATCGAACTCGAACGACTGCTCAACCGCCTGGAAGGGCTCGACGAACGCGAACGGAAGGAGATCCGCTACGCCTTCGATCGCCTCGTCGCGAAGATTCTCCATCCGCCGCTCGAATCGCTTCGCGATGACGCCGCCGAACCGAACCACTCGTCGCTGATCGAAGCGGTCCGGCGTCTGTTCCAGCTGCGCGACTGAGAGCGCTCGGCCCGTTGCACGCGGCGGGCGGGGAGGGCGCGGAGGACCCCTTGCTGACGCGGCGGGCGGGGGAGGGCGCGGAGGACCCCTGCGCTTGGCGCTGCGGGCTGGGGAGGGCGCGGAGGACCCCTTGCTGACGCGGCGGGCTGGAGGGCGCGGAGGGCCCCTTGCTGACGCGGCGGGCTGGGGGGGGGCGCGGAGGGCGTTGCTGCCGCTGCGGGCGGGTGACTGCAGAAACGACCAAGGACGGCCTCTGGGGACCGTCCTTCGGTGTTTCGTTCGTCAACGACTCAGGAACGAGTCCGTTCCGAGGGGGTCATTCCCACTCTTCTTCTTCCTCTTCCTCGTCTTCATCTTCGTCTTCGTCGTCCCACTCTTCCTCGTCCGACTCCTCTTCGTCCCACTCTTCTTCTTCGTCTTCGTCTTCCAGCTCTTCGTCGTCTTCGGACTCCTCGTCCTCCGACTCCTCACCCTCTTCGTCTTCGACTTCGACCCACTCCTCGTCCTCGTCGTCCGAGTCGTCGTCATCCTCGTCGTCGTCGTCGAATTCCTCGTCGTCCTCGTACTCTTCGTCCTCGAAGTCCTCTTCCTCTTCCTCGTCGTCGTCCTCGTCGTCCTCTTCCTCGTCGTCGAACGCGAAGTCGTCGTCCTCATCCGCCGCGACGATGGCGGGGACCAGAGCGAGGGTCTTCAGCTCGAGTTCTTCGTTAGCGATCGTCGAGCGCTTGGCGGTTACGGTCACGTCTGCGTCCTCCTGCGATGGGATAGCAACTGCATGCGCGTCGGCACTCGCTGAGACCCCCGGCTGTGGGTCAACGCCAACAGGCGATCGACGATCGACCGAGGCGGGCGGCAAGTCATCCAGAGAGTTCAAACCGAAGGCGGTCAGGAACGTTCGAGTCGTCGAATACAGAAACGGTCGACCGAGCTCCTCGCTTCGGCCCGAGATGCGTACCAAATTACGATCCATCAATTGTCTCAACAATTCCCCACAACTCACTCCTCGAATCGCTTCCAGCTCGGCCCGCAGCACCGGTTGCCGATAGGCGACCACGGCGAGCGTTTCGAGAGCGGGGGCAGAGAGGCGAGGGGAGCCGGAATCGTCGTTGGTCCGTCTGAGCCAGCCCGCGAACTGCGGACGGGTCATCATGCGGTATCCCCCCGCGACCTGTTCGATCCTGAACGATCGTTGGACGCGGCGGTAATGGTCGTTTAATCGCCGAATCAGCGATCTGGCTTCAGTTCCGTCCTGCAATTCGGCAAGCTGGGCCAACCGACGCGAGTTGAGCGGCTCTCTCGCCAGAAAGAGAATCGCTTCGAGGCGCCGGCGTCGAGCGGTTCGGACCTTGCCGGCCTGGGCCTCCGACCCCTCGCCCGAGTCGACTCGCCACGCCCAGCGCCATCCGATCGCCGATCGATTTCGACCCGCGACGGGTCCGTAGCCCGACTCCCTCGGTTGCGAACGTCTCATGCCGGCCTCGCGACTCACGGACCGTTCGGGACCCGATTCGTCGCCGGATCGCACCCGACGCCTCGTTCCTTGCTCGAGAGTATTTGCGCGACCGTGGATCTTTGGCAAGGCCGCTCCCCCGCGTCGCGACGATCTCTTCGGCAAGCCGGTTCCCGAGCGGCTCATCGGCGAGCCGCCGGGCACATGCCCGCCTCCGTCGGCGCCTGGCGATCTCCCGCGATTCGCCGAGCGACTACAATCGTCCGTAACCCGCCGATCGGCGGCCGCATCCGGCGTGCCGAACGACGGTTCGTTCGATACGTTCCGGGCCGATGATCGCCGAACGTTCGTCCTCGTCGTGCCCCTTTCGCCGACGGCCGAACACCGGCTTGCCTGACGGAGTCGATCCGCATGGCCGACGACGACACTTCCACCCGCACCGGACGCCTCGCGCTGATCGTGGTGGGGTCGTTCGTCGCCCTGCTCGTTCTGACGATCGTCGGAGGGGTGATCTGGTTGATCGATCGGGTCGGCGTTCCGGTCAGCGGAACCGAGTTTCATGCCGGGCGGTTCGAGGCGCGACGATTTCTGTACATGCGCAGCCCGTTCAACGGCGCTCAGCGTTCCGGACTGATTCACGAGCCGATCTCGTCCGATCTGCTTCGTTCGATTCGGACGCGAGGCTGGCTGCCGAACGATGATCAGGCCGATCGGCCTTGGATCCTCGCCCGTCTCGGACAGGACGAACGATCGGAGCACGAACGAGCCGCCGCCTGGCTCCGACTGATCGAGGATCAGAACTTCGATCGTCGCTGGAACGCCTGGATCGATCGAAATCCGGTCGCCGGACGATCCCTGTTTCCCGCTGTCGTCGAACTCGCTCGACTCGATCTCTTCGACGAGATCCCCGGGCTGATCGCCCGTTTCGACGGCGATCCTCCGTCCGATCCCGAAGGGGTGATCGATGCCGAGATGACTCGCATCCTGACTGCCGCGGCCGAGCGGACGACCGACGACGCGACTCGCTCCCGTCTGGCCGAACTCGCTCACGAACCCTTCTCCGTACGAAACCCCGCTCCGCCGGCCACCGATCCTGATCCGGCCACCTCCCCCGACCCGATCGACGCCACGACCGACGAAGCGGCGTCAGTGTCGATCGAAGCCGACTCGGCGACCGAACCGGATTCCGCGACGAGCGGATCCGAGGGAAACTCGACCGATGAGGAAGTGCCGATGTCCGTGCCGGACGATGGTCGCTCGCGCTGATGCTCTACCTGGACCATAACGCCACGACCCCTCTGGCTCCGGTCGCTCTCGAAGCGATGACCCGAGTCTGGAGCGATGTCGTCGGCAATCCGTCGAGTCCGCATCGATGCGGACAGCGGGCCGCGGCGGAACTCCGCTCGCTCAGCGATCGTTTCCTGGCGCGAGTCGGAGCGAGGATCGCGAGCTTCCCTGCGGATCGACTGGTCCTCACGTCGGGCGGGACCGAAGCGAATCATCTGGCGCTCCATGGCCTCGGAGCGACCGAACCGGGGTCGCTCGTCGTTTCGGCGATCGAGCATCCGAGCATCCGTCGAGCGGCGATCGCGGCGGCCGAGCGGTTCGGACATCGACTGATCGTCGTCGCCCCCGATCGTTACGGGGTCGTCCGTCCCGAGTCGGTCGCGGCTCGGCTGGACGAAACGACTCGGCTGGTCAGCATCATGGCGGCCAACAACGAGACCGGAGTGATTCAACCGATCGCCGAAATCGGGGCCCTCTGCCGAGCCGCGGGGGTCCCCTGCCATACCGACGCGGTTCAGGCGATCGGGAAGGTCCCCGTCTCGTTTGCGGATACCGAAGTCACGGCGATGACCGTCGCTCCGCACAAATTCCACGGACCGGTCGGGATCGGGGCGCTCGTCCTGCGAAGCGACGCGACGCTCCGCCCGGCGATGATCGGCGGATTCCAACAGCAGGAGCTCCGCCCCGGTACCGAACCGCTCGCACTTCTCGCCGGAGCGGTCGCTGCCCTCGAGTGGTACCTCGATTCGGCCGAGACGTTCCGGGAAAGCGTCCGAGGCCTGCGCGATGCGTTCGAACGAACGTTGCTGACCGAGGGGAGTGACCTGGGAGCCGCGGCTCCGCAGATCATCGGCAGCGAGGTCGATCGGTTGCCTCAGACCAGTTGCGTCGCTTTTCCGGGGATCGATCGTCAGGCGCTCGTGATGGCGGCCGACATGGCGGGAGTCGCTTGCGGGACCGGTTCGGCCTGTGCCAGCGGCTCGTCTCGCCCCTCGGAAACGCTCGCCGCGATGGGGCTCCCCGACCCCTGGATCGCCGGCGCGGTCCGGTTCGGCTTCGGGGTTTTTCAGTCCCCCTCCGATGCCCCTCGGGCCGCTCATCTGATCCTCAACGCCGTCAAGCACTTGCGTTGATCGTCCTGCTCTGCGGAACCCCTCGTCCCGCCTCGCTCGGGGCGTGCGAAACCGATATAATCGCCGGGCTCGGCAGGGAGGGTCGTCCGTCCGATCCGCGATCGTTCGCCGGTGGCGGAGCGCGACGGCCGGAAGCGAGCCGTTCGAGTCAGCGACCGTGCCCTTTCGCGGGCCTCTCTCTTGCCGGTCCCTCGTTGACCGACATCGCACCGTGTCGCGGAGCGTAGCCGACGCCGTGCCCACCCTCTTCGTGCCGCCGATGCCCGATCACGCCGGACCCTCGACGAACCCGATCGTCGCAGCGGCCGTCGAATCGCCGTTGATCGAGTTCGCGCGGAGTGCGCTGCTGCGGCTGGACCCCGAGTTCTCTCCGTACCTGCTGATCGGTTCGTCGTCGTGCGGTCTGTCTCGCTGGCTCGACGAGATCGTACGAGGGATTCGTCGCGACGATCGTCCGGCGGTCGTCCAGTCGCTCGGCGGCAAGGACTTCGCTCGTGCGGTCGGTCGCGCGACGACCACCGACTCGCTCCCCGAGTTTCGCGATCGGACCGATCGTTGCGATCTGTTGGTGCTCGACTCGCCGGAACCGCTCTCGGACGAATCGGCGTCAGGGCGCGAACTGGCCGGACTGCTCGATCGAGCGGCCGCGGATCGGCGGCCGATCGTCATCGTTCTCCCGCGCCTGCCTCTGCCGCAGAACGGCTGGTCGGCTCCGCTGTCGGGTCGGCTGATGTCGGGCCTTTCGGTCCCCTTCACCGCTCCGCCGCGTCGACTGCGCGAATCGATACTCCGCCATGAACTCGGTCTGCGCATCGACCTGATCGACGCGGAACAGCTGCGCCGGTGGCTCGACGAACCGTGCGGAACACTGTCCGAATGGGATTCGGCGGTTCGCGGTCTGATCGAGACGATGGCCGAGTCGGAACCGCTCCCCCGCTCGCTGATCGAAGCGCTGCGTCGATCGTCCGCACCGACCGGCGAGATCGATCCGGCGCTGGTGATCCGCACGGTGGCGAAGGAAGCGGACGTGCGAGTCGGTGATCTCAAGGGAACCTCCCGTCGCCGTTCGATCGTGCTGGCTCGCTCCGTCGCGATCTGGCTCGTCCGATCGCTGCAGGGAGCGAGTCTCGAATCGATCGGCCGCCTGGTCGGACATCGGGACCACACGACGGTGCTGCACGCCTGTCGCAAGATCGATCAGCAACGAGGCAAGGATCCGGAAGTCGACGAGCTGATCCGCAAGGTGTGCGACAGCCTGTCGATCGCTCCGCCGAGCGCACGAACGACGGAGGGACGGACATGAACGGACGTCCTCCGGTGGAGAACCTGTCGGCCGATCGTCGACGGTGTCGGTCGTTCGACCGATCGACGCGAACGGCGCCGAACGACGCGCCGCCGTCGGCCGCGGCGCGACGATTCGCCGACGCGCAGCGCGACGTCGAACCGACCGCTTTTCCACGCCGGGTACCGGACGCGCAACTTCCGCAGCACGGGCCGTTTGCGCTCCGTTCGGACGCTCGCTCGACGTCCGTTCGCCCACCTCATCCTGCTACTGTCGAATTCGTAAACGAAAAGAAGAGAAGGCAGGAGAACCGCACGCCCGATCGTCCATCGAACGGCGATCGGACACGAGTTCTCCCGCGCGAAACCAACCCGTAGAGGCTCACGCACGTGAAGATCGAAATCCGACGCGAGACGTTTCTGGAGTCGTTCGCGATCGTCGGCAGCGTCGCTCCGTCGCGCAGCACCAAGCCGGTCCTGGAGAACATCCGGATCGAGGCGACTCCGGCGTTCACCATCCTGTTGGCCACCAACAACGAAGTCGGCATGCGTCTGGAAGCGGTCGACGTCAAGGTGATCCAGCCGGGCGTCGCGTTGCTCCCCGTCTCGCGCGTCCTGCCGCTGCTTCGCGAGACGAAGGACGAGACGCTGACGATCGAACTCAACGGCGATCGGATCGTGATCCGCGGTCATCAGACCAAGGTGACGCTCCAGGCTCGCGATCCGGACGAGTTCCCTCCCGTCGCCTCGTTCGACGAAGAGGCGTATCTGACGATCCGTGCCGGGGTGCTGAAGCGGATGCTCCGCCGCACCGTCTTCGCGACCGACAACGAAAGCAGTCGCTTCGCGCTCGGGGGAGTCCTGCTCGAGTACGGATCGGGAGAACTCGTGGCGGTGGCGACCGACGGACGGCGTCTGGCCAAGATGAGCGGCGCGGCCGAGAAGGTCGGCGATCTGTCGACCGAGACGATGACGATCGTGCCGACCGCGGCCATCTCGCTCCTCGAAAAGTCCCTTCCCGACGACGACTCTCCCGTCCACCTGGCTCCGCGCTCCAACGACATCCTCGTCCGCTGCGGCCGCACCGTTCTCTATTCGCGTCTGGTCGAAGGGCGGTTTCCGCGGTGGCGAGACGTCTTTCCGGGGGAACGAGCCGGTGCGGTCCGGATCACGCTGCCGGTCGACGCGCTGATCAGCGCCATTCGTCAGTCGGTCGTGGTCGCCGATCAGGAATCGCGAGGGGTCGACTTCGCGTTCGATGCCGGTACCGTCAGCTTGGATCTCGCCTGTGCGAACATCGGCGAATCGAAGGTCGATCTGCCGATCTCGTACGACGGAGAGAAGCTCTCGATCACGCTCGACTACCGCTTCTTCCTGGACTTCCTGCGGGCGCTCGACTCGTCGAGCACCTTCACGATGGAGGTCGAGGGGGCCGAGCGGGCGGCGCTCTGTACGACCGAAGACGGTTATGCGTACGTGATCATGCCGTTGGCTCGCGATCGTCGCTGAGCGGCCGTCGTTCGGGTCGACGTTCGAATATCGATGTCGGGAGCCAGTCGTGGTCGATCGGTGGGATGAGGAGGACTTTCGGGCGGCTGAAGCCGACTTCCAAGCGAAGCGGCGGACCCGTTCGGCGCTCCCTCATGCCCGCACCGCGATCCGCCGACTGCTTGCCCGCAAGGAGTTCGCTCAGCTCGGTCAGCGGCGCGAACTGGAAGAGGCGTGGTCGGCGGCGGTCCCCGACGAGTTCCGCAACAAGGCCCGTTGCGGACGACTGGTTCGAGGGGTCCTCGAGATCGTCGTCGCCGATTCCCTTTCGCTGACCGAACTGACCTTCCGAAAGCGCGAGATCCTCCGCCGTCTCGCTCCCCCCGCCTACAACGTCCCGATCAAGGACTTGCGATTCCGCATCGGCGAAACGGAATGAACGCCGACGGCATCCCCGATCCAGAAGGTAATGCTCGCATGAACCAGCCCGAAGAGAACTCCGAGAAGCAGATGTCGTCGTCCAAGGGAAAGGCCGACTACAAGGCGGCCGACCTGCAGCACCTGTCCGATCGCGATCACGTTCGCGAACGGCCCGGCATGTACATCGGCGACACGACGCTCCGCGGGTTGCATCACCTGGTCTATGAGGTGGTCGACAACTCGATCGACGAGGCGATGGCGGGGTTCGCGACGACCGTGCGCGTCACGATCAACACCGACGGCTCGGTGACCGTGGAGGATGACGGCCGAGGGATTCCGGTCGACATCCACGAGCAGCTCAGCCAGGAGATGGAACGCGAGGTGTCGACGCTCGAGGGGGTAATGACCGTCCTCAAGTTCGGCGGCAAGTTCCAGAAGGGAGCGTACGTCACGTCGGGCGGTCTCCACGGGGTCGGCGTCACCGTGGTGAACTTCCTTTCCGAGTGGGCGAACGTCGAAGTCCGGCGCGACGGCGGCGTCTTTCAGCAGGAGTACGAGCGAGGGGTGCCGACCGGGCAGGTGCGTCGCGCCGGCAACAGCGATCGGAACGGAACCCGCACGACCTTCAAGCCCGATCCGCTGATCTTTCCCAACACGAAGTTCGAGTATTCGGTCCTCCACAAGCGACTGCAGGAACTCGCGTTCCTCAACAGCGGCGTCCGCATCTGCTTCAAGGACGAACGGAACGGCGAGTCGGCGGAGTTCCGATTCGAGCGCGGAATCATCGAGTTCGTCGAGTATCTGGATCGCTCGAGCGACGCGCTCCACAAGGAAGTGATCTACTTGACGGGCGAAACCGACGGCATCGGCTACGAGATCGCGCTGCAGTACACGGCCGAGCTGACCGAGAACGTCCACACCTACGCGAACAACATCCACACGCACGAAGGCGGAACGCATCTGTCCGGGTTCCGTGCCGCGCTGACTCGCTGTCTGAACAACTACGGCCGCGCCAACAACCTGTTCAAGAACATCAACGTCACCGGCGAGGACTTCCGCGAGGGGCTGACGGTCGTCATCTCGGTTCGCGTTCCTCATCCGCAGTTCGAAGGGCAGACCAAGACCAAGCTCGGCAACGGCGAGGTCGAGAGCGTCATCCAGAGCGTGACGGGCGACTTCCTGACGAAGTACCTGGAAGAGAACCCGTCGACCGCCAAGGTGATCCTGCGCAAGGGGATCCAGGCGGCCGAAGCGCGCGAGGCGGCGAAGAAGGCGCGCGAACTGGTCCGCCGCAAGAGTGCGCTCGGCGGGAGCGGACTTCCCGGCAAGCTGCGGGACTGTCTGAGCAACGACATGGAGCGCTGTGAGCTGTACCTGGTCGAGGGTGACTCGGCCGGCGGCAGCGCCGAGGGAGGTCGCCTGCGCGAGTTCCAGGCGATCTTGCCGCTGCGAGGCAAGATCATCAACGCCTACAAGGCGCGCGAGGACAAGGTGCTCGCGAACGAAGAGGTCCAGAGCATGATCAACGCCATCCGTTGCGGCGTCGGATCGGATCAGGATCTCTCGAAGCGTCGGTACAACAAGATCATCATCATGACCGATGCGGACGTCGACGGTTCGCACATCCGGACGCTCCTGCTCTGCTTCTTCTACCGGCAGATGAACACGCTGATCGAGCGGGGACACGTCTATGTCGCTCAGCCTCCGCTCTTCCGCGTCAAGTCGAAGAAGGAGACGTACTACGTGCAGAGCGAGGACGAGATGAAGTCGCAGCTGTTGCAGCGCGGACTGGACGATTCGGTCTTCGATCCGCGCGACGGGCGGCTGATCGAGGGCGAAGCGATGGTCGCGCTCTGCCGGACGCTGGCGGTGCTCGAGGATTCGATCGTCGCGCTCGAGCGACGAGGGATCAGCCTCAGGACGCACGCGGTCCGGATGAATCTCGAGACGGGACGGCTGCCGGTCTATCACGTCTTTCTGGGACGCAACGAGTTCTGGATGACGACTCGGCAGGAACTCGATCAGTTCCTCGAAGCCCATCCCGAAGCGAAGAGCGAGACCGACGGCGAGACGGACGATCGGAATCCCGATCGGTTGGTGATCAACGAACTGCACGAGGTGAAGACGATCAACCACTGCCTGAACGAGCTCAGGCAGATGGGGTTCGATCTCGAGACGCTGATGCCGGCCGATCGAACCGGACTCGACACCAGTCGCTACGTGCTGCGTCGCGGCGAGAACGAGATCGGCCTGGACGATCTGCGCGGATTGCTCGCCGCGGTTCGAGCGGCCGGAGAAAAGGGGCTGACCGTGACTCGCTTCAAGGGTCTCGGCGAAATGAATGCCGAGGAGCTGCGCGAGACGACCCTCGATCCGGCCAACCGGACCTTGGTGAAGGTGACGATGGAGGACGCGGGAGCGGCCGACGAGATGTTCCGCGTGCTGATGGGGGACAAGGTCGAACCGCGCCGCGAGTTCATCGAAAAGTACGCCCTCGACGTCCGCAACCTGGACGTCTGAGCGTCTCGAAACGCCTCGGCGCCCTCCCAGCCCGCCGCGTCAGCAAGGGGTCTCCGCGCCTCAAATTTCCCAGCCCGTAGCGCCAAGCGCAGGGGTCCTCTGCGGCCTCGGTCGAACCGACGCTGCGACCCTCTGCGGTCGCCCGACGTAGGCCCGCGTCGTCCCCGACGCGCGGCCGAGCGACAACGAGTGTTCGCGAAACAGCGCAGCGTGAACCGAATCGACGTCGCCCACCCGCGGCTCGGGACGATCCGTGGCAACGAGGGGGCGACGTCGTTCCGATGTGGCCCCGGGCTCTCCGAGCCCGCGGTCGGGCAAATGCCGACACCGTTCACGCAGCGACGCTCGTGCAGTGTCGCAACGAAACCTTGCCTCGGCCACGGAGTGGCCGGGCCCACGTCAGCCGCGTTGTCCGACGTAGGCCCGCGTCGTCCCCGACGCGCGGCCGAGCGACAACGAGTGTTCGC
>CAZZBI010000097.1:0-1054 GCA_964652385.1 uncultured Pirellulaceae bacterium | reverse complement strand
GAGGGGGCGACGTCGTTCCGATGTGGCCCCGGGCTCTCCGAGCCCGCGGTCGGGCGAATGCCGACACCGTGGACACTGCGAAGCTCATGCGGTGTCGCAACGAAACCTTGCCTCGGCCACGGAGTGGCCGGGCCCACGGGACAGCCCACAGCGCAACGCGCAGGAGCACTCATTGCCTGAGCGCCAGGTCGTCCGGCATCGGATCGACTCGTCCTTACGGCTTGTCGGGGAGTCGACCGGTCCGACGGTCGTACTTGTCCGGCGGCAGCTGTTCGGCTCCCGGAAACCGATCTCCCGTTTCCTCTCGCCAGCCCTCGAGGGCCTCGCGCAGTTCGTCTCGCAGGGGGCTCAGCTCCGCGCGTTCCACCGCGTTCTTGGTGCAGTACGGATCGTCGCGCCACAGATACAGCTCCTCAGGCGACCGAGGAACGCGAAAGACATCGGCAACGATCTCGTCGAGCTCGCCCCGTTCGTGCAACAGCAGCATTTCGACGTAGCTCGGACTCCGAACCGCATCGGCGGGCAGCGGCGGATGGAGTTCGGCCGCGCCGGTCGAGTTGGGGTAGCGACCGGTCAGCATCGACGAGCGACTGGGGCTGCACGACGAGCAGGTCAGAAACGCAGCGTCGTACCGCATACCTCGTTCGGCCAGGCGATCGATCGACGGAGTGCGGATCGTCGGATGGCCGTAGCAACCGAGATCGTCCCAAGCCAGGTCGTCGGCGACGAAGACGATCACGTTCGGACGTTGCGGTTCGTCGGCCGAGACGATCGTTCCGAGGAACGGCAGCATTCCGAGCAGCGTGACGAGGCAACCGGACACTCGTCGAAGGCCCTCGACTCCCATCGACAACTCTTCGAACAGGTGGACTTTCTGGGGGATCGACACGACGCATCATCTCCTTGCTTCGAGCGGAAGAGCGCCGATCGGAACGGCGTCGATCCCCATCGATTCTGCATCAGTCCGAGACGCGCGTGTCGCTCTTCAGCCGAACCGATCCGGTTTTATTGCGGAGGGTGTCGGGGCGAGCGGGCCGAGGACGATGCTCCCGAA
>CAZZBI010000096.1:7269-15746 GCA_964652385.1 uncultured Pirellulaceae bacterium | reverse complement strand
CCGAGGGTCCGCTCGGACGAGCCGGCGACCTTGATCTCGAACGGACCTCCCGCCTCGCGCGCCGAAAGATCGACGGCCCAGCGCCCCTGGTCGTCGGCCGTTCCGGTCACCGTCTCGTCCCCCAGCGAAACCTGGACGACCTGGCCGGGATCGTCCCAGCCCCAGATCCGGATCGGCTTCTGACGCTGCACGACCATGTGGTCGGTCAGGACCTTCGGCAGACGCGTCTCGGCAGCCAGCGGCTGCGGCGGCAGGGCGGTCAGCCCCAGACAACAGAGGATCGACCCGATCAGACAGGCTCTCATGGCAGCAGGTCTCCGGTGGGCGGGAGTCGTTACGACAAGGGGGTTCGGCGGCCGGGAAGAGGGGCGGCGATCATGCTGCGCTCTCCGATCGTTCCGAACGGCGGAACTCGGATCGTCGGCGCCGAACCGGGCCGTCCGCTCCCGACCCGCCGCGAGGGGGCGACCGGGAGCGGCCTTATCGGAGTAAGATGATATCCGGTCGGAATGCCCTCTCGCTACGAAGCCCTCGGCGATCCGCAGGGGGAGCCGCTTCGGCTCGGATGTCGGTGACGACCTTCGCGACAGGTCGATGAAACGCACGCTCCCTTCCATCCCGCAGGTCTACCGCAACGTCAAACGCTGGACCGAGATCCTCTCGGTGCTCAGCAAGTACGGTCTCGCGGATTGGCTGAGTCGGCTGAACGTCGACTTCGTGAAGGACGGCATCCGCTCGCCCGACGGAGGCTCGCTGGCGCGCGAATCGCACGAGACGCGAATCCGTCTGGCGATGAACGAGCTGGGGCCGACCTTCGTCAAGTTGGCGCAGCTGCTGAGTACGCGCCCCGATCTGATCGGGACCGCGCTGGCCGACGAACTGTCGAAGCTGCAGAGTCACGCCAAGGCGGATGACTTCGGTCATGTCCGGACGCTGGTCGAGGCGGAACTCGGGCAGCCGCTCGAGGACCTGTTCCGCGAGTTCGGCGAAGAGCCGATCGCGTCGGCCTCGATCGGCCAGGTCCATCGTGCGGTGCTGACCGACGGCCGGCAGGTCGTGGTCAAGGTGCAGCACGCCGGGATCGAGCGGACGGTCGAGACCGATCTCGACATTCTCGTCGGCCTGGCGCAGCTGGCGGAACGCGTCGAGGAGTACCGCTCGTATCGCCCGGCTCAGGTCGTCGGCGAACTGGCTCGGACGATGCGGCGCGAGCTCGAGTTCGGGCGCGAAGAGCGGAATCTGACTCAGTTCGCCGCGATGTTCGAGAAGGACTCGACCGTCCGGATCCCTCAGCCGATCAGCGCGTACTGCACGCCGCGCGTGCTGACGATGGAGTACGTCGAGGGGATTCCGATCGACGATACGGTCCGCCTGCAGCAGGCCGGATACGACTGCGAACTCCTCGCGCGGCGTCTGGCCGAGATCTATCTGCGGATGATCTTTCACGAGGGGTTCTTCCACGCCGATCCGCATCCGGGCAACCTGCTGGTGACGCGAGGCGAGTCGATCGCGCTGCTCGACTTCGGCATGTGCGGACGGATCAGCGAGCGGAGTCGCGAGGACATCGAGGAGATGTTGCTGGCGATCATCAGTCGCGATGTGCCGCTGCTCGCGACCCTGATCCGGCGACTCGGTTCGGTCCCTCCCGACATCGACGATGCCGCGTTCTCCAACGACGTCGCGGAGTTCATGGGCCAGTACGCCCAGGCGTCGTTGGAGCGGTTCTCGATCGGAGCGGCGCTGCGCGACATGACCGGGATCATCCGGGCGCACCGGATCATCCTGCCGGCCGAAGTCGCGCTGCTGATCAAGGTGCTGATCACGCTCGAAGGGACCGGCCGCCGTCTGAGTCCGAATCTGAGCGTGCTCGAACTGATGCGCCCGTTTCGCCGCACGCTTCTGCTGCGGCGTTTCTCGCCGGCTCGCCATGCCCGCAAGGCACGGCGGATCTATCTGCAGCTCGAACAGCTGGCCGAGGATCTGCCGCATCGCTTCGGCACGATCCTGGAACAGATCCAGTCGGGGAAGTTCGACGTCCACCTCGATCACCGACGTCTCGGGCCGTCGGTCAATCGTCTGGTGATGGGGATGCTGACCAGCGCTCTCTTCGTCGGATCGTCGCTGATGCTCAGCAACAAGGTCCCTCCGCTGCTGCTGCCGGGGGAAGGCTGGTGGGGGATTCGCGAGGTGAGTCTGATCGGACTCGGCGGGCTGATCATCAGCCATCTGATCGGGGCCCGAGTCATCCTGGCGATTCGCCGCTCGGGCAACCTCGATCGGGAATAGACCGAGTTACCGTCCCCCCGGACGTCCTCCCCAGCCCGCCCCCTCCCAGCCCGCAGCGTCAGCAAGGGTTCCCCGTGCCCTCCCAGCCCGTAGCGCCAAGCGCAGGGTTCCCCGCGCCCTCCCCGCCCGCAGCGTCAAGCGCAGGGGTCCCCCGTGCCTCGTTAAGAGACGGTATACGACCGACGGCGGTCGCACTACGGCAGACGATGCGACCGGGGGCGGTCGCATTACGGCAGACGTCGCGACCGGGGACGGTCGCACGGCCACGTAGGCCCGCGTCGTCCCCGACGCGCGGCTGTTCGACGTCGGTCGTTCGCAAAGGTGCGCCGCTGAGTTCGCCGAGTGTCCGAGCGGCGCGGGACGGTCGACGTCGGTGCCGCGAACCGAGACGTGTCGCACGACGAGGGAGCGGCCGGGCCCACGTGATCGGGGCCCGAGGCCGACTCGCTCGCCGTCGGATCGGCGAACTACTTCTTCACGATCCAGATGTTGCGGAAGGCGACCGGGTTGCCGTGGTCCTGCAGGAACAGGCCGAGCGGACCGGCTCCTTCCGGCTGGCAGCCGGGCGTGCCGTGCGTCAGCTCCAGATCGTCATGGATGACGACGCCGTTGTGACGGATGGTCGCTCGGGCGTTGGCGACCTTCTTGTCTCCTTCGTAGCGAGCCGCGGTGAACTCGATGTCGTAGGTCTGCCACGACAGGGGCGGCAGGCACATGTTCACCGCCGGCTTGCTGATGCTGTAGATGCCGCCGCACTCGTTGTTCTCGCCCGACAGGCCGAACGAATCGAGCACCTGCAGCTCGTAGCGACTCTGCATGTACACGCCGCTGTTCCCTCGCCCCTGACCGCGGCTGAGCGGCATGAACGGGGTGCGGAATTCGAGATGCAGCACGTGATCGCCGAGCGGCTCCTTCGAGGTGCAGTTGGTCGCACCCAGCAGATTCCCTTCGATCAGCTTCCCCTGTTCGAAGCCGTCGGCGTTGCTGCCGTCGAACAGGACGATCGCCCCTTCGGGAGGCTTTGCGCCGAGGGTCGGGCTCGTCCGCTCGACGCGCTTGCCGCGAGCCAGGACGGTGCCGTTCGCGTCGCGGACCGTCATCTCGCCGTTGCGGACCGTGGCGGTTCCCAGGTCGGCCTTCAGCGTCAGCGTCTCGCCTTCGAGCGCCCCGGTCGCGCGGTTGACGTCGCTTCCCGGCATCCAGCCGTCGCCCGGCAGGCCGCCGTGATAGCCGACGGCGTCGAACTTCCCTTCGCCGAGTGCGATGACCTGAACCCCGACCTTCTGATCGGCTTCCCCTTCGATGCTCAGCAGATACTCCCCTTGATAGCGATAGTCGATCGGGGCGTCGGCGGCCGAGGTGTAGGCGGGATTGCCGTCGTCGGCCGAGGCGGCCGAGGCGGCAACGGCGATCGCGAGCAGGGCGAACGCGTGGCGCAGCATGATTCGAATCTCCGGTGCAAGGATATGAGGACGTCGTGCGGGAAGGGATCGGAGAGGGGCGTGGACCGGACGATCGCTCGTCCTGCCGTCGGTCGCCGTTCTCCGCGGCGCGCGTCCATTCTGTCGGAGCGGTCGAGTCGGGACAAGCGCCGCCCGGCGACCTGAACCGAGGCGTTACGATCGGCGTAGTCAGCGCCGAGCGACCGCTAGGGGGCGAGCGGCGCCCGCGATTCGTCGCGTCACCGCGCCGCCCGCCGCTTCGCGGATTCCCTCCGAGCGGTCGGGGCAGTACCGTAGAAGCTGTCGGTCGGTCGCTCGTTCCGGTTGCTTCCGGTCGCTCACCTCCGACTCCCGCGCTTTCCGCCTCCTCTCCTCCCGGTCCCCGGCATGTCCACTGCCCGTACGAAGTCCGCCGCCGACCGCCCCTCGTCCGTCGTCGCCTCTCGCTCCTCCTGGGCGGGGCTCCGCGCCAAGGTCCTGCTGCTGGTCGTGATGATCGGAGCGGCGATCGGCGGCGTGATGCTGATCCTCTGGATCCAGGATCGTCCGCTCCGCCAGGCAGCCGAGCTGCTTGCGCAGGGGCTCGACGATCGGGCGCTGGCGATCGAGCGGAACGAGCCGACGGACGATCGCAAGATCAAGGACGCCTATCACCTGGTCAGCGAGTACCTCGAGAGCTACCCGACCTCATCGGGCGCCATCGCGCTCCAGGCGCGGATTCTGGTCCATATGGATCGAGCGAACGAGGCGCTGCGCCTGTTCGAGGAGGTCGAGGCGGCGAGCCCCGAGGAGCTGCATGATCTGGCTCGCGCCTACATGAAGCTCGAGCAGTACGATGCGGCGCTGCCGGTGATGGAGCAGGTGCTCCGGATGCGCCCCGACGACGAGGACGTGCTCTACGAGATTTCGACCTGTCGCATCAATCTGGGGCTCTTTCAGCCGGCGCTCGAATCGGCCGAGCGGTTCGCGCGGATTCCGGGGGCCGAGGCGCGAGGGCATCTGCTGCTGGCGACGCTGCACAACGAACTGGACAACTCGGCCGAGGCGATCAAGGAGCTCGAGAAGGTGCTGCAGCTCGAGCCCGAAGCGAAGCATCTGCGCGTCTCGCCCGCCTATGTCTTCTACTTCTACGGCTCCGGTCTTCAGCGTCTGGGGCGCAGCGACGAGGCGCTCGCGCCGCTGACCAGGAGCCTGGAACTCGAACGGAACGCCGAGACGTATGTCGCGATCGGTCGCGTCCATGCCGACCTCGGCGACGCGACTCAGGCCGATCGCGCGCTGCGCCAGGCGCTCGAAGTCGATCCGCTGCAGTCGGAAGCGCGCGAGTTGCTGGCGATCGCGGCGCTCGAGGACGACGACGCCGTCAAGGCGCTCGACTGGCTCGTGCCGCTGACTCGGCCCCCGACCGGCCCGGCAGCGTCGATCGGTCTCCCCACCGTCGGTTCGTCGACCGCCTTTCTGCTGCAACAGGCCTATGCGCGAGCGGGGGATGCGGTCGAAGCCGAGAAGTGGCGGGCTCATGCCGAGCGGGTGCGCAAGACCGAGTCGCTGATCAAGATCGTCAACGACGTGCTCCGAGTCGCTCCGGCATCGATGTGGGGGCGAGCGATCCGGGCGCACGCCGCCGCATTCGCCAACGAATGGGTCGAAGCGGAGGAGTTGGCGTCGGTGATCGGCGCCGAGGATCGGACTGCTCAGCCCTTTCTCGACAAGCTGATCCTGGCGATCGAGGCGCGCGATCAGCAGAGTCTTCCCGGTTTCGAACTCCTGCCGGTCGACCTCTACGACTGATCCTCGCCGGCCGACCGGCCCCGCGCCGTTCGGTCGTCGGCATTCGGCCGTTGCCGAAGCACGGCGGCGATCGGCGTGCGGAACGCGAATCCCGGACCGGAGACGACCCGTCATGAAGCGCCGAACGACGCGACGACTCGATCCCTCGGGGTGCCGAGGACCTTCCCCGACGAACGTCGGCGCGACGTTCGCGAACGCGCGTTCCGCGCTGGCGACGAGACCTCTCGGGCGGTTCGCCTGGCCGCTGCTCGTCCTGCTCGCCCTGACCGGCGGCTGCGGCGATTCGACGAAGCCGGACGGCAAGCCGGCCGACTCGACGACGGGCGTCGAAACATCGAACGGTACACCGACGGCGACCGATTCCGGTCTCGGCGTGCTGACCGCCGATCGGTTGCCGGCCGGGCCCGAGATCGCGCCGTGGTTCGACGTGGTCGCGGACCGCGGCGGCATCGATTTCGTCCACGACTCGGGGGTCTCGGAACTGCGCGAGTTTCCGGCGGCCAACGGCAGCGGCATCGCGATGCTCGACGTCGATCTCGACGGCCGCTACGACCTGTACTTCGCCAGCGGAACCGAGTTTCCGGTCGATCCGGCGGCGGAGGGAGCGATCGATCGCTGCTATCGCAACGTCGGCGGGATGCGGTTCGTCGAGATGACCGCTCCGGCCGGGCTCGGCCATCCCGGCTACTCGGCCGGAGTCACGGTCGGCGACTATGACTCGGACGGCTTTCCCGATCTGTATGTCGCCTGTTACGGCCGCAACGTTCTGTATCGGAATCAAGGGGACGGGTCGTTCGTCGAGACGAGTGCGGCGTCGGGGACCGACGATCCCGAGTGGGCGACGAGCGCCGCGTTCTTCGACGGCGACGACGACGGCGATCTCGATCTATATGTGTGCAACTACGGCTACTGGACGCTCGAAACCAACGGCTACTGTCACGCCGACGGCAATCGCGCAGTGCGGCTGTTCTGCAGCCCGAAGTCGATCAAGCCGTGCCCGGACAAGTACTTCGAGAATCTCGGGGACGGCACCTTCGCCGACCGCTCGGTCGATTCGGGACTGACCGCCCGAGCCGGTCGGGCTCAGGGAGTCGTCGCGGCCGACATGGACGACGACGGTCGGACCGACCTGTATCTGGGGAACGACCTCAACGCCAACTCGCTCTTCATCAGCGTCGGTGGCGGGAAGTTCGAGGACCGCTCCGAGATTTCGGGAGTCGCCTACAGCCAACGCGGCTTGGCTCAGGCCGGGATGGGAGTCGACGCGGCCGACTTCAATCGGGACGGCGCGTTCGATCTGTTCGTGACGAACTTCAAGGACGAGTACAGCGCGCTGTACGAGAATCGCGAGCGAGGGCTCTTCTTCGACGTCAGCATCAAGCACGGCGGCGGTCGCGAGACGCTGCCGTACGTGTCGTGGGGGACGGCGATGGGGGACTATGACCTCGACGGTTGGCTCGACCTGCTCGTCGTCAACGGTCACGTCGACGACAATCGGGCGCTCGCCGGCGAAGATGCTCCGTATCTGAATCCCGCGCTGCTCTTCCGGAACGAACAGGGGACCTTCCGCTGCCTGCACCGGGCTGCCGGCGGTTACTTCTCGGAGTTCCATTCGAGCCGGGCGCTCGTGATCGGCGACCTCGACGAGGACGGCGATCAGGACTTCGTCGTCGGACATCAGAACGAGGCGCCGTCGCTCGTCCGGAATCGGGTGCACAGCGAAGGCGCCGGGAGCGGGCCTCCGAGTCTGCAGCTCCGCTTCGTCGGCGTCCGCTCGAATCGGGACGGCATCGGCGCGAGGATCGGCCACCGTTTCGGCGACCTCCCTTATGCCGACCAGGTGACCGGGGGAGGAAGCTATCTGTCGCAGAGCGACTATCGACTGGTCCTCGCGCTTCCGACCGCCGATTCCGCTTCGGCTCTCGACCTCCGGTTTCCGGGGAGCGACAATCAGGCGCGAACGGTCGACGGCTTCGAACCGAACGGGACGTACGTCGTCATCGAGTCGAGCGACTCGAACGCGCCTCCGCGGATCCGTCGGATCGACACGATCCGCTGACGTCGCGAGCGGCGACGCGGGAACGATCGGTCGGCTCGACCGACGCGGTCTCGGATCGTCGTGAGGCCGTTCGCAGCGGCGAGGGTCGAACGGCGCTGCGCAAGTCGCGCTGCGGCCGCTCGTCCTCTCGCCTCGTTCATCTTCCTACGCATCCGCCATCATCAGGAGTCGAGTTTCCATGGCCTCCACCTCGTCGGAGTCGTCCGGGTTCAGCCTCGGACGCGTCCTCGTCATCATTTTGCCGGTGCTGTTGATCGCCGGCGGCGTCGTCGGTTTCGTCTACATGAACAACTCGTCGGCCGCCAACGCGGTCTACGACCTGTCGGAACTCGTGCCGGTGAAGGCCAAGGTCACGTTCCGCGGCGAGCCGTTGCCGAACGCGACCGTGCTGACCTTTCTGGAGGACGGACGACCGGGAGGAATCGGTGCGACCGACGAGGACGGGATGATCCAGCTGATGACCGATGTCGGCGGCGGCAAGATCGGTGACGGTGTCCTTCCCGGCAAGCACAAGCTGACCGTCGTCGCTTCGCTTCCCGGCATGGGAGCGATGCCGGGACCGGCCTTCACGCCGACGAAGTACCGGACCCGCAGCGACTCGCCGCTGGAAATCGAAGCCAAGGCGGGAGCGGCCGAAGTCGAGCTCGTCGTCGAGGACGACGATACGGCGATGACCGCCGAGGCGATCGCCGAGTACTTGAGCCGTGCGGCGGGGGCCGGCGACAACATGAAGAAGATGGCCGAGCAGATGGAGGCCGGCCGCGGTTCGGGCGGACCTCGATCCGGCGGCGGCGGCCGTCAGCGCCCCGAAGGCGAAGCCGAAGGGGGCGATGCTCCGAGCGGTGATGCTCCGAGCGGTGATGCTCCGAGCGGTGATGCTCCGAGCGGTGATGCTCCGA
>CAZZBI010000096.1:469-7169 GCA_964652385.1 uncultured Pirellulaceae bacterium | reverse complement strand
GATGCTCCGAGCGGCGATGCTCCGAGCGGCGATGCTCCGAGCGGCGATGCTCCGAGCGGCGATGCTCCGAGCGGCGGCAACGGCTGAGCGGAAGCTCGGGATCGCAACCGGCCGCAGCGGGGTCGAAGGATCCGAGAGGAGGCATTTCGATGACCGGTCGCCCGAAGCGTTCGCGGCGCTGGCTCGGCGGCATCGCTCTCGCGGCGCTCGTCGCTTCGCTGGCGGGAGGTTGCGGCGAGCGCGAGGTGCCCGAGGTGCGACCGCCGATCGCGGCTTGGACGCCTCGCGATTTCGCCGGCTTCGTCGGCAGTGCCGCCTGTACCGAGTGCCACCAGGAGATCGCCGAACGCTACCGCTCGCATCCGATGTCTCGCGCGATGTCGCTCGCCGCGAGCGACGCCGATGCGATCGAGGATTTCGCGGCGGGTGAAGTCGGCTTCGAGACGTCGGCGAATCGCCGCTATCGGGTCGTGAAACGCGACGGCAAGGTGACTCATCACGAGATCGGTCTCGACCCGAAGACCGGCGAGGTGCTCTTCGATCACGCCGAGGAAGTGACGTACGCGATCGGATCCGGAGCCCGCGGCCGGACGTACGTGACGGTCGAAGAGGGGCGCATGTACGAGTCGCCGATCTCCTGGTATTCGTCGCAATCGAAATGGGATCTTTCCCCCGGCTACCCGCCCGAGAATCACCCCCGGTTCAATCGCGAGATCGGGACCCGCTGTCTGAATTGCCATTGCGGATTGCCGGCCGAGGCGATCGGCGGGACCGTCGACTTCGCCGTCTATCCCGATCCGCATGTCGTCGAGTTCGGAATCGGTTGCGAACGTTGCCATGGTCCGGGCGAAGCGCATATCGCGTTCCAGAATCGTCGCAAGGTCGAGACCGGACTGGCCGGCATCGATCCGATCGTCAACCCGATCCGCCTGGATCCCGAACGGCGCGACGACACGTGCAACCAATGCCATCTGCTCGGCGAAGAGACGGTGCTGCGCGAGGGGCGGCGCAACGAGGAGTTTCGCGCCGGGGATCGGATGGGAGACGTCTGGTCGGTCTTCGTGCACGGAAGCGAAGTCGACGGAGCCGGGGCGACCAAGGCGGTCAGCCACGTGCAGCAGATGAACTCCAGCCGCTGCTACGTGGCGAGTCGCGGGAAGCTCGGCTGCGTCAGCTGTCATGACCCTCACGGATTGCCGAGCGAAACGGAGGCGGTGGGGCAGTACCGACGCGCTTGTCTCGAATGTCACGGCGCCGGGAACGGATGCAGCGAACCCGAACCGGTCCGCCTGGCGGCTCAGCCCGACGACAGCTGCGTCGCCTGTCACATGCCTCAGCTCGCCGCGAACGATATCCCTCATACTTCGCAGACCGATCATCGGATTCTTCGCCGCCCGGCGCCGGGCGAAGCCCAGGCGATGGGCGAGCGATCGACCGTCGACGCGTGGGAGATCTTCGGAGGCGAGACGCTGGACTGGACCGACGAGGAACGATCGCGGGCGTTGGCGATGGCACTGGCGGTCGCTGCCGCCAAGTCGCACGACGTGGTGATGGCCAAGCGTGCCGTCGAGGCGCTCGAGCCGCTGCTCGACCGGTTTCCTCGCGATGCCGAGCTGCACGATCTGCTCGCCTACTCGCACTATCTGACCGGCAATCGAGGGACGGCGTTTCGCGTCTGGGACCGCCTGTTCGAGATCGATCCGAAGTACGGCAAGGCGCATCGGACGATCGCGACGATCCTGATGTCCGAGGGATCGCTCGGTCCGGCTCGCGACCATCTGGTCTTCTACCTGGACGAGATGCCTCGGGATGTCGATGCGCTGCTGCAGATGTCGATGCTGGAGTCGCGGTTGTTGCGGCCGGAAGAGGCGTTGCGGTGGGCGGAGCGGGCTCGGCAGCTCGACCCGGGGGCCCGAAACGTCGAACGCTGGTACGCCGAACTGACGTCGCAGTGATACCGACGTGCGCTCACGTGGGCCCGGCCGTTCCGTGGCCGAGGGGGCGCGACTCGGACACCGTTCACGTAGCGACCTGTATCGGACCCCCGTTGTCGCACGGCCGCGCGTCGGGGACGACGCGGGCCAACGCAGCGGCTGAGCCTCTTCCGTTGCCCCGGCTCGTCCCGAGCCGCGGGGGTGCGACTCGGACACCGTTCACGTAGCGACCTGTTTCGGACCCCCGTTGCCGCACGGCCGTGCGTCGGGGACGACGCGGGCCAACGCAGCGGCTGAGCCTCTTCCGTTGCCCCGGCTCGTCCCGAGCCGCGGGGGTGCGACTCGGACACCGTTCACGTAGCGACCTGTTTCGGACCCCCGTTGTCGCACAGCCGCGCGTCGGGGACGACGCGGGCCAACGCAGCGGACAGTTTCGACACTTTCGAAGCCGTAAGCGGGTTACAAGGGTGTCGACCGAGGCGGTCCGTCTGCGGAATTCCTGTTGGCTTCCGCGGTCCGTAACGGTCCGAACAGCGGCTAGGGAAGCTGAGGCAAGAAGCGCAGGTCGAGGGGGAACCTTCAGCACCGATGCGAGTTAGCCTTGGAACTGACGCGACCTCGTCGGTCGCGACCGTGATGACTTCGGAAATGCCGGCATCCCCTTGAGCAAGGGGGCTGATCGGCGAAAGGGATTCGGATTCCCCCTTGAGTCAGCAAGATCGGAGTCTCAAGCGACTCTATTGCTTGTGTCGAAGTTGACACCTGGGTTCGTCCGGATACAATCCGAAGTTGACGGAACGTCGGGGGGGATGCCCTGCGCAGTCTCTCCGGCTCTCTGTCGAAGCCCCTCGGGGCTCGTTTTCATTCACTTCTATGATTCGGTTTGGGTCGATTGGAGGTTTTCGTGACGGTTTCGGTTAATCGGTCGCGACGCGGGTTCACGCTCGTCGAGCTGCTCGTCGTCATCGCGATCATCGGAGTCCTTATCGCTCTGTTGCTGCCTGCGGTTCAGATGGCTCGTGAGGCGGCTCGTCGGTCCCAGTGCTCGAACAATCTGAAGCAGATCGTTCTGGCGTCGCACAATTACCACGACACCCACAACGCGTTCCCGGTGTCGGTCGGTTGGAAGCCTTATCCGCTCGCCGGACCCGGAGCGACTCGCAGCGCCTTCGGTGCCAAGTTCCGTCTGCTTCCCTACCTCGAACAGAACACGCTGTACGAGCGCACCGATCAGGTGACGCCGAACGCGCTGCCGTTCACTCACGGTTGGGACGGCAACTTCAACACGCATCTGTCGATCAAGCTGCCGATCTTCAACTGCCCGAGTGCTCCGCTCCAGACGAAGAACGGCATCGCGAATCACACCTATGCGATCAACGCCGGCACCTCGCACAACAATCACGTGTTGGGAACGACCGGAACGCTGAACACTGCCGGACTGCACAACGGCTTCGCGTCGTGGAACGGCGGTCCGGTGACCGGTTGGGACGGCGATGATCCGGTCGTCACCTTCGGTACCATGCCGGACGGTTCGTCGAACACCGCCGCCTTCTCGGAGTTCGTGCCGGCCAATGGCGCTCGGAATCCGAAGTACGCCACCTACACCTGGGCGGCGGGCAACAACACCGCCGAGGTCCGTAACTCGTGCCTCGCGCAGAGCGAGATCCAGGGTTGGGACGGCGGTACCTACCGCGGTGCGACCTGGTCGTGGGGAACGGGCAACCCGGGCGAGTTCTATCAGCACGTGATGATGCCGAACGAAAAGTCGTGCCTCAGCTACAACTCGGACTGGGGTGCCGATACCGTCTTCGCCGCGAACTCGGGCCACCCGGCCGGAGTCAACGTCGCTCGCGCCGACGGCTCGGTCACCTTCGTTCCGAACGGCGTCAACAACTTCGTCTGGTGGGCCTTCGGGACCCGCAACGTCGGCGAAGCCGAAAAGACTCCGTGATCCTGATCTGCTTGTCTGGTCTTTGATCGAACGATCGTCCGCCGCCGGTCTCCGTTTCGGAGATCGGCGGCGGTCATCGAGTTCTCTTGGGCGTAATCGAGCCGGCGCGTGACGAAATGTGCCTCGTCATTCGGTCGGCTTCGTTCTCTTCTCGGCCTTGGAGGCTCTCATATGGTCCGACGCTCGCTCAGGTCGCGAGGTGGTTTCACGCTGGTGGAACTGCTGGTCGTGATCGCCATCATCGGGGTGTTGATCGCCCTACTGTTGCCTGCGGTGCAGATGGCGCGCGAAGCCGCCCGTCGCTCGCAATGCTCGAACAATCTCAAGCAGATCGTTCTGGCGTCCCACAACTACCACGACACGCACAATGCCTTCCCGATCTCGACGTCGTGGAAGGACAATGCCGTGCCGGGGGTCGGGGAGCTCACCACGTGCTTCTCGGCGAAGTTCCGGCTGATGCCGTATCTGGAACAGAACACCATCTACGAGCGGACTCGCCAGTACGGCCAGGCCGGTTCGATCGACGGTGGTCCGTTCTCGCAAGGCTGGGCCGCGAACTGGAACACCCACCTGTCGGTCAAGTTGCCGGTGCTCAACTGCCCGTCGGCTCCGCTGCAGAACCGCAACGGCGTCGCGAACTGCACCTACGCCATCAACATGGGTACCCCGTGGAACAGCCACGGCGTCCAGGTCGGTGACGGGAACATCGACAACACCGGCAACCGCCCCGGTCTGCACAACGGCTTCAGCGCCGCCAAGGCGCAGGACGCTTGGGCGAGCGATCCGGAAGTCACCTTCGGCAACATTCCGGACGGCTCGTCGAACACGGCCGCCTTCTCGGAGTTCGTGCCGGACAATGCCGGTCGTGTGCCGAAGTACGCGATGTACCAGTGGGCGGGCGGAGCGTTTACCGCTCAGGTCCGTCAGTCGTGCCTCGCCCAGTCGGCCATCGAGAACGATCGCGGCAACTTCCGTGGCAGCACGTGGTCGTGGGGCTCGCACCTGGTGGGCGAGTTCTACGGTCATACCATGATGCCGAACGAGAAGTCGTGCTGGAGCTACCGCGGTGACTGGGAGGGCGACTCGCTTGCGGCCGCCAACTCGGGCCACCCGGCCGGCGTGAACGTCGCTCGTGCTGACGGTTCGGTCACCTTCGTTCCCAACGGAGTCAACAACTTCGTCTGGTGGGCGTTCGGTACCCGCAACGTCGGTGAGGCCGAGAAGACCCCGTGATCGGGTTCGTCGCGTCTTGCGGCGCGACGACGAGGAACCTGAAATCGATGCCCCCGGTTCGGAATCGCTCAGGCCTGTTGCTGTGTTCGATTCTGCTCTGGGTCGGCTGTGATCAGTCGAAGCCGGCGGATGATCTCCCCAAGGAGAATCGTCCGTCGGCTTCTTCGTTGCGCGACCTCGGAGTCGGCGCCGATTCCACCGGCGAAACGGGAGCGTCGTCGACTGCGAATCGTCCCGCGGTGATTCCGGTCTTCGACGAGGTCGCCGAAGCCTCAGGCATCCGCTTCGAGTTCGATGCCGACATCATCCCGAAGCGGTATTACCTGCCGGAGATCATGGGGGGCGGCATCGGCTGGCTCGACTACGACCTCGACGGCGTACTCGATCTCTTCGCCGCCAACGGCGGTCGGCTGCTCGAGGGTCAAGGCCCCGATCGCGAATCGCTCGATCGACTCTATCGAGGCCGACGTATCGCCGGCGAGTCGCGGTTCGACGACGTTACGGCGGGAGCGGCGATCCGCGAGCCGAACTACGGTCAAGGGATCGCGGTCGGCGACTATGACGCCGACGGCTTCCCCGATCTGTTCGTCGCGAACTTCGGCCGCAACACGCTCTGGAGAAACCAAGGGGACGGCTCGTTCGTCGAGGTGAGCTCCGAGGCGTTGTCGGGATCGGGTGAGATCTGGAGTTCGAGTTGTCTGTGGACCGACATCGACGGGGACGGTCGGCTCGATCTGTACGTCGTCAACTATCTGGACGTGAACCCGACCAACTACCGCGTCTGTCAGTACAACGGGCGAGACGGTTACTGCGGTCCCGGCAGCTACGTCGGTCTGCAGGATGAGGTCTGGATCAATCGCGGCGACGGAACCTTCGAGAACCGCGCGATCGAACTCGGTTTTGAAAAGGGGAACGGCAAGGGGCTCGCGATCGTCTCGCTCGATCTCGATCAGGATGCCCGCGCCGAGATCTACGTCGCCAACGACATGGTCGCGAACTTCCTGTTCTCGACCCGCAATCCGTTCGCGACGGAATCGCAGGCCGGAAGCGACTCCGGAACGTCGTATGTCGAGCTCGGGACGCTGTCCGGTACGGCGGCGGGCGAGACGGGGCAGCCCGAGGCGAGCATGGGGATCGCGTCGGGGGACTTCGACGGCGACGGTTGGCCCGAACTCTTCCTGACTCATTACCACTCGCACAAGAACACGCTCTATCGCAATCGCCGCGGCCTGTTGTTCACCGACGACAGCAAGGTGACCGGGATCGCGCGGATCAGTCTCCCGTTCCTCGGCTTCGGGACGGTCGCGTTCGATTACGACCGGGACCGCGATCTCGATCTGCTGGTGACGAACGGGCATGTGCTCGGCCCCGACCATCCGCCCGAGCGGATGCGTCCGCAGTTGCTGTTGAACGACGGACGAGGCAACTACTCCGACATCAGCAACTCGGCCGGTCCCTACTTTGCGGGCGAGTATCTGGGGCGCAGCGTCGCTTCGGCCGACTACGACGACGACGGCGATCTCGACTTTGCCGTCTCGCACATCCACCGTCCGCTGGCGCTCCTTCGCAACGGGACGGCGAC
>CAZZBI010000096.1:0-459 GCA_964652385.1 uncultured Pirellulaceae bacterium | reverse complement strand
ATTGGGTCGGATTCGAGGTCCGAAGTCCCGAACGGCGCTCGCTCGTCGGCTCGCGTCTGGAGGTCCGCTGCGGCCCGACGACTCAGGTCCTGTACGTCGCTGCGGGAGGGAGCTATCTCGCCTCGCCCGACCCGCGCCTGTTGGCGGGGCTCGGAGTCGTTCCGCCCGAGACGCCGGTGGAAGTGACGGCGTTCTGGAATGACGGCCGGCAGGAGCGTTGGATTTTGTCCGCCCGAGGGCGATACTGGCGACTGGAGCCCGGCGCCGAGCCGGTCGACCTTTCCGTGTTGCCTCGGTGAATTCCGCATGATGAAGAAGCTGGCGTTCGTCGTGGTCGGATGCGCCGTGTCGGCAGTCATCGCCTGGGCGGGCGCCCAGCGGATGTTGGTCGACAGCCGCGTCAGCGATGCGGGACGTCTGGTCGACGAAGAACGCTGGCGCGAAGCTCGGTTGGTGCTT
>CAZZBI010000095.1:4289-15757 GCA_964652385.1 uncultured Pirellulaceae bacterium | reverse complement strand
TCGTCTTGCTTCGTGTTCTTCGTGGGCTCTGTGGTAAGGACTTTTCGGCCCCGTCGAGAGACCTCGGCGCATGAAAAAGCCCCGTCCTGGCGGCGAGCCGCCGGGGCGGGGCTGGAGATCCGATCGCCCGATCGTGGTGCAAGTCAGGCAAGCCGTAGGCGATCGGACCGGAGGTCGGTATGCGAACCGATCGGCAACCGAGCGATCAGAGCTTGCCGATGCGGGCACAGAGGTCGGCGGTGCGGCAGCTGTAGCCCCACTCGTTGTCGTACCAGCTGACGATCTTGACGAACTTCCCCTCGCCGCCGAGGACCTGAGTGAAGTCGGCCGCGAAGATCGAGCTGTGCGGGTCGTGGACGATGTCGCTCGACACGATCGGATCTTCGGTGTAGCAGAGGATCCCCTTCATCGGTCCCTCGGCCGCCGCCTTGATCGCCGCGTTGATCGACTCCTTGGTCGCCGCCTTCGAGAGGTTGCAGGTCAGATCGACGACGCTGCCGGTGCCGACCGGAACGCGGAGGGCGATGCCGGTCAGCTTGCCGTTCAGAGCCGGAATGACCAGACCGACCGCCTTCGCCGCACCGGTCGAGGTCGGGATGATGTTCTGAGCGGCGCCGCGGGCTCGGTAGAGGTCCTTGTGCGGCTGATCCTGGATCCGCTGGTCGTTGGTGTAGGCATGGACGGTGGTCATCAACCCCGACTCGATGCCGAAGGTGTCGTTGAGCACCTTGGCGACCGGCGCCAGGCAGTTCGTGGTGCAGCTGGCGTTCGAGACGCACTTGTGCGACGCCGAGAGCTGATCGTCGTTGACGCCGAGCACGCAGGTCAGGTCCGGGCCGTCGGCCGGGGCGCTGATGATCACCTTGCGGGCGCCGGCGGCGATGTGGGTGTCGAAGCCCGGCTTGCCGTCCTTGGCCGGCTTGGTGAACAGGCCGGTGCTCTCGATCGCGACATCGACCTTCAGCTCACCCCACGGCAGCTTCGACGGATCCTTCTCGGCGAAGATCGGGATGTGCTTGCCGTTGACGGTGATCCCCTTGTCGTCGTACGCCACCGTGCCGGCGAAGCGGCCGTGGAGGCTGTCGTACTTCAGGAGCATGGCGAGGGTGCGGGTATCGGTCAGGTCGTTGATGCCGACCACCTCGAACTCCGAGGCACGCTCGACCAGATTGCGGAACGTCAAGCGACCGATGCGACCGAAGCCGTTGATGGCGACACGAATGGCCACGACAGAACCCTCCTGAAACGACACGGCGGTGGGGGGAAACTCGGACGAGCTTCCCGACAGGAAAGGCGGGATTATACGGGGCCCGGCGCGCGCCAGCAATTCCCCGCGAGCGAGCCTAAACCTTGCCGTTCCAACGGTTTGGCGCCAGGGTGACGCGGCCCCCCTAAGTCGATCCCAAGGGGGCCGAAAGCGGCGCCGATGAGGCTCGCCGCGAGGATTCCTGTCTCGCCGCATCGTGCGGCCGGCGACTCAGTCGATCACCGGCTCGTCCGAAGGTTCGGACGCGGCCTCCCCTTCCGCCGCATCGGCCGAGGTTCGTTTCAGCACGTAAGCGCGCAGCGCGTCGAGCCGCCGCACCACGATCGACGGATCTCCCTCGGACGTTGACCGTTCTTCCTTCGCCCGATCGATGAGGTCGATCGCCTCGTCACGTCGTCCGTCGGCGGCAAGGAGGACGACCAGGCCGGAAATCGCCTTCCAGCGCGGAGGGGCATCGACGGCCAAGCGGGACGAGCGGGTCAGGGCACTCCGATAGAACCGTTCCGCCGCTTCGCGGTTTCGCCCCCAGATCAAGACAATCGCCAGTTCGCACTCCAGCAGGATCGTCCGTTCGGTATCCGCTCCGAACGATCGGACTGCGTCGTCCAGTCGTTGCTCGACCAAGTGGAGCCCGTCGGCGTCGCGATTCTGGTGATAAAGATTGAGGATCAGGTCACGGAGCGATTTCAAGGATTCGCGGTGATCGATATCCGCGAGTCGGGCATGCGTCTCGACCAGACGTCGATGAAGCGGTTCCGAGTCGACAAACCGTTCCGCCAGTGCGTCGTCGGCTTCGATCAGTTCGACCAGTTTGCGACAGGCGACGAGCGACGTCGGATGAACGGGTCCGAATGACCGATCGAGTCGCTCGAGCGTCTCGGTCAGCAGCGAGCGCCCTTCCTCCCATCGACCGAGTGCTCCGAGGCACGACGCGATGTTGATCCGGGCGGTCGCCAAATCGAGGCTCTCCGAGCCGTCGACCGCGAGGCGTGACGCTTCCACCTCCCGAAACAGGTCCAGAGCCCCCGCCGCATCCTTCACGGCGAATCGGTTGACCGCCAAGTTATTGAGGATCGTGAGCGTCAGCGGATGCCGGTCTCCCAGAGTCGAGCGCGCGCCTGCCAACGCCTGCGACAGCGACTCGTCCGCCTCGCCGAATCGCTTCAGCTTGCCGAGTACGGTGGCGTAGTTCGAGCGAGCTAGGATCGTATCGGGATGAACGTCGCCGAATCGAGCCGTGAAGAAGGCGAGTACCCGTTCGCGAAGTTCGAGCGACTCGGCGTGCCGACCTTGAAACTCGTCGACCGTTGCGAGCCGTCCCGACAATCCGACGGTCAGTTCATGCTCCTTTCCGAGAACCTGTTCGGATCGCGTGATCGTCGCTCGTAACAGCGCCTCGGCCTCGTCGAGCCGCGACAATCGAGTGAGCAGGTGCCCCCGATTGCCCTCGGCCGAAAGCGTCTCCGGATGATCGGGACCGTAGAGTTCCCGGTAACGGGCGGCGACCTGCTCGAAACCTCTCAGTGCCTGCGCGTAGTCTCCGCGATTGTCCAGCGCGACCGCCAGGTTCTTAAGGCTGTTGAGCGAATCGGGGTGGTCCGGTCCGAGCAGTCGCTCGCGCGCCTGGTGGACCTGGCGATGCTCGGCTTCGGCTTCGGCATGCAAGCCGAGTTCGGCGAGCTGAACGGCCAAGTTCGAACGAGTCGTCAGCGCATTTCGCGTTTCGACTTCGGACGACGCGGCGAACCCCTGGAGCAACTGCGCCGCGATCGCCAGCGCCTCTTCCGATCGCCCCTGAGCGTGCCGCAGGACCAACCTGCTACCGAGCACCGACCGACTCAGCTCGTCCGAAGCGTCGCTCGATCCTTCTAGCCGGCGTTGCACCTCATTCAGGAGCGTGTCGGCACTCGTCAGATCTCCCTGCAATCGGGCCACGTCCGCCTGCAGGATCATCGCTCCGAGCGCAACCGGATCGTCGCTAACCAGCCGGTCTCGACCGATCTCGACCGCACGTCGGAGCTGCGCGTCAGCGACGTCGTATCGGCCGAGCGACACGTAGCAACGAGCAAGCGTCTGACGGAGCGAGACGTCGACCGTCGGTTGGTCGTCGAACCGACCGTCGATCCGACTGGCAGCTCGATCCAGCAGCGTCATCAGATCGATGTCGGACGATTCGCCCAGCCCCCGTTCGATCCGATTCGCGACATCGACCGGGGCCAACAGGTCGAACTGCAGGAACTCGTTGATGGCGGCCGCCGTCGCCGCTTCGACGTTCGCCCGATCCCGCTCACGATCGGCTCGCGCCGTCTCGGTATCGGCTCTCAAGCGAGCCGCCCGCTCGTCGAGGAACCGTCTCTCCGCGAGTGCTTCGGCGCGCCAAGCCCGATCGGCCTGAAGTGTCGTGCCGATCAGACCGAGGAGCAACGACAGCGCGACGATCAGGGTCGAAGCGGCCAGAACACGATGTCGACGGAGCCATTTCGCGGCTCGGTAACGCACCGAAGGGGGGCAGGCCGACACCGGCTCGTCGGCCAGCAATCGAAGGAGATCGGCGCGCAGGTCGCCGACCGATTCGTAGCGACGATCGCGCTCCTTCTCGAGCGCCTTCATCACGATCCAGTCGAGTTCGCCGCGCAGCCGATCGCCGATCCGCTTCGGATCGATTCGGCGACGTTCCGCCACCGTCGTTCGTTCGGCGAGTTCCATCGTCGTGACGCGGGCGCTGGGGGGAGGGGGATCCTGTTCGAGGATCAGACGACGAAAGCCGTCGAACCCCAGCCGTGCCAGCGACGAACGATCGAACGGGGTCGTTCCGGTCAGCAGTTCGTACAGGAGCACGCCGAGCGAGTAGACATCGCTACGCGTATCGATGTCGACCGCGCCGGCCTGCGCCTGTTCGGGACTCATGTAGGCCGGTGTCCCCAGCATCTGCTGGTCCCCGGTCAGCACGGCACGCTCCTCTCCGGCCCCGGTCAGCGCCTTGGCGATGCCGAAGTCGATCACCTTCGGCACCGGTCGCTCGTCATGGACCGCCACCAGCACGTTCGACGGTTTCAGGTCGCGGTGGATGATTCCCTTGCGATGTGCATGCTCGATCGCGCGGCAGATCTCGACGAACAGCCGTAGTCGCTCGTCGGTCGTCGCCTGCCGCGCATCGCAGAACTCGGTGACCGGAATCCCCGCCACCAGCTCCATCACGAAATAGGGGCGCCCCTGTTCGGTCGTCCCGCCGTCGAGCACGCGAGCGATGTTCGGATGCTCCAGCATCGCCAGCATCTGTCGCTCGGCCGCGAAGCGCGCCAGGATCTCGTCGGAGTCCATTCCGGCCTTGAGCACCTTGACCGCGACCTCGCGTCGCAGCGGTTCGGTCTGTTCGGCCCGATAGACGGTACCGAATCCTCCCTGGCCGATCCGTTCGATCAGGACATAGGGGCCGATCGGACGGAGGTCGGTCGCCGGGACCGCCATGGCGATCGGTTCGCTCGCGGTCGACTCGTCGGCACGACCGATTTCGAGGGCCGTCCGATCCGCCCCCAACTCGTCCGCCATCGCGTCGAGCGGGCTGGTCGTCGTCCTGGACGCGTCCGCCGCCAACAGGCGTTCGACCTTCTGCAGCAGTTCCGCATCGTCACCGGTCTGGGCGGCGAGCCAGCTTCGTCGCACCGACGGATCGGCGATGGAGATGGCTGCGAGAAACAACGACTTGACCGATCGCCCGTTCGGTTCGCAGCGCGGCATGACGGCACTCTCGAGGAAGAGCTCTGACGTCGGCAAGCGAGTCGGAGCGAACGGCGAGCTCGAAGGTTCGATTCGACGGCGTCCTCTCCGATCATCGCGATCGGCGGGCCATGATCGGAGCCGGACTTGTCGGCCGTCAACGGCAAGCACCGGTCGGAGCATTTCGCTGCGACCGGCACTTGCCGCTGCTGAAGGACTCGGAAGATCCGGGTCACTTCGTGAAGATCGGGGTCAGCAGAAAGGGACGGATGGTCGTCACGCCGCCCGAGACGAACTCCTGCGTCCCGCCGACCAGGGCGTGATTCGTCGTCGTGCTCCGTTCGGCGAGCAGATTGCACTTGGTTTTCGTCGCCTTGCCCCAGGTCGACAGGTCGGCACGGCTGCCGCTGAGGAGATTCTTCAGGAGCGTCAGCCCCGTCTCGTTCCGATAGAGGTACCCCCCTTCGATCACGACGTCGTCCGCGTTGTTGATCGCCCGGGCACTCGTTCCGTAGGCGAACGTCGTCGGCGGAAGGGTGATCAGACGCATCGGGCGATTGCCGTAGATGCCGCAAAAATGGCCGGCGTCGTTCATGTCGTTGACCGACGTGTAGGCGGCCATCGTCGAGTAGGTCTGAACGCCGAGTTCCGGCACGGCCCAGTAGGCAGTCGTGCCGAGTGCATACGATCCACCGCCCATCATCCCGCCGACCATCGCCGGGCTGCCGTCGGTCGGGTTCGACAGATGGTACGACAGGACGTCCGGATCAAGCAGGATCGGCTCGTCGTGCACGAACGGATTGAAGAAGAACTTTCGAAGCTTGAGTGCCGCCGGATCGAGGTAGGTGCAGAGCGTATCCCCGTTGTCGTTGATGGCGTTCGCCATGCAGAAAGTGATCTGCTCAGGGAGGACCAGCGGCGCGATCTGAGGGGCTTCAGCGGTCGTATCGAGCAGGAACGGCCACACCAAGGACTTGCCGGTGTCCGGATCGGTCGAGGTCATCTGGCCGAGAATCATCCCGTGATTGTTGATGTCGCGGGCGACGCTGATCGACCACCCCGGCGGTAGCCCCGCTCCGCCGATCAGCGTCTCGAGATCGAACGCCCGCGTCGTGCTCAGTCGCGGATCGTAGAGGAATCCGCGATAGGCGGCGGTCGGCGTCGGCTTGTAGAAACCGACCACCTGACCCAGATCGTTGATGTTCTCGACGACGATCAGACCGGTGCGACCGGGAATGTCCCAGTACTGCAGGCGGTACTTGACGACCGACGACGTTCCGCCGGCCGCGAACAGCGGGGGGGCCGCGAACGTTCCGGCTCCCAGAACGGCGACCGTGAGCAACGTCGCCAAGGCTCGGCGGCGGTTCGGCTGATTCATGACTCGTATCTCCCGATGGGCATGCGGTGGAGGCGTTCGCGACGTCAGGAACGTCGGCTGCGTCGAAGGCGAATCGCCTGTCCGAAGACCCATGCAGGAAACCGAGCGGAACCGTCCGGAAGAACTCGGAAGTTCTCGAGACCGAATCGAGCTTCCGCCCTTCCTCGGTCGGTCGGTCGGTCGGTCGGTCGCGTGTGCGACGCGAGACGCGCTAGTTCGCCTCGCGAGCCGCGAACCAGGCTCGGGCGAACTTCCAGTTCTCGTACGCTTCGGTGCGAGATTGCCGCAGCGCCTCACCGGCTTCGGTCACCGAGAGGCCGGCGAAGAGCCGAAGCTTCACCAGTTCGGCCGCGTCGGGATCTTCCGTCGCCAGCTGCGTCAGCGCTTCGTCGAGATCGAGCAGGCGATCGGGATCGGCGGTGTACCCCGCGTCCACCTCGTCCATGTCGATTCGCTTCGCTCCGCCACCGCGCTTGTCGGCCTTCCGCGCCAGGGCCCAGTTGATCAGGATCTGCCGCATCGAGTTGGCGGCCGCCGCGAAGAAGTGCCCCTTCCCTTGCCAGGGTTGGTCGGCGCCGACCAGTCGCAGATACGCCTCGTGGACCAAGGCGGTCGCCTGCAACGTGTGGTCGGGGCGCTCGGCCGCCAGACGCGCCGCGGCGAGCTTTCGCAGCTCGTCGTAGACCAGGGGCATCAGACGATCGGCCGCCCCCGGTTCTCCCGATTCGATCTGCGCCAGAATCAACGTGACGTCCGACATTCGCGACACCGCCGAGGTTCGAGATCGCCGCCGCAACGACCGAGCGACGGCAACCTAGAGCGACGATCGGCACGGCGTCAAGTCGCGGGAATTTCCCTGGGGTCCCGTCCGGCGACTCGGCTCGTCCGGCCCTCTGGTTCTCCCGCGCTCCGCACCGCCTCAGCGATTCGGCGTCTGTGCGGCTCGCAGGATCGCCATGCCGGCGGCGGCGGTCACTTCCTTCGGAGCCCGCGGGTCGCGGAGCGCCTGGAGTTCATACGCGCAGTGCAGCGCCAGCACATCTCCCGGAGGCATCTCGACGCTGGAGAGATCGGGGAGCCACGCGGTCAGGTTCCCGACCACACCGACTCCTTCGCGAGTCACCTTGCCGTCGGCGTCCTTGAACGCGAATCGGACGACGCTCATCCGTCGGCGGTCGTTCGTCGGCGGCCAGTTCAGCACCTGACTCCCGAGCACCTTGATCTCGTCCGGCGCCTCGCCCAGCTGGTCCGGCAGCCCCAGGAAGTGACAGAACTCGGCTCGTACCGCGAAGTCCTGCTCCTTCACCTCGGCCGGAATCTGATCGGCGGCGTCGAGTTCTTCGAGGTAGAGCTGCGCGGTGACGCTGTAGCGGACGTCGCGCGCCACGGCCTGCAACAACCGGATGCCGCGCTGATCCTCGAGCATCACCAGCGCCCACCCCGCCTCGGCCTTCATCAGCGGATGCGGATGGTCGACCGCCTGCTGCAGCAGCTGATTGCGCCGCGCGTGCGTCAGGAACGGCAGCGCCGCCGCGGCGCTTTGCGCCGGACCGATCGATTCCCCCTCGGGAGTCTTCAGCCACTCTTCCAGCCGCGCGACGCCCGCATCGGTGTCGAACGGATGCTTGATCTCGACCCCTTCCAGCCGCAGCCCGTTGGCACAGTCGAGCAGCCCCAGGCCGATCGTTCCGGGCGGAATCGGATCGGCCAGTTCCGTGACGACGCGCCGAGCCGCCGGGCTGTCGACCGAATACGGATCGAAGACGATCGGCCAGAGTCGTTCGTCGGTTCCGATGCCGGCTCGCGCCGCGCGAATCACCCGTTCCGCCCCCTCGGCCGTCCCGCCGATCGCCAACTCCTGCAGCAGAAAGATCAGATCGCGGCGATCCTCTTCCTTCGGCGCCGCGATCAGCTCGTCGGCGAACGCCAGCAGCTTGGTCAGCGTCCCTTGCTGCAGCTTCGTCTGAATCGGTTCGCCGATCGCGTTCTGCATCAGGCCGAGACCGATGGCGAGCTGGCTGGTCGTCTCGACTCGCTGCAGCGCCTTGGCCAGATCCCAGCTCGACACCACCGCGATCAGCGCATCGGCATTCGCCTCGTCCCGAATGATCCGGTCCGGAACCGTTCGCAGCGCTTCGCCCAGGTGCTCCTTGCCCGTTGCGGCGGAAGCGAGGGCGTCGCTCAGGGTGCGCGGCTCAGGGGCGACAGTGCGTTCCTGAGCCACAGCGACCGACGGCAGCGCCGCGGCGATCAGAAACGCGACGGCCATACAACGAGAGGTCGGGCGGACCGGACGGCGGGACATGCAGAACCTTCGGCAGCGAAACGGCGGAAAGAACACGGCTTGCGGATTCCGAGGACCGAGCCGCGGGGCAGAAGCTCCATTCTATTCCGACGGGCCCTCGGGGCCGATCCTCCGCAGCCCGATTCCCAGATGCAGAGCCCCGCGCAGGATCGCCTGGCACGAGGGGGCATGCGTGATCTGCGACGCCAGCACCTGTTCCACCGCCTGAAACAGCGGCATCGTCACCCGCTCGATCCGTTCGGTCCCTTCCGGAGCCGCCTCGACCTCGGTCAGCCCCATCGCCAGGTAGAGCCGGGTCGGCGAGACGACATTGGCGGTAAAGGGATCGACCACGCCGAGATCGACCCAGGTTCGCGCTTCGAGACCCAATTCTTCTCGCAGTTCGCGTCGAGCCGCCTCGTCCGGCGTTTCGCCCGCGTCGATCCCGCCGCTTGCCCCTTCGACCGTCACTCGGCCGACCCCGTAATGGAACTCGCGAGTCAGGTGCACCTGGCCCCGATCGTCGACCGCGATCACCGTCACGCCGGCCTTCAGATGAATGACGCAGTACGAGCCGGGGAGACCGTCGGGGCGGATCACGTCGTTCCGCTCGACGCGAACCCACGGATCCCGATACGGTTCGGTCCGCGTCAGGATCGTCCAGGGGCCATGCCGTCGCGCGCCGCTCGGCACGAGCGGCGTATCCGAGCCGCCTCGGGACGGAGACGCGTCGGCCGAGGCGGAATCGTCGTTCATCCGGACTTCCTGAACTGAGTCGAACGCGCTGCACTCCGCTCGCCGGACGCGACATCGGCCCGGCCGCGCGGCGTCACTCGGCGGTCCGGCCGATCGTCATGATCGTGATGTCGTCGAACGGGTCGCGACCGGCCGCATGGCGACGGACATCGTCCAGCAGCGCCTGGCCGAGCGCCGCGGCGGTCCCGGGGCCATTGCGGATGAACTCGCGCACCCGATCGTCGCCGTAGATCTCGTCCTGCGGACTGTGCGCTTCGTTGACGCCGTCGGTCACGAGCACGACGACGTCGCCCGGCGCGAGCGTTCGAGTTTCGACCTCGTAAGGATAACCGTCCATGACGCCGATCGGCGGACCGACCAGGTCGTCGTCGTACGCCTCGATCGAACCGTCGGCATGACGAATGATGGGCGAAAAGTGACCCGCATTCGACAACGTCAGCGTCCCCGCGGCCGGATCGAGGATCGCGAGGACGTACGTCACGAATCGCCCCTCGACCGCCGTGTCGCACATGTGCTCGTTGATCGCGAGGATCGCCGGTTCGACTTCATGCACGTGCTTCAGCGTGCTTTGGACGCAGCTGTGCATCCGCGACATGATCAGCGCGCCCGGGACCCCCTTCCCTGCCACGTCGCCGAACGAGAAGCAGATCCGCCCTTCGGGCAATCGGAAGATGTCGAAGTAGTCGCCGCCGACCGCTTGAGCCGCGTCGTACGAGGCGAAGAACTCGTAGCCGGGGATCGTCGGCAACGCCGTCGGCAGCAGACCGTGCTGGATCTCGCGCGCGATCTGCATCTCGGAGTCCTGCTTCTTCTGCCGGACGTACGACGCCAGCAGTTCGGCGTTCTCGTACGCCACCGCCGCCTGTCCGGCGACGCTCATCAGGACGTCCAGATCCTCTTGCGTGAACTGCCCGAGCGGATTCTGCGAATCGATGCTCAGGATGCCGAGGACCTGATCGTCGCTCGACAGCAGCGGTGCGCACATCATCGAGCGGATCTGCAGATCGCTGATCGACTCGCTGCCGGTGAACTTCGAGTCCATCGAAGCGTCGGCCGAGAGGACACCCGCCTTGGTCTCGAGCACGTGCCGCACGATCGTCCGACTCAGGCGGATCGTCGCGTCGTGCCGAGGATCGCGATGCTTCATCGCGTGCGGCACCAGTTCGCCCGACTCCTCGCGCAGCAGGATGCATCCGCGATCGGCACTGGGAAAGACGCCGAAGAGCGTGTCGAGAATCGCCGGCAGGATCTCCTCGATCTCGTGCGTGCCGCGCAGACGCTGTCCGATCTCGAGGATCGCGAGGAGCTTCGCTTCCGAGTTGCTCGACAGGGCGCCGAAACGGCCGCGGTTTTCGCTCGTGCCGCGGATCTCGGCCGGCTCGTCGTGAATGATCGTCCCCATGGCGGTCGCGTCGGAGCGACCGGACGACGACGCGGCCGCTCCCGGGCGCCGCACGATGCTCGACAGCAGTTCGTTGTCGGCCGAGCGACCTCGCACGGTCTGCGAGCCTTCGAAGCGGAGCTGTGTCTTGCCCAGATGGATCAGGTCGCGGTCCGCGATCCGAGTCGGTTGCTGCACCGGGATGCCGTTGAGCAGCGTCCCGTTGGTGCTCCCCAGATCCTGAAGCGTCGCGACTCCCTCCTTGAGCACGATCTTGGCGTGGCGTCCCGAGACCGTCTCGCCGACGATCACGATGCCGTTGTCGGCGCGCCGCCCGAGCGTCGTCTCGCCCGCCGGAAGATCGATCGCCGGAGACCCCGGCTGGTCCAGCAACACCAGCTTCGCCATCTGACGCTCCGTCTGTGCCGAGCCCGTTCGCCGACGAATCGCCGACGAACCCCAGCAATGATGGTGAACGGTGCTCGTCTCGACAAGGCGGTCGATGGCGATCGGCGCGACGGGGAGCGCTCCGTGCCTCAGCAGCCCGAAGCGCCAAGCGCAGGGGTACTCCGTGCCTCTGCCGTAACGAAACCGTTTCGGCATCGAGGCTGGTTCGGAGTCGGTGCGAAACCGTGCCTCAGCAGCCCGAAGCGCCAAGCGCAGGGGTACTCCGTGCCTCTGCCGT
>CAZZBI010000095.1:0-4189 GCA_964652385.1 uncultured Pirellulaceae bacterium | reverse complement strand
GGGTACTCCGTGCCTCTGCCGTAACGAAACCGTTTCCGCATCGAGGCTGGTTCGGAGTCGGTGCGAAGCCTTGCCTCGGCCACGGAGTGACGGGGGCCGCTCCGTGCCTCAGCAGCCCGAAGCGCCAAGCGCAGGGGTACTCCGTGCCTCTGCCGTAACGAAACCGTTTCCGCATCGAGGCTGGTTCGGTGTCGGTACGAAACCTAGCCTCGGCCACGGAGTGGCCGGGCCCACGACGGGGTGCTGTCGATTCACTGCGACCGGGGGCGGTCGCACTACGTGTCGATTCACGACGACCCCGGGGCGGTCACACTGCGTTCAGCGCGCCGGCGGACCGAATTCGCCGAGCGGCGTGCCGTCCTCTTTCCATACTCGGACCACGCTGTCGAGTCCGCCTCCGGCAAGCACCTTGCCGTCCCACGAGACGGCCACGCCGTAGACATAGTCGGCGAAGCCGCCGAGCTGTCGGACGTTTCCGCCGTCCGCCGCGTTCTTCACATGCACGTTCCGGTCCCCGCAGCTCGCGGCGACCAAGGTCGACAGCCCGAGGTAACGGACGCTCGTCACTTCCTTGCCGAAACCTCCGATCGTCCGCAACTGCTCGCCCGTCTGAGCGTTCCAGACCTTCATGGCCGCATCCGAGCCGCCGGTGACCAGCGTCCGTCCGTCGGCACTCCAGGCGACCGACTGGACGTGAGCCGTGTGCCCTTCGAAGCCGCGGATCACCTTGCGCCCCTCGACATCGAACGTCCGCGCGAACCGATCGGTCGCGCTCGTGGCGAGCGAGCGACCGTCGGGCGAGAACCGCACCGACAGCAGGACGTCGCTGTGGGGCTGATCGTAATCGTGCACCACCGCTCCGGAGCTCGGATCGATCAGCGTCAGCTGACCGCTGCGCGAAGGGAGTCCGCCGCCGACCGCCAACAACGCTCCGTCGGGCGAGAAGTCCAGACAGGTCACGCGATCGACGAACGGCGAGTCCCCTTGGAAATCGCCGATCGTTCGCTCCCAGCGCCATTCGTCGCGGCAGTCGACCGCCGAGAGGATGCCGTCCCGCGCTCCCCACAGGTCGCGACCGGTCGCAGGCCCGGTCGCGAACAGCTGCGGGATCGCTTCCGAGGCGAACGCGGCGACCGAGCGGACGGGGGAGCCGTCGGCGGCATCCCAGAGAGAGAGCTGGCCGTCGGCATCGACGGCGGCGACCAGGTCGCCGACGAGCGCTGCGTGAACGAAGGCCGGGCGTCGCTCGGCGAGTTCCCTGGCACTCGACTCGGCCTGCTGCTGTCGCGATGTCCGATCGGCTTCGGCCTGAGCGACCTTCGCTTCCCAGCCGGGAATCGCATCCGCCGCCCGTTGCAGCGCCTCGGTCGCCCGCTCTGCCGTGCGAGTCGCTCCTTCGAGGCCGCGCTGTGCCGCGACGAGTTCGTCCATCGCCTTGCGAGCCGGTTCGTCCGCGGCCTTGAACGCGGCGTCGGCCGCTTGCGCCGCCTGGCGAGCCGGTTCGAGCGACGCCTCGAGCTCGCTCTTCCGCTTTGCGGCCGCATCGAGACCGCCGATCGCTCCGTCCAGTTCGCTCTTCGCGGCAGCGAGCGCCTCGGCCTGGGCCGGATCCTGGGCGAGCGCGTCGACGCGAGCCTGAACTTCGTTCCGCTTCGCTTCGGCGGCGACTCGCTCCCCCTCAGCCGCCGCAATCGCCTGCTCGATCCGAGTCGTTTCGGCATTCGCGGCGTCGAGCGCGGCCTGTGCCTGATCGCGAGCGGCGGCGAGCGGATCGTAGGCCGCCTGCTTCTGAGTCTGAGCCTCGGTCGCCTTGGTTACCGCCTTGTTTGCGGCGGTCAGATTCGCTTCCTCCGCCGTCTTCTGCTGCTGTGCGGCGGCCAGGTCCTGTTGAGCCAGTTCGACGTGGCGAGCCGCGAGTGCTGCGGCCTGCTGATCGAGACCGACCTGCAGTTCCCGCTCGGCCGAGCCGTCGCGCTGAGCGATCGGCTGCGCATCGTCGGCGTTCCAGACTCGCAACGAAGCGCCGTCGCCGAACGACAGGACACGGCGCGACGAGCCGATCAGCAACGCGGCTCGCACCGGTCCCCCGTGCGACATCGAGCGCAGCGGTTGGCCCGCTTCCGCATTCCAGAGAACGAGCTGTCCCCCTTCGTCGGCGCTCAACAACTCCGCTCCGTCGGTTGCCGAAAGAGCCGTGATCGGCGAAGCATGCGACTCGAGCGTCGCTGTCGCGGTCCAGGGGGACGTCGGATCGGCCGAGTCGGGAACCGCGAACAATCGGATCCGGTGATCGTTCCCCGCCACGGCGACTCGCCCGATTCCCGGCAACCCGATCAGCCGCGTCGCTCCGGACTCGAGCGCCGTCTGACCGATCAGCACGGGCATGCCGTCCTCGCCGCGGCGCCAAGCGAACAGTCGGTCGGCCGTCGCGCCGAAGATCAGCGAGGGATCGCCGACGACCGCCAGTCGGTCGATCTCCGGCGCGACGATGTCGCCGCCGCCGAGCGCATCGCTCCGCAGGATCGCACCGGAGGCCGCATCGACCAGAGCGATCTGTCCGGGACGCGTCACGACCAGCAGGGCGGTTCCGTCGACCGTCGGTACGAAGCAGCGAACCGGGGCGTCGAACGGGACCGCCGTCCGGAGCGCCGGCGTCGAGCGGGACCAGAGTTTGACCGAACGATAACCTCCGGTCGCCATCCGATCGCCCCGCGGAGCGAAAGCGATCGCCTGGATCAGATCGATGTCGGCGACTCCCGGTCGGTCGTAGATCCCCCGCTCGATCAGTTGCGGATCGGTCAACCGTCCCGCCTCGGTCCGCGATGCCAAGCGATGCAGCACGACCTGATTGGCGCGAGCTGCGGCCAGCGTGCGACCGTCCGGAGACAACGCCACCGCATAGACCGGATTGACCCCCGGCGGCAACGGTTCGAACTCGATCGCCGATGTCCCGAGACTTCCCGGAGTCGCGCCCTGATCGATCCAGAGCTTCAGCAATCCGAGCTCCTCGCCGGTCAGGTTGACCGCCTGAGCCTTGTTCCCTTCGGGGGGCATGATCGGCTCGGTTCGGTGTGCGGCGAGCTGAAAGAGCAGACTCTCGTCCGCGTTTCCCGGGACGATCGCCGCCCCTTCGTTTCCGCCGGCAAGCATCGTCTCGGGACTTTCGAGCACGAGCTCCCCTTCGGCGACGCTGCCGCTGTGACACGCCAAGCAGTTGCGCCGCAGGATCGGGAGAACTTCGGTCGCGAAGTCGACCGGATCGGGATGGTCGATCGTCGCCACCGGAATCTCGACCGCCGTCGTCGCAGGCAGCGGCGATCCGATCCAGGTGCCGGCCAGCAAGGCCGCCATGCTCAGTCGCGCGAAGTACGAGGGGAAAGGCATGAGTGGGTCCGCCTGTCAGTTGCCCGAGTTGCCGCGTGTCAGTTGCCCGCGACGGAGTCAGTTGCCCGCGACGATCGTGATGCTCGCGGTCGTCGATCCGGTCACGTCGAGTTCGTTGAACTTGGAGGTCGCGGTGATGGTCAGTTCGATCGGACCGACTGGCGTCTCGGCGGTCGTCGCGACGGCCAGATCCAGATGCGTCGCATCGGCCGCCAGCTCGCCGCCGGTGATCGCAAGCCCCGGAATCGACGGAGCCGAAACGGTGATCGTGACCGGTCCCGCGAAGCCGAAGCGGCGTTCGAGATCGAGGCCGATCGAGCCGCCGGCGCCGACCGGGATCGACGAACCGGTGGCGGTCAGCCCGAACGGCGCCGATTCGACCACCACTTCGACCTGCGGCGCGACGGCGGTGTAGACCCGATCGGCCGGCTGATTGGCGCCGCGAGTCGCTTCGAGCGCTGCGGTCGCCGTCTGGAGTTCGGTCGCCAGCGTCGCGACGGCCGCGTCGATCTCGGCCAGACGCGCCTGAGCGGCGGCTTCGTCCGCGGTGATCCTTTCGAGCGCCACGCGAGCCGCATCGGTCGCATCGGCTGCGATGCGCCGCGCGGCGGCCGCTGCCTGGACCGAAGCGGTCGCGGCGGCCAGCACCGCGGTCGCTTCATTGACCGCGACCGTTCGCGGCGCGTCGTCCGGCGCTTCGGCCAGCGAGGCACGAGCTCCGTCGAGACTTTCGTGGGCGGCGACCAGACGTCGTGCGCCGTCGAGCAGCGCCGCGTCGGCTCGCAGGAGTGCCGCGCTCGCCAGG
>CAZZBI010000094.1:5745-15775 GCA_964652385.1 uncultured Pirellulaceae bacterium | reverse complement strand
CAGGGAGGTCGGGGGGCACGGGGGACCCCTGCGCTTTGCGCTTCGGGCTGGGGGGCGCGGAGGTCAGGGAGGTCGGGGGGCACGGGGGACCCCTGCGCTTTGCGCTTCGGGCTGGGGGGACGCGGAGTTCGTGAGCTACTGCGCTTCGATCGGATTCGTCTTTTCGAGCGAGCGGCGGGCGTCGTCCGCCAGACGCTGCAGCGACTCGCGCCACCATGTTCTGGCCGCGTCGTCGTCGGTCAGGCGTTCCCATGCCAGTTCGCGTTCGCGCGCTTGCCACTCGCGACTGATCGCCGCGATCGCATTCCACCTCTCTTCCGACAGATCGGTCTCGGCAGCGAGCGTCGGGAGCCAGACCCACAGGTCGCGCGCTTCGACCGCCGGTCCGACCGGTAACTCGTCTTCGTGTGACTCGTCGTGTTCCGCGTGGTCCTCGTCCGCTGCCGTCTCGATCGGCGGCGTTTCGTCCGGCGGCAGCTCGAGCGCCGGCAGATCGTCGGTACCGCTTCGCTCGCGATACAGCTCGCCCAATCGCACGACGGCATCGGCAAACCGCTCGGGGCGATGCGGCGGATCGTGATGCTCCGCATGTTCGATCTCGCCGCTCGAACAGCCGAGCACCAGCGCGACGGTCGCGAGCCACCAGCAATTTCCGAGACGCAAGATCTGCCGTCGGCGTACGTCGCTTCGTCCTGCTCTCATCGTCGGACTCCCGGTACCGGCACCGGAACGCTCGCCAGGAGCGAGTCGATCTCGCGTCGCGGATCGTCGAAGTCGCCGCTCAGTCGGACCCCCAGCACCGAGAGCGCGGTGTCCTGCACATCTTCGGGGACGACGAAGTCGCGACCGCGCAGATGAGCCAGTGCCTGAGCGACGCGCGTCCAGATCAGCAACCCGCGCGGACTCAGTCCGATCCGGATCGTCGCTCGTCGCCGCGTCGCGCCGGCCAGATCGATCAGGTAGCCCTTGACGTCATCCGAGACGGCGACCGACTCGACATGTCGCTGCAGCTCGTCCAGCTCCGCCATCGACATCACCGGCTCGGTCGAGCGTTCGATCGGGGGCCGTTCGCCGATATGCCGCGCAAGGAGTTCGAACTCGGCGTCGCGATCCGGGTAGCCGATCGCCAGCTTCATCGCGAAACGATCGAGCTGAGCTTCGGGGAGCGGGAACGCGCCGTGACTCTCGACCGGATTCTGCGTCGCGATGACGAAGAAGCCTCGCGCCAGCGGGTGCGGCGAGCCGTCGACCGTCACTTGCCGCTCCGCCATTGCCTCGAACAACGCACTCTGCGTCCGGGGCGTCGCGCGGTTGATCTCGTCCGCCAACAGCACCTCGGCGAAGACCGGCCCGCGTCGGAACTCGAACTCGCGCGTCCGCTGATCGAAGACGTTGAAGCCGGTGATGTCGGTCGGCATCAGGTCAGGAGTGCACTGGATCCGCGCGAACGCTCCGCCGATCGCATCCGAGATCGCCTTGGCGAGCGTCGTCTTGCCGAGGCCGGGAAGATCCTCGAAAAGCAGATGGCCGCGAGCCAGCAGACAGGCGAGAACCTGCTCCATCACGTCGGCCTTGCCGACCAACGCCGTATTCAGACGACGGCGGAGCTGATCGATCCGCGGCTGGTGTCGGCAGGTGCCGGCCGAACCGTCGGTGCGGGAGAGCGAAGAGGCGGTCATCGAGAGGCGTTCCGCGAAGGAAGAGGTTCGTCAGCGAGCGAGAGGGACGAGTCGGATCAGGCGACCGGGCGTTCGGGAGGGACCAGGCCGGCGGGAGGTGCGAAGGTCGGGACCGGATGACGATGCGTCGTCGCCCGTTCCAGTTCTTCGGAACGAGTCGAGTCACTCGGTGCTCGGCGTTCGTTTCGCAAGACGTTCGACGCTCGTTCCACCGCAGCGGTCGTCGATCGATCGCATGAAACGAGACTGCGATCGCCGACACCGTCGTCGGTCGATCGTCGACGAGGGAGCGCCAGCACCTGACGGATCAGTGCGCGCAGCGCGGCCACGTCGTCGTCGCTCGGTCGCGTGTCGCGGCGATACAACGCTCGCTGCAGCGCCTCCCATCCCGGAGCGTCGCCGATCGAACGACGAGCATCGGCAGCCAGGGTCGAGCCGTCGCGATCTCCGAGGTTCGGCCGCGGCGATTCGAGCCGTCGGCAGCGATCGCGGTGCCAGCGGATCGGCGGAGCACCGATCGGTCGCCTTTCGCCCCCCCAGGCGGCGCGTCGTTCGAGCAGTCGCAACAGTCGTTCGGCAAGCCGTGCCCCACCGCCGCGGACCGCTCCGAGCGCTGCGAGCTTCGCCCAGCGATCGAGGAAACGGTAGCGCGATCGCCAGACGACGAAGCCGATCGGCGGCAGCAGCACGGCGAGCGGCCACCAAAGAACGACGAACGCGAGCAGTTCGAGCGCGGCCAGTCGAAGGCGATCTCCCCAGGTGTAGGCGATCGCGGTATCGACATAACCCGGTGTCGGCTCGAGCGGGACCCATTCGCCACTGGCGGTCCGTACCTCGCACCAGACGTGCACGTCGTCGGCTCGAATCGCCGTCGTGCCGGCGCGGCGATCGTACCGCTTCGGATCGGCGTAGAAGCCGGTCACCAGCCGTGCGTCGTACTCCAGCGCCCGCAGCAGCTGGACGGCGGCCGACGCGAAGAGAAAGTCGGGACCGCGTCGCGACTCGAGAAACCAGAGGACCGAATCGTCCGCCTCGTCCGGAACGACGGCCGACGGATCGAGAGTCGCTTCGGTCCGCAATCGCTCGACCAGCGCTTCGATCTGCGGCCAACCCGGTTCGCGACCCGCCGTCCAGCGATTTGCCAGCGCGACGATCGGCGGCGCGATCGGGACTTCCTCCGGAGCGCTGTTGCTGTCCGCTGCGGATTCCGAGCGACTTGCCGCGGACGCGTCCGCTTCCGCTGCGGCGCCGACGAACGAGGTGACGTCACCGGCGCCGTTCGGTCGGTGACGAGCGAAGCTGGTCGACGCGAGGATCGTCGGCCGATGCCCTCCCGAAACGAGATCGACGACGGTCGCCGGCGGAATCGTCTCGCGCCCCGCCAAGCTCCATTGTCCGTCGTCGGTCGTCGCATAGAAGTCGGGGCGATCGACCTTGTCGATGTGCCACCCCTGCGGATGCGGAGGCATCGGCAGGCGGGGGGAACCGAGACGGAAGATCCGCAGACCGTGCGAGCGTCCCGGGACGAGCCAGTTCGGCGTGCGGAAATCGGTACCGCGGAACCAGGTGGTCGCGAGCGGACCGACCTGCAGGGCGGTCGGCGCCGGAAGCGACGGGTCTCGTTCGGCATGCCGCCATTCCCGTCCGTCGAACCGATCGAAGCGCTCGAGCGCCAGGTGGATCGGCACGTCGCCGACCACCTGCAGGATGTCGCGCGGATCGTCCGATTCGAGCGGCTTGTCGGGGCGTCGACCGGTACGGGCGGTCGAGAATCCCTGCCCCGCCTCGCTGCTGGACGGCAGCTTGCGATGGTTCTCCTGGAACTCTTCGGGGTTGATCGCGACGGCGCGCTCGTTCCGCTTCGGCGGTTTCGGCTTGCCGTAGAGATCGCTGAACATGTCGTACAGACTCGGTTCGGTCGACTCGAGAAAGACGTCGGTGTCGACCGGGCCGAAGGTCGACGCCGACTCGCGCGCGCCGACCAGCAGATCGCCGTTGCCGACCCCGCCCCGAGCCGCGTCGTCTCCCCAGCGATCCCCTCCCGACGTCGGCATGAAGCCGTGCAGCGTCGACCAGACCGATCTCGGCGCGGCCCACCAGAACAGCGGCAGCAGCGCAATCAGCAGCGCCAGGATCGCCAGTCGTCGCGGCGGTCGTCGATCGACGCGATCGGCTGCCAATCCGGGCGCGATGCGGCGCCAGTACTCCCCCATCAGCCAGCCGACGGCGAGCACGACGTACAACAGCGTCAGCGCGATGATCCGTCGATCGGACGCGGCGGCGGTGACGAAGACGATCAGAAAGCCGCTCCCGAGCACCGACCGTTCGGGCGTCAGCCGATTCGAACGGACGGCCGCGGCGACGAGCACGATCTGCTGCATCCAGGTCAGCATCAGCAGCTCGAACGCTTCCCCTTGGCCGGTCCAGCGTTCCGCGACGGTCGTCGCCGACCACGATCCGAACGCGGCGATCACCATGGCGGCCAGCATCGTCCGGTGCGGGCCGAACCGTTGCGCGAGCGACGGTTCGTAGTGCCGGAAGAGCAGGACCGCGACGAGCATCGCTCCCGCTTCGGCGAGCGTCAGCGCCGGACTCCAGGCCGCTCCCATCCGCACGCCGAAAAGAGCGCCGGCGGCGATCAGCGCCAACAGGAACGGACCGCTCCCCGTGGCGGTTCCGGTCGTCGTCGTGGTCGCGGCGGTCGCGCGACGAACGGTCCGCGACGCGGCCGTCAGACGTTTCGGTCCGTTCCCGTCAGGCGATGACACGCTGACGCTCCTCGCACCAGGCTTGCCATCGTCGTCCGAAGCGTTCGCGGAGTCGCTCGAAGTCGAATGTTCCGCCGTCGACGGTCGCGACCCGATCGGCGGCGTTTTCTTCCCCGCCGATGCTCGGCAGCAACAGGCGACGGAACGGAGCGGCGGCCGCCGCGACACGCGGACCGCTCGCGAATCCCGGTCGGACGAACACCCACGTCTCGCAGCCTCCTCCCGACAGCCCGCGTTCGACGCTGCTGGTCAGTCGATCGACGTCGCAGGCGGCGATCCGATCGAGCCAGCGATCGAGCCCTCGCTCGGTACCGACGGTCGTCCAGCGATCTCCTTCCGGCAAGCGAACGTCCCACCCTTCTCGAACCAGAGTCCGTGCGACCGACGCGATCCAGCGGAGCGTCTCGTCATCCTCGCGCGCCTGGGTATCGGCTGACGCAAGGTCGTCGATCCCGCTCGCTTGCGACACGATCCGGACGTTCGCTTCGTTGCGCCGACCGAGCAGCGCCAGACGAACGGTCGGGCGGACGCTGGCGCTTCGATCGCGGACCATCAGGCGATCGCGACGCGACGTCTGGACCCAGTCGATCTCGCGGAACGGATCCTGAGCGACCCACTCGCGCACGCCGGTCACCTCGCCGACTCGCCCGGTCCGCGTCTCGCTCTCCGCGGCGCCGGCCGCCGAGCCGGTGCGCGAACGAGGCGCGCCGACGAACGCGGTCGACCAAGGGCGGATCGTCACCGAGTCGTGGCGATCGATCGGTCGGCGCGCGATCCGCAGGCCGAACGGAAAGCCGCAGGCGATCGACGGAGTCGTCTGCGGAAAGCTCCCTCGCCGCAGACCGCGAACCTTGAACGAGAAGGTCGATTCGGAGAGGGCCGCGCACCGATCGAGAGCCAGCCCGCGCCAGGTCCGCTCGGGGTGCTTCGAATCGACGATCGCATCGAGCGGCCGATCGAACTCGATCGCCAGACCGTGGATCGGCCACCAGGCCCGATTGCGCACGCTCAAGCGGATCTCGATCTCGCTCCCTTCGATCTGCGCCCCGTTCGGTACCTGCCATTCGACCGAGACCGCTCGGATCGAGAGCGAAGGCCAGGCGAGTCCGAGCACCAGAACGACCGCAAAGGCGGCGACGAGCGCCCAGCAGTCGGGAGTGACGAAGAGCGCCAACAGGCTCGACGCCAGCATTGCGCCGGTCAGCCAGCCGACCGGACGCTTCAGCCAATAGACATAGCGGTTCAGTTGCGGACAGAAGTCGTGGTTCGCGGCAGCGAGCAGACGCCCCAGACCTCGGCGGGTCCCTCCCGCGACGGTGACTGCGACGGACGACGATTCGGAATCGTGCGGCGGCGTCGCCGGAACCCCCGCGGCGGACGCCTGAGGAGCGATCGACAAGGACATGAGAACCTCGGCCCGAAGAGACGATCGATCGAACGGTCTCGAAGGTCGCATCGGCAGTGCCGAGAACGGCTCGTGCCCGAGCGACCGGGGGCGGAGATCGGGAGCGGATCGCGAGCGACGAGAGTCCGCGCCACCTGGGGCGCGGTCAGATCGGCCGCCGGCACGACCTCCGGGTCGCGCCAGGGCGCGGTCGTCGCCTCGAAATCGAATCCCGATCAGAGAAGGTCCGCGGGGGGGCCGCGTCCGTCATGACCGAGCGAACGATGGATCGCCCGTCGGCCTTGCGGCTCGACGATCCGCGCGACCGTCCGATCGATCCCCGAGAGGCCGATCGGCATCGGCGTCTCGAAGGCCGGGCGAGTCAGCTGGCGGCAGAGCGCACAGCCGTCGGCATCATGCACCGAGGCCCATCCCGCGTCGGGACGCTTCCGACGCGACTCGCTCGCAGAGGCTCCGGCCGAGGCGTCTCGATCGGACGAGGCCGACAACACCGGGGCGTCATGATGGTGCGACGAACAGTCGCTTGCGGTCCCATGCCGATGCAGACCGTGGACGTGCCCGCGCGAGCCATCGTCGTGCCTGTGCGAGCCGTGTGGGTCGCCACAAGCGATCTCGCCACAGCCGGGGGCACAGCTCGGATCGACGCAGCGGTGCGCAAGATCGCTGCCGAGGCCGAGCAGCAACTGCCCGACCATCATGGCACCGATCAGCACTCGTCGCAGGTCGACCATCGCGTCGCGTTACCTCGAGCAATCGGTCACTTCATCACGTCATTCCGCACCGCCGCCGGCGGGCGTACGGCACTCTTCGATCCTAATCGATCCCCGAGCCGACTCGATCCTCTTTCCGCGAACGGAGCGCGAAGATTCGGCGAGTCGCCGCGGGTCCCCTACGCCCGTCGAAGGTGTTCGGTTCGTCCGTTCGACTCAGCTCCCTCCCGGTACTTCGGTCACCGGGATGACGATCTCGGTCGGGCCGTCGAGCGTGAACTCGAACTCCAGTTCCGACGTCTCGAACGACGCGAACTTCGGGTCGAGTCGCTTGACGTGCTGATGCTGATCGAGCGGCAGCAGGTCGGTCAGGATCAGTTGCACGATCGCGGCGCGATACTTCCCCGGCTCGACGCCGTCGCCGGCCTGCCGCGTCGAAAGCGAAAACCGCCCCTGGCGATCCACCTCCCCCTTGGCCGTCAGGGGCGAGCCGATCTGCTGGAGCTGGATGATGCCATGGTCGAGCGGCGTGCCGTCGGCGAACCGGACGACTCCCGAAACCTTCACCATCGGCGGCCCGGACTCGCCGCAGCCGAGGTGGGCCGAAACGACGGCCGCGATCAGGAACAACGCGACGACCTTTCGCGGCGTCGCCATCGCCAGGTGAATCATTCGCCGTTCCCGCGATGCGTCAGGTTGCCGAGCACCAGGTTGTCGATGTCGTTGCGGACCGCTCGCACGCTGGCGTCTCCCATCGCGAAGTGGACGACCGTCGGATGAGCGCTGCCGAAGGCGAGGAACCCGGCGTTCAGATCGTATGGGCCTCGCGCCAGCCCCTGGCCGAGACCGCCGACGCGCATCGAGGCGGCGAAGTGGTCGCCGTCCCAGATCGGGCTGTCTTCGGGGAAGAGCTTCAGATTGCGGAGGGCGATGTGTTTCTCGCCGACCAGGATGGTGTTCGACAGACCGTCCGAGACCTGGGCGTGCGTGATCCGATCGATCCACGACGAAGGACGTCCGTCGATGCAGCGCGATCGACTCGCGACGAGAATGCCGGTGCCGTTGCCGCCGTGATAGAAGTCGGTCGGCAGTCCCATCGCTCCGGGAGAGAGATCGCCGAGGTTGCCGGCGTAGTCCCCCAGCGCTCCGAGCACGTCCGCTCCGCTGCCGTCGACCGGAGGCATCGGACAGCCGCACGGCAAGGTCCCTCCGGAGTTGCCGCCGATGTTCCGCATGCCGAGCGCATCCCCCGGACTCCGGCGACTCGGACACAGATAGAACGGCACGACGTCCCGGAGCACCTCCTGCGGCTGTTCGTACCACTTCCCTTCGACATCCCAGCGGTCGTAGATCGCGCCGCGTTCGACGAACGGCAGGATGCGGACCATCCACGACGCCTCGGCGCCGCCGCACGAGAGTTCGTCGACATCCAACGGGCGCGGAGCGATGCGGCCGGGAGGGTACGCCTGGTTCGCGTCGTAGAACAGCTCGGTGCCGAGCGCGACCTGACGCAGATGATTCTTGCAGGTGGTTGCGCGAGCCGCTTCGCGGGCCATCTGGACCGCAGGGAGCAACAGCGCGACGAGCAACCCGATGATCGCGATCACGACCAGCAGTTCCACGAGCGTGAAACCGCGACGAGCCGACGACGCCATGGTCGCACCAGACCTTCGACAGGCGGAACGAGAGGACCAGCGACCAACTGGAACGGATCAGCCTAGACACCGGCAGAGGGGCGGTCAATTCGCGTTCGACCGGTCTCGTCCGGGATCCGCCGGACAACGACTTTCCTTGGCGTCTTCGGTGATTCACGGTGTGGCTGAGGTCTTGTGTAGGCCCGCGTCGTCCCCGACGCGCGGCCGTGCGATATCGGGCGTCGAAAGAGCTTCGGAGCTTGCTCGGGACGAGCCGCGGGCTGCCGAGGGGCGAAGTCGACCCGGTGCGACCCGGGTCGGTCGCACGACGGCAATGCAGTGCGACCGGGGTCGGTCGCACGACGGCGACCCAGTGCGACCGGGGTCGGTCGCACGACGTCAATACAGTGCGACCGGGGGCGGTCGCACTACGGCGAAATGCGGTCGCACTACGACAAGACCGTGTCGAATCGCCTTGGGGGAGCAGGGTTTGCGCGATCGCCCCACTCGACGCCGAACGCCAGGTCCGATTCCCCTTGACCCCCCGCTCGCCCCCTCGTACTCTCCCCGCGCCAGCTTCCACCCCCGTCGTCTTTCCCTGGCCGGGACCTCGGATGCCACGCGAGTCGATCGATACCTCGACGAGTCCTGCTCGGTGCGCTGCCGGTGCGCCGATCGATCGTCGGCGCTGGCTCGCATCGCTCATGGCTTCCGGATCGGGACTCTTCGCGACGCTCCTGGCCGGCGGCTCGCTCGGCTGCGCGGCCTGGAAGAAAGAGCCGTCCACCGCCCAGAAGCCGGCGGCGGACCGGCCGATGCACACCTACAAGATGGCTCCCGACAGCGTCGTGGTGGAGATCGCGGTCGTCGACGCGCCGGCCGATCCCGACGTGATGGAGCGGATCTGGCTCTCGCTGGACGAGACGGCGATCGTGCCGGAGAGTCGGCGACTGTTGGCGATCAACGGCTTTCGAGTCGGAGTCGCTCCGGGCAACCTCCCGGCGGAGTTGGCGATGCTGCTCGCCGAACAGCATCGTCTGGAGAACGTCGACGCCGAAACCGGGGCGCTCGCTCCCGGAGCTCGTTCGCCGCAGCAACGCCACCAACTCCGCACGGGGCAGGCGGTGCAGTTGGCGGCAGTGCCGATCCAGCCGACCGTCACGTGGCTGCTGGAAGAGGAAGGGTATCGGAGCGGCGGGGCGTTCGACGATGCGGAGTGTCAGATCGCCCTGCGCGGCTATCCGCGGCGCGACGGGACCGTTCGCCTGAGACTGATCCCCGAGATCCACTACGGCGAGGCGCGGCAGAGCGTCGACGTCGCCAACAATTCGATGATCCTGCGACCGTTTCGACAGAAGCGGGTCTTTCAGGAGCTCGAGACGGTGATCGATCTCCGTCCGGGGCAGGTCGTCGTGCTCGGCAGCAGCGGCGGCGAGGGACGCTTAGGGCATCAGTTCCTGGCTCAGCCGACCGCGACCGAAGAGCGGCGACGGCGGTTGATTCTGGTCCGACCGGTCCAGACGCAGCTGGACGATCTTTTTGCGCGCGAGCAGCGCTTCTTGCCGCTCGAAACGCCTCTCGAATGACGCTGCCTGCGCGGGCGTGAGGTTGTTTGGAGGGCACGGGGACCCCTGCGCTTTGCGCTTCGGGCTGGGAGGGCACGGGGACCCCTGCGCTTGGCGCTTCGGGCTGGGAGGGCACCGAGGAAGGCTTGGCGCCGGTGTAGCCCCGGCTCGTCCCGAGCCGCGGGCCCGGCCACTCGGTGGCCGAAGCAGGTCTCGCCCGGCTGCCGGCGGCGGATCGCAGCGCGAGCGGTGTCCGAGCGGCCAATTGA
>CAZZBI010000094.1:0-5645 GCA_964652385.1 uncultured Pirellulaceae bacterium | reverse complement strand
ATCGCAGCGCGAGCGGTGTCCGAGCGGCCAATTGATCGGGGGCGCGGTGAGGGGACGGTGAGGGGACGGAGAGAACACGGGGACCCCTGCGCTTGGCGCTTCGGGCTGGGAGGCACGGGGACCCCTGCGCTTGGCGCTTCGGGCTGGGAGAACGCGGGGGCGGATGGGGCGGCGAGCCGATCCGCACGATCGGTGTGCCGATTGCGGGAAGGAGCGCGCTTTTGCCGTCGGGGACCTGCCGCAGCGAAATCGGAAATCGGAAGCCGATCGACCGAGCGATTCGTCGGGGAGAGGGCTCGTGGCATCGAACTTGCATTCGAGCGGCCGAGACGTCGAAACCTCGCGCTGCGAGCGAGGGGACGTCGGTACCGGGTTCGCTTGCGCGAGCCGGCCGGAGACTCGTGCATGGCTTCATCCCTCGATCTCGCCCCGACGCTTCTCTGCGGTGTCGATTTCTCCAGCAGTTCCGACGAGGCGGTGGCAGCCGCCGTGGCGCTGGCGCGAGCCGAACGCCGGCGCATCGTCCTGCTCCATGTGATCGAGACGGCGGCGTCGGGGCGAGGCGGGGCGACCTTCACCGATCGGGACATGCGCGAGCTGCAAGGGCGACTCGAGGAGCTCGCCGCCGATGCGGTCGATCTGGCGATCGATCGGCGCCTGGAGGCGGGGGAGCCGGCTGCGGCGATCCTGCGCACCGCCGCCGAAGATGGCGCCGATCTGATCGTGATCGGAACTCGCGGCAATCATCTGGCCTCGCCATCGGGTAGGATCGACGCACCGTCGCGGGCGAACGGTGACGAGTCGTCCCGTTCGCCGATCGACGACGCACCTTGGCTCGGAAGCGTCGCGCGGCATGTGATGAGCTGCGCGGCGTGCGGCGTGTTGGCGGTCGGTCGTCCGTGCGGCGAAGGGTATCGCCGACGGCGTACCGAGATGCCGATGCGGCGCGACGTCGGTGACCGGCGCGTCGGAGGGGACGGGGAACGACGGCGCTGAAGAGCGCTGCCGAGGCGAAGGGATGCGTTCGATGGAAATGAAGCGGATTCTCTGCCCGATCGACACGTCGCCGTGCAGTGACGAGGCGTTGGTGCATGCGATCGCTCTGGCTCGACAGAACGGAGCGCTGCTCGATCTGCTGCGCGTCACCGAGGTCCCTCCCGCCTATGCCGATGGGCTCCCCGTCTACAGCCGTGAAGCGGCCGAGGCGGCGACCGATCGCGAGGGGCTGCGCGAGTTGCCGGTGCCGGCTGACGTCCGCCACGAAAAGCACCACCGGATCGGCGATGCGGCGACCGAGATCCTGGAGTTCGCTCAGCGACATGAGGTCGATCTGATCGTGATGGGGACGCACGGCCGTCGCGGTCTGGGACGAATGCTCTTCGGCAGCGTGGCGGAAAAGGTCCTTCGCCAGGCCCCTTGCCCGGTCCTGACCTACCGCGTGTCGACTCGCACGCCACGCAACGACGCGGCTTCGCAAGGGGACGGCGGAAACCCGTCGAACGGGCCGTAACGAGAGATTGGCGACCGGCGGATCGGTTAGGATCGTCCGGCGCGTTCGACGGCGAGCGCCGATCGGTACGCGATTCGCAACGTTCTCCGCGTCGTACGACCGCTCGTCGGCGACCGTTGCCGAACTCGTTCCGCCGCGGAGCGCGTTCGGCCCGAGTCCGACCTGCGAGCGTTCGATCCGCTTGCGATCGTCGCCCGCTCGATCGTCGTTCGGCGGCGTGAATCCGGTCCGAGAAACACGAGGAGTCAGCACGATGAAGCCGATTGCCGAATCGAAGGTCGTCGTCCCCTGGGACTTCAGCGAGATGTCGACCGAGGCGTTGCAGACCGCTCGCTCGCTGGTCAATTCGCCCAAGCAGCTGCACGTGATCCACGTCGATACGCTGGTGATTCCGGCGGGCGATCCGGGATCGATCTACGGCGTGGTATCGCAGGATACGCAGCGCGAGAATCTGATCCGCGCGTTCCGCGAGAAGATCGGATCGGGAGAACTGTCCGATGTCGATTTCGAGGTTCGCTTCGGCGATCCGGGGAGCGAGGTGACTCGCTATGCCCATCAGGTCGGAGCCGATCTGATCGTGATCAGCAGTCATGGGCGGACCGGACTGTCGCGTCTGCTGATCGGTTCGGTCGCCGAGCGGATCGTCCGCTTGGCTCACTGCCCGGTTCTCGTGCTCCGCAAGGAACACGACTGAGTCGACGTCGACGGCGCTGCCGAGAAACTCCGCCGAGAAACATCTCGCAGCGTGACGGAGTCGGCGCCGATTCGGCCTCGGGCTCGACCGGCTCGAGGCCGCCCCTCCCAACCGATTGCAGGCGGCCGACGATGAGCGGCGACGAAGACGAACTCCTGTTCCGGCGCTACCGGATGCTGCAGGAGTTCGTCGGTTGGCAGGACGAGGATGCGGCGGCGCTGCGTCGCTGGGGACCGCGGATCGAGTCGGTCTTTCCGTCGATCGTCGACGACTTCTACGACCGCATCCGTTCGACTCCCGAAGCGATGAACGCGATTCGCGAGGGAGAGCCGCAGATCGCACGGCTGATGAGCACCTTGCGACTCTGGCTGGTCGAGCTCTTTTCGGGCTCCTACGACCAGGCGTACGTCGCTCGTCGCTGGCGGATCGGTCGGCGTCATGTCGAAATCGGACTCGAGCCCTCCCTCGTCTCGGCCGCGATGAGTCGCTTGCGGGCTCGGCTGGTCGAGGCGTTGCGGCAGGCGACCGATGCCGATCCGGCGTGCGACGAGCGCGAGGGGGAGCGGGTGCTGGTGGCGCTCGGGCGGCTGCTCGACCTCGAACTGGCGATCGTCGACCAGGCGTTCCGCGAGGAGTTCACTCGCCGCGATCAGCAGACGCAGCGGATGGCGACGCTGGGGCAAGTCGCCGGCGGGATCGCGCACGAGCTGCGCAATCCGCTGAACGTCATCAAGACCAGCGTCTACTTCCTGACCAACGCTTCGCGCATCTCGCCCGAGAAGATGAACGAGCATCTGGGTCGGATCGAGCGGCAGGTCGATCTGGCGAACGAGGTGATCTCGGCCGTCACTCAGTTCGCCAGGATCGCGGCTCTCGAGCGGAGTCCGGTCGATCTGGCCAAGCTCGTCCCCGAATGGGTCGACAACCACTGTCTGAACCACTCGATCGTCCGGCGTCTGGAGCTCGCTCGGGTGCCGACGATCCAAGCCGATCCGCGGCAGCTGCAGATCGCCGTCGGGAACATCGTCCGCAACGCGTGCGAGGCGATGGGAGTCGGGGGGGAACTGTCGTTGACGCTGGGCGAAATCGATCGGCATATTGTGCTGTCGATCGCCGACCAGGGGAGCGGCATCCCTCCCGAGACGCTGCGGCGGATCACCGAGCCGTGGTACTCGACCAAGGCGCGCGGAGCGGGGCTCGGACTGGCGATCACCAAGGCGATTCTCGACAAGCATGGTGCCGAGCTGTCGGTCGAGAGTCGCTTGGGGAGCGGCAGCTGCTTCACGATCCGCTTTCCGCTCGCGCCCCGCGCGAGCGGTCTCGAGGGGACGGTCGGTCGAGCGTCGAGCGACGCCGCGGAAACGTCCGAGCCACGCATCTCAGGAGCCGATTCATGATGGCCGTTCGGACCGATCACGATTCGGGCCGCGTCCTGATCGTCGACGACGAGCCCGATTTCGTCGCCAATCTGACCGACATCCTGAACGATGTCGGCTTCGAGGCGGAAGGGACTTCGGACCCGTACGAGGCGCTGCGCTGGGCCGAATCGCGCGACTACGACGCGGCGGTTCTCGATCTGCGGATGCCGGGGCTCGACGGACTCGGGCTGCACGATCGGCTGCGCCGCGCCCGCTTCGACATGCCGACGATCCTGCTGACCGCCTTTGCCGACTCCGAAACGCACCGCCGTGCCTCGGCCGCCGGCTTCTGGCAGATCCTCGAGAAGCCGTGCCGCATCCCGACGATCCGCTCGATTCTTCGACGCCTGACACGCGCTCCGCTGCTGCTGGTCGTCGACGACGACTCGGAGTTCTGCACCAATCTGCTGCAGATCCTGCATCAGCGGCGGATCCGAGCGGTCGGCTGCGGGACGGTCGCGGAAGCGATCGCACGCTGGGATCGCCGCCCCGCCGATCTGCTGCTGGTCGATCTGAAGCTGCCGGGCGAGTCGGCGATCGATCTGATCCGGCACGCTCGCCGCAGCGATCCCGATGTCGAGATCCGACTGATCACCGGCTCCTCGCTGCAGGACGAGAGCGAACGTCGCGCGCTGCACGAGATGGGAGTCGACGCGATCTGGTCCAAGCCGTTGGATATCGAGGAGCTGCTGGCGACGATTCCGGCGATCCGCGAGACGAGACAGGGCGCCGATGACTGCTGACGGCTCCGCGGCGCTGGACGTGCTGATCGTCGAGGACGATCTCGATACCTGCGCGAATCTGGCGGACATCCTGACGCTGGACGGTCATCGCTGCGAGGCGGTCGGGAACTTCGCCGCCGCGCTCGAGCGACTCGGTTCGCCCGGCATTTCGGCGGTGATCGTCGACCGGCAGTTGCCCGACGGCAAGGCCGAGCAGTTCCTGCCTCGCTTCAAGACGCTCGCACCCGAGCTGCCGATCGTCGTCGTCACCGGTCACCCCGACATCGAGAACGCGGTCCAGTCGTTGCGCCAGGGGGCCTACGACTATCTGCTGAAGCCGGTCAATCCCGAAGTGTTGCGGGCGAGTCTGCGGCGCATCGCCGATCGTCAGCGCTACGTCGATCAGCTCCGCCGCCAACGCGACTTTGCCGAGAGCATGATCGAGACGGCTCAGGCGATCGTGCTGCTGATGGATGATCAAGGGAACATCCGGCGCTACAACTCGTTCATGGAAGAGCTCTCGGGCGTCCCGTTGGCGGAAGTGGTCGGCCGGAGCTGGTTCGACGTCTTCGTCCCTCCCGGCGATCGGGAGCGGTTGCGCGAGGTGTTCGCGCGCGTGCTCGACGAAGGGAGCATCAGCGGTCACGAGAACGTCATCCGGACTCGCAACGGCGGGCTGCGGACGATCGATTGGTCGGCTCGCGTTCTCGAGGATGCGGACGGACGGCGCGGCGTGCTCGGCATCGGGCACGACATCACCGACCTGCGCGCCGCTCAGGAGATGGTGGTCCGCAACGAGCGTCTCGCGGCGATCGGCGAGATGGTGACCGGTCTGGCTCACGAGAGTCGCAACGCGTTCCAGCGGAGTCAGGCTTGTCTCGAGATGCTGGCGCTCGATCTCGAAGGGAACGACCAGGCGCTGCGGAACGTCGAACGGATCCAGTCGGCGCTCGATCATCTGAGAGGGCTCTACGAACAGGTCCGAAGCTACGCCGCACCGATCGTCCTGCAGCGTCAGGAAGTCGACCCGGCCGGCGTGCTGCGACAGACCTGGAGTCATCTGGAAGGGAGCCGCGAAGGTCGACAGGTCGAACTGGACATCGATCAGCCGCACGGAGCGGTTCGCGTGTTGGCCGATCCGTCGCAATTGGAGCAGGTCTTCCGCAACCTGCTCGAGAACTCGCTCGATGCCTGCGGAACCCGCGGGCGGATCGCCGCTCGTTTCGACCGAGATCCTTCCCTCCCCGGCCGGGTCGCGATCGAGATCCGCGACGACGGCCCCGGCATCCCGCTCGAATACC
>CAZZBI010000093.1:0-15793 GCA_964652385.1 uncultured Pirellulaceae bacterium | reverse complement strand
ATCGAGATGCGGGCGCTGCTGAAGCGTCTGGGACAGACCGGCAAGACGATCGTCGTGTCGAGTCACATCCTGCCGGAGCTGGCCGACATCTGCAACAAGATCGGGATCATCGATCGGGGCGTGCTGAAGGTGAACGCGACGGTCGACGACGTGATCCGGCAGGTCCGCCGCGAGATTCGGTTGCACATCTCGGTCGTCGGCGATCAGGTCGGCGCGATTCGTCTGCTCGAGCAGGAGTCGATCGTCGACCAGGTGCAGGTCGCGGCAGACGGCCATCTGGTCGTCGTCATCGGCAACGTCGACGCCGACTATTCCGAGATTCCGACCCGGCTGGTCGGATCGGGCTATCGGCTGACGATGTTCCGCGAGGAAGAGGTCAACCTGGAAAGCGCCTTCATGGCGCTCACCAAGGGGGTCGGGGCGAAGATCTGATCGGTCTCGCGGCAGCGGACCCGCGTCGATCGGCGCGACGGGAAAATCGTCGTCGTTCGTCCGGTTTCGAGGGGTTTCGGGGGCGACCCCGAGTTGGCCGATCTCTCGGGGTGCGGATATCGTAACGAGCTTCGGCAGCGGAGCGCCGTCGATCCGTCCGCTCGGATGACCTCGCGCGCCGGCCGCCGAATCCGGGCGGTTCGAGTCACGATCCGCTCTCCCCACGCCACCCCTCAGGATTCCGCTCCATGAAGGCCTCGGAAGCGACCGAACTCTTCGTGTCTCGCGCTTGCGATCGACTCGGCCTGAGCCCCTCGATCCGTCGACTGCTGGCAACTCCGAAGCGCGAGGTGCAGGTCGAGATCCCGGTCGAGATGGATGACGGTCGGCTGGAGGTCCTGATCGGCTATCGGGTCCAGCACAACAACTACCGCGGACCGATGAAGGGGGGCCTCAGGTATCACCACGAGGTCGACCTGGACGAGGTACGGGCGCTGGCGTCGCTGATGACCTGGAAGACCGCCGTCGTCAACATCCCCTACGGCGGCGCCAAGGGAGGGATCTGCGTCGAGAACTCGAAGCTCTCGGTCAAGGAAAAGGAGCGGATCACCCGGAAGTTCGTCGACCAGATCCACGACATCGTCGGTCCGCACACCGACATCCCGGCTCCCGACATGGGGACCAATGCCGAGACGATGGCCTGGTTCCGCAACCAGTGGGAGAAGTACCACGGCTTCAACCCGGCGGTGATCACCGGCAAGCCGGTCGAGCAGTACGGGGCCGAGGGGCGCGAAGAGGCGACGGGGCGCGGCGTCGGCATCCTGGCGTTCAAGCTGTTGAAGCGGATGGGCAAGACGCCGAAAGAGACGCGGATCGCGCTGCAGGGGTTCGGCAACGTCGGCTTCCATGCCGCGAAGCTGCTCCACGAATCCGAGTTCAACGTGGTGGCGGTCAGCGACGTGACCGGCGGCTACTACCGCCCCGAAGGGCTCGACGTTCCCGATGCGCTTCGCTATTCGCTGCAGAACAAGAGTCTGCACGGCTACGAGAACGCGACGCGAATCACGAACGAGGAGCTGTTGGCGCTGGATGTCGAGATCCTGATTCCGGCGGCGCTGGGCGGAGTCATCACGAAGCAGAACGCCGATGCCGTCCGGGCCAAGGTGATCATCGAGGCGGCCAACGCGCCGGTCGACCCCGAAGCGGACGAGATCCTGGAGCGGAAGGGGACGATCGTCCTCCCCGATATCCTGGCGAACGCCGGCGGCGTGACGGTCAGCTACTTCGAATGGGTCCAGAACCTGCAGTATTACAAGTGGGGGCTGAATCGCGTCCGCCAGGAACTCGACTCGGTTCTCAGTCGCGCGTTCGAGGATGTCTGGCAGACCGCCCAGGACCGCCACGTCTCGCTGCGCACCGCGGCGTTCATGATTGCGATCGAACGGGTCCATCGCGCCGGGTTGTTGAGCGGATTCTGATCGGCTTCCGAGCGATCGATTCGCGGCCGATGTCGAACGGCGAACTTCGGGGCGCGACATGGCGTCGGCCGTTCACGGCCGCGGGTCGTCGATGACGACGCCGCCATCGACGTCGATGTCCATGACGCTTGTTCGGCAGCGCAGATCCGAGTTTCCTCCTTCGCACGATGCGGACCCTCGATGCCGATCCCTGCACCTCGCGATGCGTACGCCGACGAGATTCGGGACGCGACCGCGACGCTCCGCCGAACCGATCGCCAGATCCCGTGGCTCTTCGCGGCGCGCGGCTTGTCGCTCCTGGGAGTACTCGTCCTGCTGGCGATCGGGCTCGGCACGGGGAACGTCTCGCTGTTGCTGCTGCTGATCCCGGCGCTGGGGCTCTTCCTGGGCGTGGCGTTCGCGCACGAGCACCTCGAGCGGCGCCGACGCCGGCTGAAACTCCGGTGCCGGTTGGCCGAGCGGTCGCTGGCGCAGCTCGATCGGCGTTGGAGCGACATCGGCGGAGTCGAGGTCGCGATCCCCGAATCGCATCGTGCGACCTCGGTCGATCTCGATCTGTTCGGTCGAGCGTCGCTCTTTCGCCTGATCGACTTCACGCGGACCAGCTTCGGAACGGACAAGCTCCGCGACTGGCTCCTGCATCCCGCTTCGCCGCGCGACGTCCTGTCTCGTCAGGAAGCAGTCCGGACGCTCGCCGCGAATCCGGAGTACGGACTCGAGCTGCGGATCCGCGCCGAGTCGGTGGCGGTGTCGCGGCGCGATCGGGGTGGAGCGGCAGCTCTCGTCGGCTGGGCCGAATCGGACGGCGGCATCGCCCGACACCGGTGGCTCGGTCGCGTCGCGGCGCTCCTCGCGGGAGCGATGCTGCTGGTCCTGCTGCTGCTCGCGACCGGCATGCTCGATCCGACGATCGGCGGCTGGACGGTGCTCGGCCTGATCGCGATCGACTTTCTGCTGACGCTCGTCTTTGCCGCTCGCATTCACGATCTCTTCGATTCGGTCGCCGCGAAGCAGTCCGAGGCGTTGGCGTATCGGGACCTGTTCGAGTGGGCCGGCAAGGTCCCTCGTCAGGGAACGCTGTTGGCGACGCTGGCCGATCGTCTGGCGGCCGGCGATCCTCCGGCGCTCGACGCGATTCGGCGACTGAGTCGGATCACGGCGGCGGCGAACCTGCGGCGCTCCGGGATCTTCGGACTGGTCTATCTGGTCCTGCAGTTCACGATGCTCTGGGATTTCCATTGGCTGGTGGTGCTGGAGCGATGGCGGTCCCGTCACGGCCGACGCGTCCGCGAGTGGTTCGAGACCGTCGGAACGATCGAGGCGCTCGCGTCGCTCGGCAAGCTGGGGCACGACGAGCCGACCTGGACCTATCCGACCGTCGTCGATGCGGCCGACGGCTCGGATCGCGTGATCGCGGAGGGGCTCGGACATCCGCTGCTGCCGGCCGGGCGCGTCGAGAATGACGTGACGGTCGGACCGGCGGGAACCGTGCTGCTCGTCACCGGATCGAACATGTCGGGCAAGAGCACGCTGTTGCGGGCGATCGGCATCAACGTCGTGCTCGCTCAGGCCGGAGCGCCGGTGTGCGCCCGCCGGATGTCGCTTCCGCCGCTGGCGATCGAAACGAGCATGCGGATCGGCGACTCGCTGGCCGAAGGGGTCAGCTTCTACATGGCCGAACTGAAGCGTCTGGCCGGGATCGTCTCGCGCGCTCGCGAACGGGCGGCCGGCGGAGGGATCCGAACGCTCTATCTGCTCGACGAGATCCTGCAGGGGACCAACTCGCGCGAACGTCACATCGCCGTGACCCGAGTCGTTGCGCATCTGATCGGCTGCGGCGCGATCGGAGCGATCTCGAGTCATGACCTGGAACTGGCGACCGCTCCCGATCTGATCGACAAGGCGGACTGCGTTCACTTCCGCGAGTCGTTCGTGCGCGAGACCGACGCGCAGGGGAACGCCGTCGATCGGATGACGTTCGACTATCGGATGCGCCAGGGGACGGCGACGACGACCAACGCGCTCGCCCTGCTGCGCATCGTCGGCCTGGACGACTGAAGGGACGGGGGCTGCCGGGCGGCCTCGGCGAACTCGACGAACTCGGCGATCTCGGTGGTCAGGAAGGCGACCTTGGTACCACGGAGTTCACGAAGGTCATGAAGTCGAACGAGGCGATCGGAGTAGATTGCCGCTGTCGAGTCGAGGGGAGGGGAGGGGAGAGAACGGATGGAACATGTCGACTGGAAACAAGTGCTGCTCGGGACGCTCGAGGATCGTCGTCTGTCGCGTTCCGAGCGGCGAGCGTTTCGGCAGCTGCTCGAACCGCTGATGGGGGACCGCGACTCGCTCGATCGGATCCGAACGTTGGCGTTCGAGATCGCGCGCGAGACGATCGTCGATCCTCCATCGGGCGAGGTCCTCCCGTGGCTCGAAGACGTCGTCCGGACGCTCGCGTTTCAGGAGCCGAAGTCGACGCTGGTCGAAGAGGCGTACTTCAGCCCCGATCCGGCCTGTGTCGCGAAAATCCTCGAACTCTTTCGGACCGCGAAGCGGACGGCCGACGTCTGTGTCTTCACGATCACCGACGACCGGATCGCCGCAGCGATGGTCGAAGCGCATCGGCGCGGCGTCGAGGTGCGCGTGATCAGCGACGACGAGAAGCGTCATGATCCCGGTTCGGACATCGACGGTCTCGCGTCGCAGGGGATCCCGGTGAGGACCGATCGGACGGCCGACCACATGCATCACAAGTACGCGCTGTTCGACGATGCGCTGCTGCTCACGGGAAGCTACAATTGGACCCGCGCGGCGGCGAACGTGAACGACGACAATTTCGTCGTCACCGATTCGCCGAAGCTGCTGCTCGCCTTTCGATCCCACTTCGATCGGCTCTGGCAGGATCTCGCCACCGGGAGTCCCCGTTGATGTCGTCGTTGCTGCTGCGCGCCGGGAGCGCGATCGTCGCCGCTGCTTTTCCTTGGATCCTCGTGCCGCTCGCCTGGGCGCAGGATCCGTTCGCCGAAGGGGTGCGGACGACCGAGCCGCTGACGCCGGAAGAGGAGCGGGTGACCTTCACGTTGCCTCGAGGATTCCGCATCGAGTTGGTCGCGGCCGAGCCGGCGATCCACAAGCCGATGAACGTCGCGTTCGACGCGCGCGGCCGATTGTGGGTCACCGACTCGATCGAATACCCGTTCGCGGCGCCGGCCGATCGCCCGGGACGCGACTCGGTCAAGGTCCTCGAGGATCGCGACCAGGACGGCTCGTTCGAGACGATCACGACCTTTGCCGACGGCCTGAACATTCCGATCGGCCTCTATCCGACGCTCGACGGCTGCATCGTCTTCTCGATCCCGAATATCTGGTATCTGCGGGATACCGACGGCGACGGCCGGGCAGACGAGCGGACGCCGCTCTACGGTCCGATGGGCTGGGAACGCGACACGCACGGGATGAACAACTCGTTCACCCGGCACTTCGACGGCTGGTTGTATGCCTGTCACGGTTTCAACAACGACACGACGGTCGCCGGTCGGGACGGCCATACGATCCGCATGCAGTCGGGAAACACCTACCGGATGGGTCCGGACGGCGAGCGAGTCGAGCAGTTCACGTGGGGGCAGGTCAATCCGTTCGGCATGGCGATCGACCGACTGGGGAATCTGTTCACCGCCGACTGTCATTCGAAGCCGGTCTATCAGCTCGTGCGAGGCGGTTACTATCCGAGCTTCGGCAAGCCGCACGACGGTCTCGGCTTCGTTCCGCCGATCATGGAGCATCTGCACGGCTCGACGGCGATCGCCGGCGTCGCGATTCTCGATGACCCAAACTTTCCCGCCGAGTTCCGCGGCAATCTGGTCAGCGGCAACGTGATGACCAGTCGACTGAATCGGAATCGACTCGACGTACGCGGTGCGTCGCGAATCGCGGTCGAGCAACCCGACTTCCTGTCGACGACCGATCCGTGGTTCCGTCCGGTCGACGTGAAGCTCGGTCCCGACGGTGCGCTCTACGTCTGTGACTTCTACAACCGGATCATCGGGCATTACGAGGTGCCGTTGACTCACCCGGGGCGCGATCGCGAACGGGGGCGACTGTGGCGCATCAGTCGGACCGTCGAGCCGGGGCGCCCGGCCAGGTTTCTTCCCGACATGACTCGCGAGAGCGACGATCAGATCATCGCGCGATTCGCGTCCGAGAACGTCACCGAACGCCTGCTGGCTCTGAACCTGCTTCTGGATCGACATGCGAACCGGCTTCCCGATGCCGCGCGAACGCGACTGGCCGCCCTGCTGGCCGATTCGCGAGCACCGGAACGGGCGCGAGCCGCGGCGGCCTGGGGGCTGCGCCGCTCGGGAACGCCGATTCCCGAATTGCTGACGCTGGCCGGTCGGGACCGTTCCACCTCGGTGCCGCTGCCGGAACTCGAAACGCATCTGGCTCGGATCGCGAGCGAGGCCGCGATCGACGCCGATCCGATCATCGACTTTCTGGCCCGCTCGCTCCGATCCGAGTCGCGGGACGTGCGAGCCGCGGCCGCCGATGCGGTCGCCTCCGCGGCGCGGCGCCGCGCCGACGGTTCCCCTTCCGATGCGATCGATCGCTCCGATGCCTTTCTGCCGGTCCTGCTCGATTCGCTGATCGAGACGACCGAAGACGATCCGATGCTCCGCCAGGGATTGCGGATCGCGATCAAGGAGACGCTGCGAGGCTGGCCGAGCGAGCGGCTGCCGCAGCTGCTCGGCAAGGACGAACGTCGCCGCCGCGAACTGGCATCGGTCGCCCTCGCCGTGCCGACCGAAGTCGGAGCAGCGGTGCTGCACGAAGCGGCGATCGGATCGGATCTGGGCGAGTCGCAGGTCGAGGCGTGGCGGCGAATCGCGACGCATGGCGCCCCCGAACTGCTCGAGCGTCTGCCGACCGAGATCCCGGCGCGGTTTGCCGACGATCCCGGCGTGCAGTTCGAGCTGCTGGCAGCGGTGCAGCGAGGTCTGCGCGACCGAGGCTTGGCCGCTCGATCGTTGCTCGCCGATTGGGGGCGCACGCTCGCCACGACACTGCTCGACGAGAGTGCGGCGCAAGGGGGCTGGACCAACGCTCCGATTCCCGGAGCGGCGCGGCGCGAGAACCCGTGGACGCTCGAGCGACGGCGATCGGCCGACGAGGTCGAGACCGACTTCCTGACGACGCTTGCCGTCGGCGAGAGCGCGGTCGGTCGCCTGCGATCCCCTCGTTTCGTCGCAGGAGAGCGGTTCGAGTTCTGGTGCGCCGGGCACTGCGGCTATCCCGATCGGCCGTTTGCGCCGAAGAACTTCGTCCGTCTGATCGATGCGAACGACGGCAGCGTGCTGATCGAAGCGACGCCTCCCCGCAACGACGTCGCGCAGCGATTCGACTGGGAGACGTCCGCGTTCGCCGGGCGCGAAGTCCGTTTCGAGGCGATCGATGCGGACGAAGCCGGAGCGTACGCCTGGATCTCGGTCGGCCGCTTCGATCCGCAGCTGCTTCCGGCTCCTCGAACGCCGTCCGATAGCGCCGAGCGGGTCGTGCGCGGAGCCTTGCTGATCCGCGAACTCGGATTGGTCGATCTCCGTTCGCTGCTGATGGCACAGATCGAGACGACGGAGATCGACGGCGAAGCGAGAACGGCCGCGGTCGAGGCATGTGCGGCGGTGCGCCCCGATCCGGTCGTCGCGCTGATCGCACCGTGGATCGGAAGCGGGCGAGTCGGCGAGGGGTGGCGGCAGCGCTCGCTGGCTCGACTGGCGAACGGACCGGCCGACGGAGAAGAGTCCGAGACCGAAGCGCGTCGAGACCTGATCGATCCGTTGCTGGTCTCGCTCGACGCCGCCGAGCAGGGGGCGTTGGCGGAGCGCGGCGTCGCGTCGGCGGAAGGGCTGGCGCTGCTGATCGACCTGTGGGAGCGCGGGCGTCTGTCGACTCGAATGCTCGGCAACCGTCAGTTCCTGGACCGCGTCACGGCGATCGCCGATCGGACGCAGCGCGAGCAGATCGAGCAATGGCGATCGCTGCTACCGCCGCTGGACGAGGCGATCGCGATGACGCTGGCGGATCGGCGCGAGGCGTTTCGGGCTCGCGGCGGGTCGGTCGAGCGCGGCAGCGAGGTCTTCGGAAAGCACTGCGCCGCCTGTCATCAGATCGCGGGAAAAGGAGCGATCGTCGGACCGCAACTGGATGGGGTCGGACTGCGCGGTCTCGAGCGGTTGAGCGAGGATCTGCTCGATCCGAACCGGAACGTCGATGTCGCCTTTCGTCCGACGATCGTCGAGACGGACGATGGGGCGACGCTGTCCGGTCTGATCCGCAGCGAGAACGGTTCGACGCTGGTGCTGGTCGATTCGCTCGGCAAGGAGATCGTCGTCGATGTCGCGTCGATCGTGCAGCGGCAGCCGTCGACGCTGTCGCTGATGCCCGAGACGCTGGGGAGAGATCTCCCCGAACAGGAGCTGCTCGACCTGTTCGCGTATCTGCTGGATCAGAAGCAGGCGATCGAGCGATAGCCGCCGCTCGGCCGTTTCGCAGACCACGGCGCAGTCGAGCCACGGGGACTCCGTGCGTCGATCACCCGGCGCTTCCGGCACGATCGTTCCTCGCGGCGACGATCGTCCGGTTTCGTGCCGCAATCTCTTCCCATCGCGATTTGACAATTCTCGGGAACGGGATCGCGCGGTCCGTTACGATCGGTAGGACCGTCACGACCGGAAGAGCGGACGGGGTTCGGAGAACCCCTCCGTGGGAACATGAGGCGGAACGGAAACGGTCGCGACTAGACTGAGCTCTCGCGTGCGGATATCCGTCGCCGGAAGGTCGTGCGCGAACGATCCGCGCCCCAGCTCTTCTCCGATCTCGACTCGTCCCAGGGTGAGCGATGAGCCGTCCGTCTCAGGACCCTGCTTCCGAACTTCCCGAGTCCGCAGCGGCCGGTGCGGTCGTTCCGACCGGGACCGGTGAGGCTCGTGCGGCCGATCCGCGCGCCCGGCGTGCCCGTTCCGAGCGAACGGCCGAACGCGGCTCGGGGAGCTCGGCGAACCGCAAGCAGTCCGCTCCGGCGGGCGACGATGACGACGCCGACGGCACGATCGATCAGCCGCGCGAACGACTCCGACATACCGCCGTGCAGTGTCTGGCGCTGATTGCGCGCCATCATGGCGTCGACGTCAGCGCGGATCGTCTGATCCACGACTATTCGCTGCGGAACGAAGAGGCGGACTGGAAGCGGCTGATGCGGATGGCCCGCGACAACGGCTTCCGCTCGCGGCGCACGCGACTGGCCTGGAAGCAGCTGAAGAAGCTCGGCGAGGCCTATCCGGTGATGGCTCGGTTGCGCAACGGCAACTGGGTCATCCTGATCGGCATGCGAACGGTCGAGGACGAGCGAGGGAAGCAGCGGGACGAGCTGGCGATCTTCGATCCGCTGGCCGATCGTCACGACTTCCTGTTTCTGGACCGCGAGACGATCGAGAAGAACTGGGCCGGCGATGCGCTGCTGCTGAAGCGTCAGCATTCGCTGCTCGACGCGAATCAGCCGTTCAGTCTGCGCTGGTTCGTCCCCGAGATCTTCCGCCAGCGGGCGGCGTTCACCGACGTCGCGGTCGGCGCGATCTTCATCCACCTGATCGCGCTCGTGACGCCGCTGTACTTCCAGATCGTGATCGACAAGGTCCTGGTCAACGACGCGACCGAAACGCTCAAGACGATCACGATCGGCATCACCGTCGCGCTGCTGTTCGATGCGATCCTGGACTACCTGCGCGGCTTCCTGCTGCTGCATGCGACGAGCAAGATCGACGTTCGGGTCGCGACGAGAACGTTCGGCCATCTGCTGCAGCTGCCGATCCAGTTCTTCGAGCAGGTCACCGCCGGCGTGCTGACCAAGCACATGCAGCAGACGTCGAAGATCCGCGAGTTCCTGACCGGTCAGCTCTTCATGACGCTGCTGGACAGCACGGCGCTGATCGTCTTTCTGCCGATCCTGTTCTTCTACAGCACGCCGCTGTCGTTCGTGGTGCTCGGCTTCTCGGCCGCTCTGGCGTTCGTGATCGGCGTGCTGCTCGGACCGTATCGCCGGCGTCTGGAGGCGCTCTACGAGGCGGAAGGGCAGCGCCAGTCGATGCTGGTCGAGGCGATCCACGGCATCCAGACGGTCAAGGCGCTGTCGATGGAGCCGGTGCAGCGGAAGAAGTGGGACGATCAGTCGGCTCAGGCGGTGGCGATGCACTTCCGCGTCGGTCGGATCAGCGTCACCGCGCGCTCGCTGTCGAAGTTCCTCGAGAAGCTGATGACCGTGGCGATCGTCTGGCTCGGAGCCCAGATGGTCTTCGACAAGCAGCTGTCGATCGGTGCGCTCGTCGCGTTCCAGATGATCGCCGGTCGAGTCACCAGTCCGCTCGTCGCGCTGGTCGGCCTGGTCCACTCGTATCAGGAAGCGGCGCTCAGCGTCCGGATGCTCGGCGAAGTGATGAACCGTCGCCCCGAAGCGGGCTTCGGTCGCGGTCTGCGTCCCGAGATCAACGGCAAGATCGACTTCGAAGGGGTGACGTTCCACTACGCCCCGACCTCTCCGCCGGCGCTCGATCACGTTTCGCTGTCGATTCCGGCCGGCAACGTCGTCGGCATCGTCGGCCGCAGCGGCTCGGGCAAGACGACGTTGACCCGACTGATCCAGGGTCTGTACGAGATGCAGGGAGGGCTGATCCGGATCGACGGCGTCGACATGCGCGAGATGGACCTGGCGCATCTGCGTCAGAATCTGGGAGTCGTGCTGCAGGAAAACTTCCTGTTCCGCGGAACGATCCGCGAGAACATCGCGATGGCCAAGCCGAACGCGACGTTCCACGAGATCGTCCAGGCGGCCAAGATGGCCGGAGCGGCCGAGTTCATCGAGCGCCAACCGCGCTCCTACGACACGCTGCTCGAAGAGAACGGCGCGAACCTGTCCGGAGGCCAGAAACAGCGTCTGGCGATCGCTCGGGCGCTGCTGACCGACCCGCGAATCCTGATCTTCGACGAGGCGACCAGCGCGCTCGACCCCGAGAGCGAGGCGATCATCCAGCAGAACTTGGCTCAGATGGCGCGCGGGCGGACGGTGATCATCGTCTCGCACCGCCTGTCGACCCTTACCCGTTGCGACGCGATCGCGGTGATCGAACGAGGGAAGCTCGAATCGATCGGCACTCACCAGCAACTGCTCAACCAGAGCAAGGTCTACAAGGAACTATGGTACCAGCAGATGGGACGGGCGTAGTCGCCGCGAAGTCCGAGTCGCGCGAGACCGCTCCGGCGCCGCGCGGGCGTCGCGCCGTCGCGCGCCCCAAGCCGCCGGCTCGCGCGAAGATCGATCGCCGCGTCATCGAGTTCCAACCCGACTCGGTCGAGATCGAGGAGCGGCCGATTCCCGGCGGCGCCCGGTGGACGCTGTACGTCATCGTCGCTCTGATCGTCGCCGCCGTCGCCTGGGCCTGGGTGACCAAGGTCGATCGGATCGTCGAAACGCAAGGTCGTCTGGTGACGACCGTCGAACCGATCGTCATCCAGCCGCTCCAGTCGTCCGTGATCCGCGAGATCAAGGTCCGCTTCGGCGACCGGGTCCGCCCCGGCCAGACGCTCGCCATTCTCGACGGCACCTTCTCGGAAGCCGAAGTGGCGAAGCTGAAGGACGGGATCGCCGCCAAGCGAGCCGCGCTGGCGCGGCTCGATGCCGAACGGAACGGGACCGAGTACGAGATCCCCGAAACCGGCGCCGATCACTACCAGATCGAACAGCTCCATCTGTTCGTTTCGCGGCGGCGCGAACAGGGGTCGAAGCGAGCCGAGATCCAGGCGGAACTGCGGCAGGCCGAAGCCGAAGCGGCGACCAATCGGGTCCAGCTCGCCTCGGTCGCGTCGAAGATCGAACTGCTCGAACGCCTGACCTCCAAGGCTCAGGAACTCTTCGATCGCGGCTCGCAGTCCGAGGTCGAACTGCTCAACGCACGACTCAAGCTGCTGGAAGAACAGACGATCCGCGACAACCTGCAGGCGCGGATCCGGGAGTTCGACGAAGGGATCGCCCTCTCGCGCGAGAAGCTCGCCACGCTCGACGCTTCCTTCCTTAGCGAGGTCGACGAACAGCGCGTCGTCGCCCAGCAGGAGCTCGGCCAGCTGCAGGAGGAGCTCGCCAAGGCGCTGCGGCTGGAAGAGCTGGTCGAGCTGGTCGTTCCCGCGCACCTTCCCGATCAGGAATACGTCGTCTTCGAGATCGCCGAGCGGACCACCGGATCGGTCGCTCAGGAAGATCAACCGCTCATCAAGCTCATCCCGGTCGACGTCCCGCTCGAGGTCGAGATCGAGATCGCGGCGAAGGACATCGGCTACCTGCAACTGCAGGACCCCGCGAAGATCAAGCTCGAGGCGTTCACCTACCAGAAGCACGGCTATCTGGAAGGAAAGCTGCGGACGATCTCGGAAGGCTCGTTCACCGAGAAGCGGGCCGAGACGCCGATCACGTTCTTCCGCGGCCGCGTCTCGATCGATCCCGACAGCCGGCTGGATGGGGTTCCCGAGGATGCGCTGATGCCCGGCATGGCGACCGGCTGCGAGATCCGGGTCGGCGAGCGGCGTGTGCTCGAGTACGTCCTGTACCCGCTGATCCGACAGCTCGACCGCTCGGTCCGCGAACCGTAAGCGCGTCGGGAACGACGCGGACGCGGCATCGATCGCGAATCAGGGGATTCGGGTCCACCGATCGACCATCGGCCCGAGGCGATTGGCGAGGATCTCGCGACGGCGTTCGATCGGCACGTTCCGATCGATGATCCGGTGGCGATCCTCGAGGTGCCCCTCGGGAGTGAACATCGCGTCGGTCGTCGGCGCGGTCCCGACCAGTCGATAGCGCGTCACGAGATCGGGGCGATCGCCGATCCGGCGGACGAGCGTCATGTTCCGCACCTCGCGCGTCGCCGCGTCGATCTCGACCATCGCTTCGCGCAGTCCCGGGCCGCTGCGCGGGCGACGCGGTTCCGCTCGAACGATGAACGTGCTCCCGTCCTCGGATCGGGTCCGGGTCAGGACGAAGCCGCGCGGAAGTTCGGCGAGCAGCGAGCCGAGCGCGAGCGACTGGAACTCGGCAAGTCGCTTGAGCGGCGGACCGACTTCATCCGGAGCAAACTCGACCGCGGCGCGCGGACCGAGGACCATCCAGATCGATCCGTCGTCGCCTTGTCCCCAGATCCAGCTCCGCCCCCGACGATTCACCTCGACCCGAAACCGATCGCCGTAGGTGACGACTTCGACCTGCTGCAGGATCGACGTCGGATAGTCATCGTCGCCGATCGGTCCGGTCAGCACTTCATACCGCCGCTCGACTGGTTGCTGATGCACGAGCGTCGCATCGGCGATGATCGACGACGCGCTGACGGTCCGATCCGAAACCTGCGGCCAGAGGATCGCGACCAGCAGCAGGGACGCCGCCAGTGCGACGAGAATCCCCCATCGCCCGGGACGCGCGCGACGCGCGCCGCCGGAGCGCCGCTCGCGCTCCGGACGCGACGCGGCGGAGCGGTCAGCGGGGGGAGCTGTTGCCGATGCGGACGCCTGGGCGACGATGCGCTGCTGCAACGAGGCCACGTCGAGGTGACGCGCCTGACGGTCATACCAATCGCCGACCAGTCGCTCGACCGGATCGAGGCTCGAAACGGAGGTCGACGCATCGAGCGGGCGAGAAGGCGTATCCCGGTCGTCGCGAGGATCGGCGGGGGACGGGTCGGCGGGGGACATGGTGTCGAAGTCCGTGGTACGGCGTCGTGGTCGAGAGATGCAAAGCGGCGAGAAGGGGCGACGGAAGGTAAGTGAAGGGGAGAGCGTCAGGAAGGGTCGGCCGGCGAGGCGGCGTTCGAGTCGTCGGCGGCGAGGAACTTCGCCAAGCGGACGCGGAGCTGTTTGCGGGCGCGATGGATGTGGACGGCGGCGTGGTTCTCGCTGATCCCGAGCGTTTCGGCGATCTCGCCGATCTCGCTCCCGAGCGACCTCAGCTGCAGCGCGATCCGTTGCGGTTCGGTCAGCGTCCGGAGCGCCGCGGAGATCGCCTCGTCGAGTTCGGCTCCTTCCGCCGCGCGAGCCGGATCGGGGAATCGATGATTGCGGTGGGTACCGGTCGACGGATCCTCGATTCGCTCCGACTCGACCGCCGTCGAACGTCGCTCGCGTCGCGACCGATCGATACCGGCATGCGTGAGCGAACGCAGGAGGATCTTCCAGCCGTCGCGGATCAGGTCGTATCGCTCCCGATGGCGCCACAATTTCCCGTAACACTCCTGGACCAGATCCTCGGCGACATGCGGATCGCGAACCAGTGACCGCGCAAAGGCCAGAGCGCGCGGGAGCGTCGTCGCGACCCACTGCTCGAGCGTTGCCGGCGGCGTTTCGACCGCTTCGGCGAGTTCGGAGGAAACGGGGAGTTCGGCCAAGGGAGAGCCTCGGGAATCGACAACGGCCCAGCGGTTCCGCGATGACGCGACTTTCGGGAGAATCGGAAACGACGGCCGCCTCGATCGGCGATCGTCGCCCCCCGCTTCCGGTAACGAAACGCACGAGGAGCCGCCGACATGCCTGCCGCACGCGGTCCGAAGAACGATAGCGGTCGGTTTCCCGATCGGCGAGCGATCCTCGCCTCACTGGCCGGAATGCTCGCCGGGGCAGGAGGTTTCGCTCCGTCGCCGGCGGTGCGAGCGATGTCGGCCGTCGGCTCGAGCGAGGCGCGCGGGTTCGGTCCGGCCGATCCCTCGGATGCCGAACGGTTCGTCGAAGTCGATCCGTCCCGGCGAGGATTTCGGCTGGCCGGGACCGACCGCCCCTTCGTGCCGTGGGGGTTCAACTACGACCACGATCCCGCGGGGCGACTGATCGAGGACTACTGGGACGATGAACCGAACCTGGTCGAAACGCATCTGAAGCGGATCGCCGAGACCTCGGCGACGGTCGTCCGGATTCATCTGCAGACCGGCCGCTTCCTGCTCGCCCCCGATCGCCTCGACTCGACCGGACTCGATCGGCTGTCGCGACTGATCGAAACCTGCGCACGAATCGGCCTGCGGATCGATCTGACCGGTCTCGGCTGCTACCACCGCCGAGACGTTCCGCCGTGGTACGACGCGCTGGATGAGACGGGGCGATGGGAAGCTCAAGCGACCTTCTGGCGCGGCGTCGCGGAACGGGGTGCGGCGAGCCCGGCGATCTTCTGCTACGACCTGATGAACGAACCGGTGGTGCCGGGAGGGAGCCGCGAAGCGGGAGCGTGGCTCGGGCCGGAGTTCGCCGGCAAGCACTTCGTGCAGTTCGTGACGCTGGAGCAGCGCGGCCGCGAGCGGCGCGACATCGCCGCGGCGTGGACCGAGCGAATGGTGTCGGCCATTCGCGAGATCGATCGACGGCACCTGATCACGGTCGGGCTGGTCGACTGGAGTCTGCCTCGCCCCGGACTGACGTCGGGCTTCGAACCGGAAGCGATCGGGCGTCACCTCGATTTCCTGGCGGTCCATCTCTATCCCGAATCGGGCAAGATCGACCAGGCGATCGAGACGCTGGCCGGTTTCGACATCGGCAAGCCGATCGTGATCGAGGAGACGTTCCCGCTGCGCTGCTCGGCCGCCGAGGAGCTCGAGTTTCTGGAACGCTCGCGCCGGCTCGCGGCAGGCTGGCTGTCGTTTCACTGGGGAGACGACCCGGCGGAGCTGAAGCGCTCGGGGGAACTGCGCGATGCGATCGTCGGGGATTGGATCGAACGATTCGCGCAGCGGATGCGACAGTCGAACGACGAGCGGTCGGAGTAGCGTTCCGTGCGCCATCGCCCCTCCCGAAATTCGCGACACCCCGCCTCGATCGATGAT
>CAZZBI010000092.1:0-15849 GCA_964652385.1 uncultured Pirellulaceae bacterium | reverse complement strand
GCGCCCAACAGACCGCATGCAGCAGCGTCAGCGCCAGCGGCAACCGATCCAGGCGTCGGCGGCCGGCGATCGCGTCGACGCTCCGCGCAATCCGATCCAGGTCGCTCCCGCCGGTCGACAGCAGGATCGGCTTGCCGGTCCCCGCGATCGCCGTGATCAGCGGCAGAAAATCGTTGTCTCCGGAACCGATCCGAAAACGAGTCGCCAGCTCGACCGAGCCTTCGACCGAATCGACGTCGAGCGGCGACAGAATGAACTCGAGTCCGAGTTCCGCCGCGAGCTCGGCCAGTCGAGTCAGTTCGCCGCGTCGCAGCTCGCAACGCTTCCAGCGCGCGAACTCCGCCGTCGCGCCGGCATGCAGACAGCGCTCGGTCCGATAGACGGGCAGACGGACCGCATCGGCTCCCGACCGATACGCCGCCGTGATCTGCCGGACCGCGGTGCCGAAGTCGCCGCGATGCGAGACGCCGAGGTCAGCGACGATCAGGATTCGGCGGCAAGGAAACGTCAGCGCTCCGCGCTCGGTGTCGCTCATCGATCGTCTCTCGGAGGTCGGATCCGTCGCGTGCGCTCTCGGATCGTCGGCAGCACGGACGGAACGGGCAGAGCCATCAGGCCGCGGCGTCGTCGATCGCATCGAAACGGGCGCAGCCCAGACGCCGCATCTCGGTCGCGATCCGCTTCCAGTCGCTCGCCAGCGCTTCGGGCCCGACGGAGGCCAGAAACCAGCGAAGGCGTTCGAGATCCTCGAGCGATTCGGCGCTCATCGACACGTCGCTCCAGTCCCCTCCCGCATCGATCCGCTGTTGGCGAGCAAGAGGGATCAGTCGAGCGAACCAGCGGGTCAAGGAGGCATGGGGATCGAGATGTCCGAGGAACGGAGCACGCTGCAGCAGCAGCCGGCTCGACAGCACCTCGATCTCCTGCCCGGCCGGAAACGTGCTCATGCGCTGATTGCCGAGCAGGTCGAGATCGCCCAGTCGGAATCGCTCGACCCCTTCCCGGATCAGCAGCGGATCGATCAGCGGCGACGTGGCTCGAACCGCCACGAAAGCCTCCCAACCCAAGCTGCCGAGACCGATCGCCATCGCCTGAGAAGGACGATCGGCGGGACTGCGGAAGACGGCGACGCGTTGCCGCCGTGCCTGGTCCACGATTGCCTCGTCTCGCGGTTCGATCCCCGCGATCAGCACGATCCCTTCGAGATCGGGGACCTGAGCGATGCGATGAATGACGTGCGACAGCACGCTGCGACGCCCCAGCATCGCCGCTCGACAGTCCGGCCCGTGGCGAAAGCCCCAGCCGGCTCGGATCAGTACGCCGATTCGCACGCGACGATTCCTCGAAACGCCTCGAATGCCTCGCTCCGCGCCGAGCGGTTCGAGGATCGGGGGGGGAGGGTAGGAGGTCTCGCCGAAGGCGTCAACACCGATCCGGAATCGTCGTTCGTCGTACTGCGACCACCGAAATGCGTCCGTGGTAGAGCGACCGTCGTAGTGCGACCGCCCCCGGTCGCAGTGTGTTCGTGGGCCCGGCCACTCCGTGGCCGAGGCGAGGTTTCGGTCCGCTGCCGAATCCGCTGCGATGCGTGAGCAGTGTCAGAGCGAACCCGACCTCGGGCACGGAGAGCCCGGGGCCACGTGGTCGCAGTGTTTGTCGTAGTGCGACCGACCCCGGTCGCAGAGCGTTCCGAATTGAGGGCACGAAGGACCCCTTGCTGACGCTGCGGGCTGGGAGGGCACGAAGGGCACGGAGGGCCCCTGCGCTTAGCGCTGCGGGCTGGGAGGGCACGGAGCCCCCTTGCTGACGCTGCCCCCTGGCGGGCGCTCTCAGTGGGGTTCGACGAGCGGGGCGATGGCGCCGCTCTCGTCGAACCAGCCGAGCATGCCGATCAGCGCCCCATCGGCGACGCTGATGACCGGCGCTCCGCATTCGTCTTCCGAGACGCCGATGCTGCCGTCGGGGCGCCACAACCCGCCGTTCCCCGCCTGCTTCTCGCCGACCAGCGGGACCGGATCCCGCTCGGGCAGCAGCAGCAACGCATCCTCCGGCCCCTCGGCGAAACGGATCCGCGACATCGGCCAAGGAGGTAGATCGGCGAGCTTGTCGTCGATCCGGAGCGCCACCAGTTCGCCGTACTGTTCGCGCACCAGAGTCGACAGGTCATAGCGCCGTCCGGCGACTTCGAGCACGCCGCCGTCGAGCGCTCCCTCCGGAAGTTCGAGCAGCGATCGCGGGCCGAACAGTCGTCCCCCTTCGGCCCACAATCCCCAACCGCTCCGGCGGCGCTGCGTCCGGAAACCCCAGCGCCGCTCCGTCCAACTCACCTCGACCCGTTCGCACCGAGGGAGTTCCTGACCGGTCGCGACATGATGCGCGCCGATCGGAATGCGCGGAGTCCACTCGGTCCAGTCGTCCTCCGCCTCGGCCGCCACCTCGAACCGATGTCCGGTCGACACCGCGGCGCCGGCCTGCTGTTCGGGAGTCGCCATCGAGATGCCGCCGACCAGGAGTTCCTGCAGCGAATCGGCGCTGACGTCGACGCCGGTGATCCCGACCGACATCTCGACCCCCCCTCGGTTCCAGAACCGCGACCCCTGGCGGACCAGACTCCGGTAGGCCGGCTCGATCCATGCACGCGCTTCGACCGACGTGGCATCGCCCGAGAGGCCGACCGACACGATGCGGCCGATCTCGACTCCGCGATGGTCGATCGGCGTGCCGACCTTGAGCGGTCCGCGACGGGGCGACTCGAAGACGATCTCGAGCCCCCCTTCGGGAAGCGGACCGATTCGCGGTTGTTCGATCCCGACGAATCGTCCGGGACGCCGATCGTCCGTTCCCGCTTCCGCCGCCAGATAGGTGCCGCCGACCAGCGTCTCGAGTCCGCGCACTTCGGTCAGCGTGATCGACGGCCGCTCGATCCAGTACCGCGAGCCCCCTCGCGCAAACGGACTCTCGGAACCGAACAGCCGAACGCCGACGATGATGCCCGACAGATCGTCGGCGAGCGCCACCGAATCGACTTCGCCGACGCGGATGCCGCGATGCTTCACCGCATCACCGACGGCGAGCGAATGCCCCTCGCGAAATTCGATCTCGACCCGAGTCGTACCGTCTTCGCTGAACGCGATCGGCGTCTCGATCCCGTCGAAGGTCGTGTGACGCGAGGCGGTCGGCGGGCCCGGCTGAACGGCAACGTACTTCGCGCCGACGATCGTCTCGAGTCCGTCGATCCGTCCGGGTCGGACCTGAGGGCGAACGATCCAGAACTGACTCCCCTCGACCGCCAGCTTGGACGCCTCCGGCACGAGTCGGATCGCGACGCGGATTCGGGACGCGTCATCGGACAGTTCCAGACGCTCGACCTTGCCGACCTCGATGCCGCGATGTCGGAGCGACGCTCCCGCTTCGAGACCATGCCCCTCGGGGAACGTCACCTCGATCAGCTCGCCCAGCTGCTGCTGCCGCCACGTCATCAGACCGAACGCGGCGATCGCGGCGACGAACGTCAGCAGCCAGGCGTAGCTCCAGCGGCGGCGCGAGCCGAGGGGAACCGAACGGGCTTCCGGAATCGATTCGTTCGTGCTCATCGCTCCTCCTCGCGCCACATCGCATGCGGATCGAAACAGGCCGAGGCGACGAGTCCGAGGGCGACGCTGCCGGCAAAGGCCCAGACGGCCGGACCGAGGCGAACGGTCACGAGATCGCCGAGCTTCACGACCATCACCAGCATCGCCAGCATCAGCACGTCCATCATGCTCCAGCGTCCCAGCCGCTCGATCCAGCGATGCGACACGGCTCGGAACCGCCGCCCCGACAGTCGCAACAGACTCAGTTCGAGCAGGAGCGCGATCTTCGCGAGCGGCAGGACGATCGAAAAGGCGAGGATCACCAGACCGACCCAGACATCGCCGTGCAGGAGCAGTTCGTACGTGCCGCCGGCGAGACTCGAGATGCGACGATGCCCCAGTCGCTCGATCTCGATCAACGGAAGGGTCAACGCGGGGACATAGAGCACGAGAGCGCCGAGCGCGGCGGCGGCCGTCCGCTGCAGCGATCGGGAGGGATCGAGCGTCGGCGCGAGCGGCGATGCGCAGCGCACGCAGACCGGACGCTCGCCTCGCTTCGCGATCGGCAGCCGCTGGACCAGGCCGCAGCAGGAACAACCTCGCAACGCCGTCACGCAAGTCTCCGACCGCTCGAACCGCACTTCGGCCGCTCCGACCTGACCGATCGTCGCCGAACGCCGTCGTCGGGCATTCATTCGTATGCCCAATCGGCGCGGCGATCAATGGCGTGATTCGTTCGCCCGCACCGCTCCTTGATCCGATCGCTCGGAGGTTTCGGTCAGCCCCAGCAGTCGCCGAGCCGCTCGTCGGCCGGCTCGAACACAATCCGGAATGCCGACGCCGCGGAGCGCATTGCCGGCGAGCGCCAGTCTCGGAATCGCCTCGGCGGACCGCTCGATCTCGGCGACTCGATCCAGGTGCCCGACGTGGTACTGAGGCATCGCACGGGTCCAGCGGACGACGCGCGACAGTTCCACCTCGCCGCGCAGGCCGATCGTCGAGCGCAGTTCGTCGATTGCCAGTCGGATCAGCTCGTCATCCGGCCGTTCGGTCAGCGGTTCGTTCAGCGCGCCGCCGAAGAAGACGCGGACCAGCAGGCCGTCGGCCGGAGCTCGCCCGGGAAACTTGTGGCTGGTCAGAGCCGCGGCGATCATCGGCCGACCGGCGGCATTCGGCACCAGCACGCCGAAGACCGGCGGAACTCCGGTCGGTCGTCGCAATCCGAGCACTACCACCGCGCAGCTCGCATGTTCGATCTCGGACAGTCCACGAGCGAGCGACGGATCGGTCGTCCGGAGCAGGGCGGCCGAGCGAGCGGCCGGCGTGGCGAGGACGACTCCGTCGAATCGCTCCGACGTACCGTCGATCGTCACCTGCCACGCGAGGCGGGCCGACTCGTCGACCTCGACGCGTCGCAGATCGGTCACCGGACAGTTCCTGCGGATCCGGTCTCCCAATCGATCGGCCAACCGATCGATCAGCTGCTGCATCCCCAAGCGAGGCGCGACGAACATGCCGTAGCGAGCTCCGGTCGCGCGGCCTTCGCCGACGCGACTCCGCTTCGTCGATGCGATCAGGCCGCGAGTCAGACTCCCGTACTGCCGTTCGAACTGGACGAATCGGGCAAGCGATGTCGCGCGCATGCTCAGCTTGCGCGGATCGGCCGTGTAGATGCCGCTCACCAGCGGCTGGATCAGCCGCTCGTACGCCTCGGCGCCGCAGCGCCGGATCGCGAACGACTCGAAGTCCTCGTCACGATCGTCGGCGGCGCGAGGAGGAACGAAACGCTCGCGCGCCAGTCGCCATTTCCCTCGCCACGACAGCAACCCGGTCCGTGCAATCGGCCAGAAGGCCGACGGAGCCATCAGCGAAAAGCCGTCGGGGATCCGGTACAGACGACGATTCCACCAGATCATCGCACCCCGTTTCTCCCGATCGGTCGGGAGCAGTTCGCCGTCGAGCTCCAGTTCGCGGAAGAGCGACAGCCCGTCGTCCGGCTCGGTCACCATCATGTCGGCCGCCTGTTCGACGAGCCAATCGCCGATCCGATGCGTGCCGAGAATGCCCCCGAGCCGTTCGCTGGCCTCGAACAGCACGACCTCGTCCCCCGGACTGCGCCGCATCAGGTCCCACGCGGCCGTCAGCCCCGTGATCCCTCCGCCGATCACTCCCCAGCGGCGCCCGGTCGGCGGCGCTGCGTCATCGTTCGGAAGCGACGGTTCGATGGACATGGCAGAAGGGAGTCGAAAGAGGACCGAGGTGCCGAGATCGAAGCGGACCGGCCATCGTAGCCCGACCGTGGTTCGCAGGGCAGGGCAAGAAGACCAAGCGGCACGGTCCCCGCCCCCCCGTGTCTCCCAGCCCGTAGCGCCAAGCGCAGCGGTCCCCGTCTCTTCGCTTCGACGACGATCGATGCGGCGGGAAAGGACGGGGAACGTGGGCCCGGCCGTTCCGTGACCGAGGCAAGGTTTCGGCGCGCTGCTGAATTCGCTTCGATGCGTGATCGGTGTCCGAGCAAGCCCGACCTCGGGCTCGGAGAGCCCGGGGCCGCGTCCTCGACGTCGCTCACGCCTTGCGGTCGCCGCTCGATCCGCTACACCTGCACTTGGCCTCGGATCCTCGCACCTCGAACGAACGACCTCGACGATGGCCGCCGAACGCCGCTGGTACGCCACTGCCGAAGGGGCGATCGCTCTCGGAGCGGTCATCGCCATCGCGCTGCATCTCGCCCTGGCGAGTTTCTTCCCCGATCCCGCTTGGATCCGCCAGCTTCCGCTCTGGTTCGCACTCGCCGGCGGCGGAGGTCCGCTCGTCTTCGGCCTGGTCCGCAAGCTGCTTCGCGCCGAGTTCGGATCGGATCTGCTCGCCGGACTCTCGATCTGCGTCTCGGTCGTGCTGGGCGAGTACCTCGCGGGGACGCTGGTCGTCCTGATGCTCTCCGGAGGCGAAACGCTGGAGAACTACGCGGTGCGAAGCGCGTCGAGCGTGCTCCGCGCCTTGGCGAAGCGGATGCCGACCGTCGCTCATCGTCTGCCCGATCCGGAATCGCCGTTCGAGGATGTGCCGCTCGAATCGATCGCGATCGGCGATCGGCTGGTCATCCTGCCGCACGAGGTGGCTCCGGTCGACGGCACCGTCGTCGCCGGGCACGGCGTGATGGACGAGAGTTACCTGACGGGCGAACCGTATCGGATGAGCAAGACTCCCGGTTCGCAGGTCCTGTCGGGAGCGATCAACGGCGAGTCGGCGCTGACGATCCGCGCCGACCGACGCGCCGAGGAATCGCGCTATGCCCGGATCATGCAGGTGATGCGCACGTCCGAGGAGCATCGGCCGCAGATCCGCCGTCTGGCCGATCGACTGGGAGCGTTCTACACGCCGCTGGCGGTCGCCGTCGCGGCGATCGCTTGGATGGCGAGCGGCGATCCGCTTCGTTTCCTCGCGGTCCTCGTCGTCGCGACCCCCTGTCCGCTGCTGATCGCGATTCCGGTCGCCGTCATCGGTTCGATCTCGCTCGCCGCCAAGCGGGCGATCATCATCCGCAACCCGTCCGCGCTCGAAGTGGTCGACACCTGTCGCACGATGATCTTCGACAAGACCGGAACGCTCACCTACGGCGAACCGACGTTGTCGGCGGAGTTCGTCTCGCCCGACCTGAAACGCGAACGCCTGCTGCAGTTGGCGGGGAGCGTGGAACGCTACTCGAAGCATCCGTTGGCCAAGGCGGTAGTGCTGGCCGCCGATTCGGCGCACGTGACGGCGCTGCCGGTGTCCGAGATCTCGGAGCGTCCGGGAGAGGGTCTTACGGGTACGGTCGACGGCCGTCGGGTGCGGATCACCAATCGCAAGGGGGCGATGAAGGTCGACGCGCGCGCCGCCGAACAGCTCCCCGCCGCTTCCGCCGGACTCGAATGCGTCGTCCTGGTCGATGACCGCTACGCCGGACTGTTGCAGTTCCGCGACGCGCCGCGCAAGGCGAGCGCCTCGTTCGTCCGACATCTGGGACCGCGCCATCACATCGCCCGCACGATGCTCGTATCGGGAGACCGCGAGAGCGAAGTGAAGTATCTGGCGGAGCTGGTCGGCATCGATCAGGTTCTGGCCGGTCAGTCGCCGGAGCAGAAGCTCGAGATCGTGCGGCGCGAGACGCTCGAAGGGGGAACCGTCTTCGTCGGTGACGGGATCAACGACGCGCCGGCACTGACCGCCGCGACCGTCGGCATCGCCTTCGGACAGAACAGCGACGTGACGACCGAAGCGGCCGACATCGTGATCATGGACAGCTCGATCGAGAAGGTCGACGAGTTCCTGCACATCGGGCGCCGGATGCGTCGCATCGCGCTGCAGAGCGCCGTCGGAGGGATGGCGGCGAGCATCGTCGCGATGGGAATCGCCGCCGCCGGGCTGCTTCATCCGGTCGGCGGCGCGATCGTGCAGGAAGTGATCGACGTCGTCGCGGTCCTCAACGCACTACGAGTCGCGATCGTCCCGAGTTCGCTCCGCGATTTCGAGCCGTGATCGGGATGGCTCACGCTGCGGGCAGAGATCGCGGGACGGGGCCGCGGGACGACGCTTCGCGAACGGACGGAGCCGATCACCGGAACCGCTGCAGGAACGTCTCGCGATCCCCCGCCTCGTCGCAGATCGCTCGGAAGCGGTCCCGAGTCGGAATCTGCGTTCCCGGGTACTCGAACTCGACGAACTCGTCGACCGGAATCAGATAGTCGGCTCCGTCGAGCTGGTAGCGTTCGACGTCGATCCAATCGCCGGAACCGTCAGCCGGTCGGATCTTCGGCCCCACGACGTACGACGCATCGAGCTTCGCCATCCGGATGCCGATCGTCCCCCACAGACGCATCTTGCCGGCGAACGGATCGACGTAGACCGGCACCACGACGCGCGTGTCGATCGCCAGATCGGCATCCGACTGCCAGTTTTCGAGCCAGTCGAGTGCCGCCTGCTTCGCGCCGGCGAGATCGACTCCTTCGTCCGCAGCGAGCGCCGGAGCCATGCCGATGTCTTCGCAGCTGACCAGGTAGAACCCGTACGATCGCTCGACGATCGCCGCCAGCTCGTCGCGCAACGACCGCTCCCGTTCGCCGTCCGCCGACAGTCCTTTCAGACGCCCGAGCGCCTCGTCCCCCAGCTGACTGGCGAGCAGCAGTTCGACGAACCGATAGGCGCGTGCCGTGCGCAGGTAATAGGTCGCGGCCGGCTCGAGTCTCAGTCGCGGAGCGATCGACTCGGGGGGCGGAGGAGCGGCCGCCATCGCTTCGGCCGTCTTCAGCGAACGCATGTGCGTCTCGCGCCGCTTCGTGATCAGCGCCTTGAACGCTTCGATCAGCCGGCGCTTGTAGGCGGCGGTCAACACCAGCTTGTCCGCCTCCTGAGCCCGATCGGCATCCAGCAGCGTCTCGAGCGCGAACGCCTGATGCTGGTACCAGCCCTCGTCGGCAGCCGGAGTCAGATCGACTTCGCCCGAGCGGATCCGGCCGATCAGCTCGCTCATCATGTCGACCCCTTCGGGAACGCCGAGCGGAAACAGCCGCTCGAACAGCTCCGTCTCGCGCGAGGTCGAACGCGGGAGGATCGTCACCGCCGGCGTTCGATTCAGCCGCGTCGCGATCTCCTTCAGCGATTCGTCGTCGGCGCCGATCAGGTCGTTCGGCGTCAAGTCGGTTCCGGGGTTCGACAAGAGCGAATAGAAGCCGTGAATGTCGGCTGCCTGATCGGCGAGTTCGGCGTTCGTCGCGAGCACCGCCGCGATCTCTCGGGCAACCGGTTCGAGTTCCTCCTCGAGCGCGGTCTGCAGATAGCGGAACGCGCGCCAGCAGCGCTCGAGCTCTTCGTTCCAGGTGTAGAAGCCGGCCGGCGTGCTCAGCGGCGCCCGCTCGAATCGCTGCAGGTGCCGATCGGTCGCGGCTCGCAGTGCCGGATCGTCGGTCGGCGGATCGCCGGCCAATTCGCGCGCTCCCTGCAGGTAGGCTCGCGCGAGACTGTCGGACGGCAGCGCTTCCTGAACGCGACGAACCCAGGCGATCGTGCCGGCGAGATTCCCCGCCTCGTCACGCAGCATCGCCCGTTCGATCGCCGCGTACAGACCGTCGTCGATCTGCTTGCCGACGCCGTCGATCAGGTTGGCGCTCGGCAACACGATGCGCCCCTGCGATCGATTCCCCGCGACCGCCGCGGCGTAGCTCGGATACAGACGGAGGAGCTCCGGTTCGAAGTCGCCGCGGATCATCGGGCTGTCGATCCGGATCACCGCCGCGCTGGCGTTCACCTGCCACTCGCCGATCGGACGCGAGTCGATCCGCTCGGGATCGAACTCCGGCCGATGCGTCGACGGATCGTCGTCGGTCAGCACGATCGTCGGCGGAGGAGGCTGGCGCACGTCGGTCCGCTCGATCGTCACGAACATCGGGTCGCTACCGCCGAAGAGCGCCCGGTAGACGACATAGGCGGTCAGGACCAGAAAGAAGCCCAAAACGCCGATCGCCAACATCGCCCATCTCGCGACTCGCATCGTCTTCCCCTTCGTTCCGAGCTCGATCGTGGTTGTCGGTCGATCGCTTCCTCGGTCATCCGTCGCGTCGTGACGGGCGACCGGACCGTTTCGACGCTCGCGATCGAGGAAAGTTCCCCGCCGTCGGCCGCGTGACGGTCCGCACGGGCGCTCGCCGAGTCGGCACGCTTCTCCGGGCCTGCTGCGATCTTGGCGAGACCACGGCCGGATCGATAGAGTGTACGGATGTATTCTTCGGAGCGGCTCGTCGATCCGACCGGCCCCCGATCGTCGCGAAACGAGGCTGCCGATGCCTGACGAAATGCCGAACGAGCCTGACGAGCCGGGTCCTTCCGGGCCGAAGCCGATCGGTCGCGCGTCGCACCTTCAGACGCCGAACCCCTACGTTCGCGTCCGTTTCGAGCGGCAATGGGACGAGCTCGAACATGACGACGATGCGATCGCCCGCGGGACACGGATTCCGACCGAGTACCTGGACGAATCGGCGGTCTCGGTCGTCAGCGAGAACGACAGCCCCGATATCCCGTTCCGTTACAGCCTGAACCCGTACCGCGGCTGTGCTCACGGCTGTGCGTATTGCTACGCTCGGCCGACACACGAGTACTTCGGGCTGAGCGCCGGACTGGACTTCGAGACGAAGGTGTTCGTGAAACGCAACGCTCCCGAGCTCTTCCGCCGCTGGTTGGCTCGCGATCGTTACGTTCCCGAGTCGGTGATGCTCTCGGGAGTCACCGACTGTTATCAGGACGCGGAGCGGAAGTTCGGCATCACGCGCGGCTGTCTGGAGGTGGCGCTCGAGGCGAATCAGCCGGTATCGATCATCACCAAGAACGCGGCGATCCTCCGCGATCTCGATCTGCTCGCGCCGCTTGCCGCGCAGCGTCTGACGCGAGTCGCGATCAGCCTGACGTCGCTCGACCAGTCGCTGACTCGCTCGATGGAGCCGCGCACCTCGGCACCGGAAGCGCGTCTGCAGGCGATCCGTGAGCTGACCGGCGCCGGCGTTCCGGTGATGGTGATGACGGCGCCGATCATCCCGGGGCTCAACGACGACGAGATCCCGCGACTGCTCGAAGCAGCCGCCGACGCGGGGGCGCAGGGAGCCGGCTACATCTTCATCCGGTTGCCCAAGACCGTCGCGCCGGTCTTCGAGGATTGGATCCGACGCGTCTATCCGAATCGTGCCGACAAGGTGCTGGAGCGGATCCGGGCGTCGCGCGACGGCAAGCTGAACGACGCTCGCTTCGGCGAACGGATGCGCGGCGGAGGGCTATGGGGAGATCAGATCCGCGCGACCTTCAGGCTCTTCGCACAGCGCTACGGTCTCGCTTCGCATCTCGGGCCGCTCGACACGACTCGCTTCCGCCCGCCGCCCCTTCCCGGCGGACAGCTGCGACTCTTCTGATCGCCGAGCGCACGGCGGATCGCGACGGACGAACGGCGGCGTGCCGACTCACTCCGGCTCCAGTCGGATCGAACGGAGATCGATCAGCGCGCTGTCGAGCGAGCCGAGCGGGCGGAGCACCAACGTCTGGCGTCCCGCCCGCAGCTGGATCGAGCCGACCGGCATTCGGACATAGTCGTCCCAAGTGCCGGTTCCGGTCACCGTCCCCTCGAGCGATTGCCCGCCCGCTTCGAGCGACCACCGCCCGCCGGCCGAGCCGTCGTCCGAAGCGTACTCGAACAGGACGGCGTAGCGGCCGGGCTGATCGATCTCGAACTCCCAGATCGCGTGGTCCTTGGGATCGATCCACCAGCCGAGATTCTCGTGATTCGCCTCGAACAGGAGCGACGGTCCGTAGATCCGCGCGTGCTTCGCCGCGAGCGTCACGCCGCCGAGTCCGTCGGCCGTCACGAGTTGCGGATCGTTGCCCGGGAATCGCTTCGGCGGAGTCACGTTCGACTGGAGAAAGGCGATGACGTCGGCCAGCGCCGCCGGGTCGAGCTGCGCCTCGAAACCGTCCGGCATCAGCGACCGTCCCGTCGCCTCGAACGCCTCCAATCGCTCGCGCTGCAGCGTGATCTCCTTCCCTTCGACCGTACCGAGCGTCACCGTCGCGTCGGTCTCGGTCACGATCACGCCGGCCAGCTGCAGCCCGTCGTCGGTTTGGGCGAGGTACTGAAGATACTTGTCCTCGATCGCCCGATTCGGATCGAGGATCGCCGCCAACAGGAACTCGTCCGAACGATTCGAGAGGGCGGCCAGATCGGGGCCGAGCGGGGTCCCGATCGCGTCCAGTCGATGGCAGGTCGCACAGTGCTGCGCGAATCGCTCTCGTCCACGCATCGGATCGCGATCGATCGGCAGCGCGGCCGCATAGCGTTCGATCAACGCGACACGATCGGCATCCGGGAGCCCTCCGGCCAGCCGAGCCATCCGTTCGGCACGCTCCGGCCCCGCGGCTCGGACCAGGCGATCGAACGCGCTCGGCCCCAGATCATGACGTGACACCTTCCCCGCGAGCACACCGTCGACCAGTCGGTCGGACCAGACGCTGCGCGACAACAGTCGATCGACGACCTGCCGCCGCGTCTCGGGGTTCAGCTCGGACCAGCGAGCCAGAACCGCATCCGCCGCTTCCGGCAGATCGATCGCCCCCAACGTGCCGAGCGCCGCGTCGCGAAGCCTGACCGGTCGACGAGCGGACAGGCAGTCGGCGATCCGAACGCCATCTTCGACCGTCAGCGGCCGAGTCGCCGAGAGGATCCGAAGGGCGTTCTCGCGCGGACCTGTCACCAGACCGACGACCTCCCGATCCAGTTCGTCGCGGGCTCGAGCCAGGTTCGCCGCAAGCCACTGCGAGGCGACCTGCGACGGTTCTCGCCCCGCGTCGCGCCAGGCGGCGATCGCTTGCCAACCGCGCTGCCGATCGAGCGGGAGCACCGAATCGAGCGACCAACCGCGGAGCCATTCGGTCAGCCAGCGGTCGAACGCTTCCGACGAAGCCCATCCAGCCGCCGTCGACAACAGCGCGTCGGCTCGGTCAGCGGGAATCGGTTCGGCGCCGTCGATCAGCACCCCTTCGACGATCCGCTCGATCGTGTCCGTACGCAGACTCGATGCGATCGCAGCCGACAGCCGACGATCGTCCGGCGCGATCGACATCAGTCGAACGAGCGCCCGAACGGCCGCCGGATCGTCGGTCGCTCCGAGCGTCAACGCGATCCGGACCAGCACGGCGCGATCTTCTTCGGCATCGGTCAGTCGCTCCAGTCGAGTCAGCAGTTCGATCCGTTCGCGGGCTTCGCCGGAGTCCGCCACGGGAGTCGCTTCGATTCGCCTTTCGGCAAGGAACACGACCCACCGGCGCACTTCGGCATGCGGTTCGTCGAGCGCGTCGATCAGGTCGCGCGTCGTCAGTCGACCGAGCCCTTCGAGAGTCGCGAGGGCGTGCAGTCGCGTCGTCGGTTCGGGGGCGGATTGCAGCAACCTGCGAAGCGGATCGGTCGCTTCGATACGCCGCTCCCGGATCAGTCGCTCCTGCACCAGGTCGCGAACGACGCCGTTGGGAGATTCGAGCAGCGCCACGCATTCGTCGATGTCGAGTCGATCGATCCGAGGAGTCGGACGTTCTTTGCCGCGAGGAACGATCCTCCAGATCCGCCCTCGATCGGCTCCGCTACGCAGATTCAGCTCGCGCTGTCGTTCGGGAGCGATCCACTCCGGATGCTCGATCACCAATCGATACATGTCGGCGATCCAGATCGCGCCGTCGGGACCGGTCCGAGCCATCACGGGTCGAAACCAGCTGTCGTCGGTCGCCAGGAACTCGCTGCGCTGCTGATCGGCCGGTCGTGCACTGGTCCAACTGGCGCCGTTTCGCTCCATCCGCTCGCGATGGACCAGGTTGTGGACCGGCTCGCAGACGAACGCATCTCCCCACAATCCGTCGATCGTCGCACGGTCCCGGTAGATCATCGGGCTGCAGGCCGAGGTGAAGCGGTTCGCCATGTGCAGGTCGTTGAATCGCGCGAGCGTCGCGCTGAGCGGATGGACGGGGGACGCCCCGGGCTCGACCGATACGTCCTGGCGCGGCACCGTCGAAGGGACATGCGGATTGCGCGCCAGGTATCGCTCCTCGATCACGTAGTGCCACATCGGGTTGGCGTTGTTCCCTCCGAACCAGTCTCCCCAGTCGTTCCGATCGCGACCGAACTGAGTCATGCCCGAGGTGGTGCCGAAGTCGACGGCGCGAGGCGCTTCGCCGGCGGCGTGAGGGGCGAACCAGAGATCGCGACCGCCGATGTCGATCGTCCGAGTTTCGCCCGGCCGACCGATCGTTCCTCCGCTGTCGCCGTTCGCCAGATACAGCCGATGGTCCAACCCGTAGCGAAGTCCGTTGAAGCGATGCTGCTGGTTCCCCGGATCGAAGCCGGTGAGGATCGTCGTCCGCTCGTCCGCTCGACCGTCGTCGTCCCGATCGACGGCAAAGATCAGATCGGGAGCGGTCGAGACGAAGACGCCTTCGCCCCAGACCTTGATGCCGTTGGGGTAAGGGAGCGAATCGAGAAAGAGGGTCGAGCGGTCGTAGAGGCCGTCGCCGTCGAGATCCTCGAGCACGCGGACTCGTCCGCCGACCGTCCCATGATCGTCGATGCCGCGCGGATAGTCGGCCATCTCGACGACCCATAACCGGCCGTCGGGCCCCCAGTCGAACGCGACCGGATCTTCGGTCAACGGCTCGGCCGCCGCCAAGCGGACGTCGAACTCTCCCGCGACTCGCAGCGTCGCGAGCGCCTGTTCCGGCGTGCGCGGTTGCGGCATGCCTCGGTCGAGCCGCTCGGAATCGGCCCGGTCGAGCAGCGATTCGAGCGGCATGCGCTCGACCAGATCGGGCAGGCGATTCGTCTGTTCGTTCTGCACCCAAAGCGTCCCGGAGTGGAACCACGCACCGTTGTTCGTTCCGTCGCGCGCGATCATCGGGATCGCCTGGCCCGAACCGCTTCGCGTTCCCGCGAACCACGGCTCGCCGAACGGGCGCTCGAGCGAGACGAAGGGCCATGCGCCGTAGCGCCGCTCGTCCGACCCGATCAGATCGTCTCGCCCGTCGCCATCGACGTCTCGGAAACGGAGGCCGTGGTCGGTCGCCGTCGAATCGATCGGGAACGGGGTCCAGCCGTCGGGCAGCAGTGGAGCGGGAAGCGGTTGCCAAGCGCCGTCGACCAGTCTCCAGCCGCGCGTGCCGTCGTCGGAGTCGACGAGCCACTCGCAGACGCCGTCTCGATCGAGATCCTTGAAGCGACCTCGAAGACCGACCGATGCCGCACCGTCGAGGGACACGGTCGGCGTCCACGGAGTCGGGAGCGGCGAACGGATCCAGCCGCCGTCCGTGAAACGGAAGAGAGTGATCGCATGAGGCGCCTCGGCGGCGGGAGCGAGTACCTCGACCGAACCTTCGGCGGACAGGATGCCGAACCGAGCGCGATCGGCTCCGGCAAGCCCCTGGCGATCGGATCCGGTCTCGGACGGTTCGGTCAGGAACGGAGTCGGTCGATCGATGAACGAGGCGGTCGTCGGATCCCAAAGTCGCGTCAGGGAATCGGGACCGGAGGTGACGACATCGAGCAGTCCGTCGCCGTCGAGATCGAGCAGACGGGTGCCGGAGTACGAACCGTCGGCGCGGCGCAGCGGACGCCCGGCCAGCAGGTTCGCGTCGATCCGCTGCTGCACCTCGCGAAAGGTCAGGAAGCGGACCTTCGGACCGTGCTGCGCGACCGCATGATCGATCAGCTCGACGATCTGCTCGGCGC
>CAZZBI010000091.1:6863-15856 GCA_964652385.1 uncultured Pirellulaceae bacterium | reverse complement strand
GTTCATGGCCAATGACACGCGCTTCAATTCGGCCGCGGCTCGAGAGCCGCGGAAGCGCGCAATCCCGATCTCGACGTCACGCCGGAGGTCCGGCTTCAATTCGGCCGCGGCTCGAGAGCCGCGGAAGCACCGACTCTGCAACTCGTTAAGCCGCAAGGACTCCGGCGCAGAGTTGCGAGCGGTGGCGATCGCGAGACGACATTCTCGCGAACCAGGAGTCTACCCGTTGCTCCAAGACGAAGCAAGCATTGGACTTGGACTCGTGCGAGCGGTCCCCGGGAATTCGGCGCCATGGAACCGCTCGCATTTCGGACCCGCGCCTGGCGCAAGCGGCTTTCGAGTCTCGTCCGCCGCGCGGGCCGATGCCGTTCAGCATTCACGGGCGATCCGCGGGCCGTTCGCCTGTGGTGGTTGACCGGGACATCGGCGACCTACTCCGCCGACACGGTCGCCTCGGCTTGCCGTCGGGAACTCGCCTCCATTACCCCGTTACCAACGCAACCCGGTCACTCAGTTCGTCGAAATCGACCGGTGCGATACCCGACCGTCAAGCCGCGGTGAGCGCGACGACCGGCGGTGACGGACCGCTCGCGCCAGACGGTAGGTCGCCAGTCCCGCTCCCACTCCGCAAACCAGCGGCAGAGCCGCAATCACCACGCCGCCGATCAGTGCCGAGCCGCCGCCGATCGCTGCCATCCCGGTCGCCACGCCGGCCGCCGATAGCCCTGGGGTCCCGAGGGTCGAGACCGCGACGACCGCGGCCGCCGAGCCGACTGCGCCGCCCACGTTCCCCGCGTTCCGCCCGGCACTCCTCGCACCTCGCTCCGCCGGCTCCAGATCGTCGCCGTCGGGGAGGATCGAGTCGAGCACCGCGGCGGCCGCCAGTTCGCCGCCGGTCGTCAGAACAGCCATCTTGCCGATCGGTCCCCCCTTCGCGTCGCGCGGCAGACGACCACCCTTCCTGACTGCGACCGGTACCCAGGGCGCCGTTCGCGCGCTTGCCGCCGCAATTCCCGCCGCCTTCTTGACTTGTCGCGACTCGTGGCGATCGGTCTTGCACCAGGTCGCGAAATGCTCGCAGTTCTGCCACACCAGCGAGTAGCCTCGTTCACCGACTCGTTCCAGCGCCCGCCGCACGACCTGATCGCCGTCCAGTTCCTGGGAGTAATGACGGACTCGCACGGTATGGCCGCCCGCGAAATACTCCAACGACGTGCGCCGGATCTCGGCATTCCGCTTGCCGCGAACGACTCCACGCACCCCGCGTCGCGCCTCCGTATCAAGACCCGAAGTCCAGTGGACGACCGTACCGTCGCCGATGTCGATACCGTGATGCGTCAGTGCCCCGGCCAGCGGGACGAAGAAATGATCTCCACGAGCCATCGAACGAACTCCTCGAGCGAATCGAATCCGACCACGACGCGACAATCCGCCAATGTTCTCGGGCCACCCGCGCGGCCTTACGGGTTTCCGACCGTTCAGCGCCGACGCCGAACGGCTCCTCGCCAAGCCCGCACGACGATGACGAGCGCGACCGCCGTCGACGTCACGACGAGCCACCAACGGTCGGGCCGTACGGCCCGAACCCACTCGCCCGTCAGACGGCCGATCAGGCCGGGACGTGACACGATGCGCGATTCGCCGTCCTGATCGCGGAGGACGACCTCGCCGCCGAGGATCCGCTCCGCCTCGAGCGTCAGCACCGCCACCGCTCCTCCGGCCGCCAAGGTCTTGCCCGGATTGGCACGGGCAAAGTCGCCGAGGAACTGCGCCACGCGGTCCGCATCACGACGGATTGCCGTAAGGATCGTGTTCCGTGGAGCCGCCGGCAGGGCAGCGATGTCGTCGGCATACTGGGCAAGCACGTAGAGCCGCCGCGGCTCGAGAGAGTTTCCGAGTCGAGCGGCGTCGTCGCCGTAGGCCCGAAACAGCGGTGTCGCGAGCCCCGGATGCCGGAGCTCGAGCTGTAGGACCGCCGAGCCGTGCCTTGCGACCATCGTCGCCAGTTCCTGATCGCCGGCAGACGCCGCCAACCGAGCCAGACCACGCGGCACCTGGTCCGCCGGAAGCCGCTCCACGGCCCTGACGACCGCCCCGGGATTCGGGAGATCATCCAGGGCACGGATCGCCAAGGCGCCATGTTCGGTGATCAGGCGAGCCGCGGCCTCCAGCGAAGCATCGCCACCTTCTGACGCCAATCGTCCGGCGAGCGATCGGACCGCCGCTTCGCCACCGGCCTCGGCCAGTTCTTCCGCCGCGCTACGGGCGCCAGCCGAAGCGGCTCGACGACCGACAGCCTCCACGAGAACGCCTCCGGCGGATCGCAGCAGCGAACCTTGAGCCGCCGCATCGCTGCCGGGCAGGAGACCCAGAAGCGAGATCGAAAACGACGCCACGCAGTGCACGTGTCGACGAGGCGTCGAACAGATTCGGCTCATTCCAGATACTCCTTCAGGTGACGTTCGATGATCATTTCGCGCGCCTCGGCACACGACTCGATCGCGGCCGACAATCGGGCTTCCAGGCCGTCCGAGCGGCCGTCTCCCGCGAGCAGTTCCCGCTCCATCTCGCTCAGTCGTGTCCGAAGGTCGCGGCAGACGCGCTCCCGAAACCGATCCGCCATCCATTCGTCGACCGCCATGCCGACCAACAGGCCCGCGACGATGCCGATCGCCGTACCGACCGGGCCGACGGTACTCCCGCCACCACCTCCGACCACCGTCGCACCGGCGGTCGCCGACCCTCCGGCGACCGTCGAAACGGCGGCGGTCGTCACCCAGCGAGACACGACCTTGGCGACGATCGAAGCGGTTACGATCGATGCGGTTTCGGACACGAGCAGACGCTCGACCTCGGCGTACAGAGCTTCTCGGCCATGCGTTTCGGCGACGCGCTCGAGCTCGAGCGCCATCTTCGCTCGGAACGCTTCGGCGGTCGGCAGAATCACGTCGGTGGCTCGATGGTCGTCCAGGACGACCCGCAGGCGAAGCAACAGTCGATTGCGAGCGGCATCGAGCTCATCCCGCAGCGCCACGAGCGCTGCGGAGAGCGCGGATTCGAACTCGGACGTCGAGAAGACCTGCCGTTCGAAGATCTCCGCCAGGAATCGATGCAGGCGGCCGTCCTCATACCACCAGTCGCCGGGGGCCCGGGTCGCGATGCCGAAACGGGTCGAACACCAGGTCAGCTCGTCGGCGAATGCCGCGACATCGACCCGATAACGCGAGAACTGCTCGTCGACGCGCCTCACGAAGTCGGCGACGGCGCGCCGATCGGCGGCGCGGCATTCCTCGAACGCCGGGCGAACCTGCTCCGCCAGCATGCGCTCGAGATCGATCGATGGCCGCGGCGGCGTTCGTGGCGCCGTGCCCTGCGGTGGCGCGAACTCGTTGGCGACGGTCGGACGAAGTGTCGCCGACGGCCTTCGATCGTCGATCGAGAGCGACCGCCGTTGCAGTTCCGACCGATGCCAAGCCAAGGCCAGCAACAACATGAAGATCGGCAACGGGCCGAGCAGGCCGGTTCCGGCCGAGGTCGCTGCAGAAGTGCGTCGAGGCATGAGGCGACTCGTCGTTCGAGAGAAGGTGTTCGGAATTTCGTTCGCGGCGTATCGGGTTGTCGGCGAAGGTGCGGACGCGTCTTGCTGCGCTCTTGCGCCGATCACTTCGCGTGCGGTTCGATGACGATCCAACGCGAGGGACCGGGCGCTGGTGCCGTCCAGGTCGGGAAGACCGGCGCCGCCTTGCGAGTCGGACGCACGTTCGCGTTCGAGAGCGGTCCTGCCCGGATCGGCCGCGTCGTCGTCGGCCGGAATGGCCTGATACGCGACCGCTGGAGAGGTGATCCGCTGGTTCGCGACGAGTCGCTTCAGTCCGGCCGCCAGGCAGCAACCGAGGATCACTGCCTCGTGCAGCCGCGTATCGATCACCAGCGAAGCCAGGAAGGAACCGGCGGTCAGCGGAATCAGAGGCGGCGCGGCCGCCAGGCGGATGCCGTCGAGCAGCAGCTCTTGCGAAAGTCGCGCAAGTCGAGCGACCCGCAACAACCAGGCCGGATCGAACGGTCTCTCGGTCGTCGGAACGACGGAAAAGCGATCGGAGGCGGTCGCCATCGGTGAACTCCCGTAACGGTCGCACAGGAACGGGAGTGTTCATCCCGTTCATCTGCGGACGTGACGAGATCGACCGGTGTGACGAGGAATCTCCGTGTTGCGGCCGCCGGGCGGCGGTCGTTCCGAACGGCCCGCGGGGTGTGATGCGGCCGATGCCGCGGATTCAGAAGCGGGTCGCGAGACGATACGCCTCGTCGATCAACCGCATCGCCGGCAGCTGGTCCCAATGGTCGTCGGACCATTGACCCGAACGAACATGCCGCGCGAACGACGCCAACTGCGCTGCCATCGCGTCGGTCCAGTCACCGTCGTGACGGGACACCGGTCGATCGTTCCATCGGACCGAGATGCGATCGGCGCAGAGCAGTCCTTCGGCGGTCGCGATCATCAGCCCCTCGGACTTACCGCCGTCGAACCCTTCCTCGACCGGTCCGCCACCGCGTCGAAGATCGATCGTGATCCAGGCTCGAGCCGAACGACCGATCAGCAGCGCGCGATCCTCGACTTCGTGCTCCGCGGCTCGGTGCTCACCGCACCACAGTTCGCAGGTGACCGGGTCGAACGGTCCGATGAAGGCGTGGACGAGGTCGATCATGTGATAGCCGGCGTCAAGCAGGATGCCGCCCCCCGCAGCGGTCCGCGAACGTCGCCAACCGTCGGCAGACGCCGTCCGGCCCAGGTGCATGTGAGCGTGGATTTCGCGTGGGACGTGTCGACCGGCAACCAAGAACGCTCGCGCCGCGCGATACGAACCGTGATGCCGGCGCTGGATCGCGGTCTGGACGCCGCCGGGAGCGCGGCGATAGTCGCGGGCCTCTTCGAGCGTTCTCCCGAGCGGCTTCTCCTTGAGAACGGGCTTGCCGAGCGCAACGATCGCGGGCCAGAGTTCGCCGTAGACGTCATGCGGCAGCGCAACGACCAACGCATCGCACGCGAGACCGCTGCGAACGAACTCCGTCAGGTCGGCGAAGATCGACCCGGACGGGAGCCAGGGAGTCGCGCTACGTCGAGCGCTCGCGTCGGCGTCGACGCCCGCCACGAATCGCACCTCGGATGTTGCTGCTCCGCCGCGAAGATGTTCGAGCCCCTGATTGCCGAGGCCGATCATGGCCAGCGATACCGGAGGCGGCGAGGATTCGCGAGCCGAGTGCCGAACGTTCGGTTCGTCGATCGAAGATTCCGGCGGCATGTCGCGCGTGCTCCTGCAGATCATCCCACCGACGCGGTCAGTGACCGAACATCGTGCCCGCCGTCAGATCGACGACGCTTCCGCTCATCGCCGAGCTGTCCGGGCCGAGCAGGAACGCGATCACCGCGGCGATCTCGTCGGGAGTGCAAAGACGGCCGAGAAAGCTCCCGGCCGCGATCCGCTGTCGTCGCTGCTCGTCCCAATCGGAAGTCATTCCGGTGATCGTCGGACCGGGGAGCAGCAGATTGACTCGCACGCTCGGGCCGAGGTTGCGCGCGGCAGACATCGTCAGGCCGTGCAATGCGGCCTTGCTTGCGGCGTAACTCGGTTTGCGAGCCCCGATCGTACCGACCGGCGAGCCGACATTGACGATGCTCCCTCGCGATGACGTCAACTCGGGTCGTAGGTCGCGAATCAGCCGCATGGCCGGCGTCACGTTGATGTCGAACGACGCCTGCCAGTCGTCGTCGGTCAGTCGCTCGAGTCGATCGCCGATCGATGCCCCGACCAGATTGACCAGGCCGGCGAGCGGCGGCAGTCCTGCGATTCGCCGTCGGACGAGGACCGGCAACTCGGGATCGCGGACGTCCGCGGCCAGGAAGCGGGCGGCCGGCTGCTCGGGCGGCAGGCCGTCCGCATATCGGTCGACTCCGACCACGGACCAGCCGTCGCCGAGCAATCTCGCTACGGTCGCGACCCCCATGCCGCCGCCGGCACCGGTCACGATGGCCGTTTGCGCCGCCGCGGCGGTCGAGAAGTCGAGAGAGGGCATCGGAGGATCTCCTTCGTTGGGTGCTTGCGGTCGTCGGCATCAGAGAAAGAACGCGCTGCCGCAGTCCCACGCATGATCGAGATCGGTCCGTTCGGCTCGCAGTCCCGCGAACCCGCCCTCAGTCAGCGGGACTCGGGCGAACGGCCGGTCGACGATCGCCCGATCCGTCGACGGGCCGACGGGCAAGTCGATCTCGGGCAACGACAAGGGCGTAAGCGGCCGGTCGGTCCCGATCGCACAAAGCAGCTCGGCCCAACGCCGCTCGGTCGGAAACTCCGGTCCGAAAAGCTGGCGCGCCGCCACGGCACAGTCCGTCGCCAGCGATCGGTCGTCGCGGCGAAAGGCCGCGAAGGCCCGCGACAGTTGCAGCACCCCCTCGGCCACTCGCCAAGAACTCGACGCAGCTTCGCCTACCATCGCCTCGGTACGCCGCGGTACGTCGCGCTCGCGGCCGAAACGCCGGTGGACGTCGGCATTGCCCCCCTGACGCAACTCGAGCATCTGCAGTCGCGCCAGGGCATGTCGCGAACCGATCGGGTCGTCGGCATCGACCGCCAGGCGGAGCGCGACCATCAACAACGTCTCGGCCTCGTCACGCGAGCGGCGATCGGTCGAGCGGGACAACGGGGTAGCCAAATAGATCAGTTGGCGCGGCCGATCGCCCCCACCGGCCGGCATCAGTCGTCGGGCAGCGCCGAAGGCTACCAGCGCCAGAGCGCCATGACCGCCGCGAAGCATGATCTCGCCGAGCGCTCCGTAACCGCGCACCACGTCGAAGAGTCGGTCGGCACCCCTCGCGAGCCCCAAGGCTTCGATCGTCCAGCACCTGGCCGTATCCCAACGACCGAGACGCGTCGCGATCTTGGCCAATCCCATCGCCGCCAGGACTCTGTCCACCGGCTCGTCGGCGCAGCGAGTGGCCTCGCTGAACGCCGCAGCGGCGGTCGCCCCATCGCCCAGATGGTAAGCCTTCCAGCCAAGCCAGTTCAGAGTCGTCGCGGCGGGGAGGAAAGGGGGAGGGGAGGGGGCGGTGAGCGGTCGCCCATGCGCGATCTGCAACCAATCGCTCCAAGGATCTTCCGCCGCGTCGCGAACGAAGGCGAAGTGTCCTTGCTGCGCCCCCTGCAGTTCCCGTTCGAAGCGAAGCAGACGGCGGAATGTCGATTCCTCATCGAACGACGGCACCGGAGTGTTCATGCGCGGGGCTCCGCTCACTCGGGGCGAGTTTCGCGGCTCGGGTCGACGCCGTCTCCGACGGTTGCGTCCGATGGCGCGAGAGAGGGCAGAACTCTGAACCGCTGCGTACCGGGTTCGGGGATGGACGAGCCGCGCGGGTAGTTCGATTCGCAGATCAGGGCCGGCTCGTCCGCTCGGATTTCGCGGGCCAACATCAGCTTCATCCAGGTCGTCCCCCCGGTCAGTTCGAACATCAGCGGACGCCCTGATTCTCGCAAGGTCTGCAGGCATCGGCGCAATGCCGACGCCATTCGGTCCATCGCGTCGACGTCTCCCGGGAGGCTCCGAAACTCGGTCTCCACCCCATCCCCGGAGCCGCCGGCGGTCCGACATTCCGGCAATCGATCGGCCAAGTCTTCGCGCTGCCGGAGTCCGTCGTTGACCAGGATCGTCGCCGACCGGGGTCGAAGCACTCGCAGCGCCAGTCGCGTCAGCTGATGACTGCCGGTCGCGAACGTCACCAGGTGCCGGCCGTCGCAGCGCCGATGCGCGCCGCTTGACTCGAACTCGTTTCGACAGCGGTCGGCAACGGGGAGCCTCAGGTAGCGATCGTAAAGTTCATCGGCCTTTCCGCGATCGTAGGTCTGGACCCATTGCTGCGTCCGGAGTGCCTCCTGAAGCAGCGTCTCGTCGGTCGCCAGTCGGTTCGGATCCCACAACTCCGGCGCAGCGTAGAGCAGCGTGTTGAAGAGCCCCTGAAAAGCGAGGGCCGATCGCGGTTCGTCGCGAATCTTGCGCCAGATCCGATCATCGTCGGGAGGGCGAAGGACATGCAGTTCGGACGCGTCGAGACGGTGGGCAAGCGCCAGCTTTACGTCGAGGCCGGTTACCTCCTGCACACGCCCGCGCCAGGCGACCGAGACGAGCACGTCCTTTCGCGGCAAGAGTCCGACACGCAGCGAAACGTAACCGAGCAACAATGCTCCGAACGCCGAGTCGAACTCCAGCGGCGCCGGCTCGGTGCCGTTCGGTCGGTTCAAGTCGTTCAGGTCCGGCCATGCGAGTTCGGGCGACGGAAAGGACAGAAAGGGTCGCTCGGACGCGGAAGCCTGACTGGCCGGTAGCTTCGGCAAGAGCGTCTCGCCGACCGTCCGCGCCAGCTCCGCGACATCGCACAGTTTGGACGGCAAGCGGCGGTCATGTTCGTCGGCGGTAGCGGTCCAGCGAACCGGCAGTACCAAGCCCGGCTGCAGCAGGCGGTACGTGGACGGGTCGTTGTTGACGCAGAGAATGCGCGCGTCGCCGGGGGCCGAGGGATCGTCCGCGCGCAGTGGCCAACCATCCTGTCGAGCCAGCTCCAACGCCTCATCGGAAAGCCACGTCGCAGCCAACGGGCCGAGCATCTGCCTCAACTCGAAGTCGGCGTCCCGTGCGTCGGACCGCGCGGCTTCGAACCTGAACCGAGGCGCCGTGTTCATCCGGTTCCGATTCCAGGCCAGGGGATTGCCGACGGGACGCTGCCACGAACGGACGGCGGATCGCGTCATGCCGTCCGCGGCCAAGCGCGCTCGTCGACGATCAGTTGCGGCTCGGCGGCGGCACATTCCGCCAGCCACTGTCGGGCGTCGATCCGGGGGAGAGTGGCCCGATAGCGACCGTCCGTACCGCAAATGAGCGGCGCCGCGAGGCTGCCGAACCGCACCTGACGAAGTTCACGACCGGCGAGTTGCGGCGTTCCGTCGATC
>CAZZBI010000091.1:0-6853 GCA_964652385.1 uncultured Pirellulaceae bacterium | reverse complement strand
TCCGCACCGCCGGCTCGACGCTGCCGGCGGCATCCGGACCGCCGGTCAGATACAGTCTCGCGACGCAGTCGCCGGACGGTTCCCGAAACGTCAGTGCCGGTCCCGGTTGGTCCGCTCCGCCGGTCGCGGCCGCCAGGGCCGGTGCCGGACGGGCGACGGTCAGCCAATCGCCGAGCAGTTGCGCAAGCGGGCGAACCCGTCGGGTGCCGGCGCCGATCGTCGCGAGTCGCTCGAACAGGCCGGGAATCGGAACCGCGATCCCCGGTTCCGCCGCTTCCCAGGCCTCTTCGATCGCGATCAACCAATCGACGAACTTGCCGACCGTGCATTCGAGTTCTTCAGGAATCTCCTCGCCGATCGCCGCCGTCATCGACAGCAACCAGGGGCCGGCCTCCATGAAGAGCGGTCCATGTTCGGCGATGTACTCCTCAGCGCGAACCAGCGGCTCCCACGCCGCCATGTCAGCGACTTCCTGCGAGATCGCCCACGAGACCAACAGATCCGCGTCGTCCAACGACATCAGCAGATCGATCGTCGGATCGATGGTATGTCCGTCCTCGGAGCTCTCCTGCATTTCCCGGAGAATCTCGACCGCGTCGAACCATCGTTCCGGCTCCAGCGCAGCGACCGCCGACGCCAACCGCGGTCGCAGTTCCGGAACGAGTCTCGCACGCAGCTCGTCGCGGACCTCCGCTGCACCGGCAATCGCGAGGAGCGACGCGTCGCATCGCTCCAGCCGCGCCAGCGAAATCAGCAGGCGATCGGCGCGGATTTCCGGCGTGACGTCGAGATCGGGATCGCGCAACAGATCCTCGGCTTCGTGAGCGACCCACTCGATCCAAGCGACCGGATCGGGGCGAACGCCGAGCAACTCGCGGAGGCGAGCGCAGCCGAACTCCGAGCGGACCGGTTCGTGGATCGAGCTCATGGCGTCTCTCCCGACGTCTTGTCGGTAACGGCCGCGGACCATTGCCGCGACCAGGTATCGAAGTCCCATCGGCTCATCGGTCCCAGCGGGGCCTTGAGCACGCCATAGTCGTTACCGCCGGAGTTCAGACCGGCGCCGCCGAGGTGTTGGCGCCGGACGAACTGCGCGGCGGGGCGAAACAACCGCAGATAGATCTGGCGCTCTCGCGATCCGTCCTCGCGTCGTCCGGTGGGCAAACGCAGGACGTCGGGCGGAGCCCCGCCGTGACCCGTTCGACGGTGATCCGGACGGCGAGTTGCCGCAGCCAGGTCGGTCTGACGGGGAGTTGCCGAACGTGACGGGTAATCCGCCCGCGATTCGACGACGGCCGGCGACGAGCCGGCTCCGGCCACGAATGCGGTGCGCACGACCTGATGACCACGATCGCCGGTCGCGATCACGATCACGCCCGAGAGTCCGAGGTAGGCGGTTCCTCCGGAGAACTCGCCGCAAGCCGCGGCCCCCTTTGTTGCGGCGGCGCGCACGACTTCGGCGTAAGCGCGATAAAACTGTCGCCCGCTGGCGTCGGGCCATGCTCGACCGTCAACGAGTCGGCAGGCTGCCTCCCAGCAGCGATCGCGATCGGTCAGATCGAGCGGGACCGACTCCGCGGGAATCAGGAGGCTCCAGGCCAGCCCTTCCGGATGGGTCAGCATGTGATCGGCGACGTGACGGGCCGCAGCGTGCCAGGACGAGAAGACGAGCAGACGCACGCCGTTACAGGCGTCGAAGCCGAGGCACCAGGGAGTCGACTCGTCGAGGGACGACATGAAAAGGTTCCGTGGACCATGACGCGGGAAATCAACCGGACCGATCAAAGGGCGCGGCGAGCGCTCCGCAACGGTTCGAGCAGATCCTCGACCTCTTCCGGTGTGGCCAAGGAAGCGCCGACATGCTGCTTGGCACGACTGACCCGTTGTCGGTAGGCGGCAGAGTCGATCGCAAAGCCCTCGCCGTTCAGGAGTTCGATCAGTCGCGCCCTCAGCTTGACCGTGATGCCACGATGGTGGAGCTCGCACGCCTTTTGCCAAGCGGACTGCAGCGGCAGATTCGTGCACAGATGCTCCCGGAGATCGCTGTCCGTCCAGGGCTGCCACCATTCGACGATGCCGACCCGATCCCGCGGAATCTCGGCCCCCGAATCTGTCCCTTCCAGTGCCTCGAGCGGATGGTCGTCACCAAGTGCGATCAGCAGATCGAGACGCAGGTCGAGCAACAGCGTCGTCCTTTGTCCCGCACGCGAACTCCAGTCGATCTGACTCAGGCGAGCCACGAACACCGCCGGCCGTTCCAGTAGCCACTTGCGAAGGATTTCGGTCTGCTCGAGGCGCAGCAAGGGCTCGACGGCCGATTGCGGGTCGACCGCATCGATGCCGACCGGCGATCCGGAATCGACGAAGGATTCGACGTTCCAGCGTCCTGTCGGTCGCTTGCGCACGGCGGCGGTTCGACGACGCGCGGAGCAGCGAACCAGTTCCCTCGCGATGCTGCGAGCGATGCTCGGAAGCACCGCGATCTTCGGGACGCGATGCTTCCTCAGCCAACGCTCGTACTTTCGATCCACCCCCTCGGACAACTCGGCCGGGTCGACATGCCGGGTCCGTGCAACCGACTCGACGCAGCAGTCCCGCCCGTGCCACCATTCGAGCGCCGCAGCCTCGGACGCTTCAGCCGTCGTCGCGAAGTTCGCCGCATCCAATCGTGAACGACTCAGACATTCGGTCCGAAAACGTTCGAGCAGCGACGCCACGTCGTGGAGCAGCTCGGTCGGCGCGATCGAGCTCCACCAAACGCGAATCGCTGCCGCGATGTGCGACGGTGTCAGCGGAAGTTCGGCGGATCCTGCGGTTCGTTCGATGCCGTCATCCATTGCGTTCGCCCCCGTATGCCTGCCGGTCCGAATCGAACGGTCGGCTCGATTCTTTCGCCCGGTCGAGCGGGTTGCAACCCAGGGGGATTCGAGTGGTCGATGAAGTTTCGATGACCCGCGGAATCGGGTGACTTCCGTGAGAGGCGGCTTGACTTCCGATGGAGAACCTGGTCGTCGATCAAATGCGGTCGCCGCGTGTCGCGGCGCACCGCCTTCAGCGGCGTTTCGGCGGCGCCGGCTTCGACGGCTTCGGCGGGACCGGCCACTTGTACTGCGGCTTCGACGGGTCGTCGTTGTGGACCTGCACGGCGACGACCGCACCGATGTCGGTAGCGACTCCGTCAGGAGGCGCGCCCAACGTAAGTGTGCCGGCCGCGTAGCCTTCTTCCTGCACGTCGAAGCCGCCTTTGGGCCGTGCCGCCACGATCGTGACGCGAGTGGGGGTTCCCGAGCCGCGCTTCTCGGCGCGAAGACCGATCGGGGCTGCCGCAACCTCGGACGCGGCACCGCGTGGCGCGACCGTATCGGCCTCGACCAATCGACCGAAGCCGCTGGAGGTCTTGGCCCCGATGCCCCACTCGGCCAGCGCACAGGAGACCAGTTCGGCGGCTCGATCGAGCCAGCCGGCGATCGTCGCCGTATCCGTCGTCGGGCCGTTCCAGGCGAGACGGAAGGCATAACGACCGACCATCGACAGGAAGCCGACCGGGTTGGGCGAATCGAAATCGGTCGGTGGCCCTTTGCCCCCTTGCCAGTCCGGATGATGGGGTGTCATCACTTCTCGGCGCAAACCTCCTGCTTCGCGGTCCAGCGAGCCGGGGAGCGGCCACGCATCTTCGAACACGACGGCTCCGGCTTCTTCCTGGGTGCCGAACAGGAAGCGGTGATAGAGACCGCCGGCGCGCCAGTCCGCCGCGGCCGGATGTTCGCCGTTTCGATCATCGCCGAGCACTCGGGCGCACCAATGGGCCGCCAGACCCTTGATCGCCGAGCCGGGAACGAACGGCACGCCGTACGTGTGATGCAGCCGCAGACCGACCTCGAGCGTCGTGGCGATCCCGATTCCGATTACCATCGCGCCGTCGACCGTCCGTTCGAACGTCCGGATCAGGTTCGGATCGGCCTCCTGCCGGCGGCGCTCGAACGCTTGGGCGTACAGCGCTCGCGTCGACGCCGTGCCGGCAGCGGCTCGCACCGCTTCGAGGTGTCGTTCCTTCATTTCAGGCGAGTTCTTCTCGGCGGTCGGCGGCGAGGGACCGAATCGGTCCAGGATCAGACCGGCATGCGTCCCGCCGATGTGCGCTTCGAGTGCTCTTCTCATGACCCGCCTCCGTCGGATTGCAACCTGGCTTCCATCGCCTCGGCGTCGTGGAACCGCTTCAGGTAGTTCGCGACCTCCAAGGCATCGCGACTCAGTCGGACGTAGTCGATCGTCGGCAGCTCGTGGACCGTCATGGCCAATCGTTCGCGATCGTCGCAGCCGGCATGTCCGAGCTCGCGCAGGACCCGCGACAGCGATTCGAGGTAGGTTGGTCCGTTCGGTCCCTTGGTTCTCGCATAGGCGACGGCCTGGCACAGTCCGCTGGTGTGGATCAGCGACGGAAAGGAACGCGCGAAACTCCGCTGCTCGGAATCGCTCTTTCCGTGGACCTCGCGAAAGGCGGCAGCCGCCAGTCGCTGCGTCTTGGTCGATCGTGCGTTGCTCATTGTCGGGCTCCCGCGGCATCCATGAACGTGACCCGTACTCGACCGCGACCGACGCTGGCTTTGCCGCCGATCTGCAGTTGCCTCGGATGGGTCGCGAAAGCCTCGATCAGATCGTCCGCGCTCGGCAGCCCGGAGTCACCGTTTCCGTAGACGCGATCGCAAAGAATCGTTCCGGCCAGCAACGTCTCGGCCGGAATCGACTCCTCGGTCCAAAGGGCGCCGTCGACGACGGTCTTGGAATCGTCATCGATTCTCACCCGAGTGACGACCTCGGTTCCGGTCATCGCCAGGTAGTCGAAGACGTCATCGGCGATCACGACGAATCGGTCCCGAAACGTCTTGCGCCAGCCAGCCTGCGACTCGTCCGGGAAGTACCAGCGGCCAATCGCTTCGGCCCAGGCCGTCGCGGTCGGGCACGCGACCGCGTTGAAGTCGAGGTCTTCCAGCACGACCTTGCGGTCGCCGACGAGCATCGATCCGTCGGGAACGTGTGCCTGTTGGGATCCGACGCCGTGCGGAGCCTGGGGAAGATCGGTCAGGCCGGCCAAGATCAGATCGCGGTGCAGCAGCCTCAGGACCAGCGGGCTGGCACACCAGGCGAACGTGCCGTGGAAGCTGCGGATCGGGAGCGCGACCAGCCGTGCATCGGTCGGGATCAACGATCCGGCGCTCGATTCCTGGTCGCCGTCGACCGCACGACCGAATGCCGCCTTCAATCGCGGATCTCCTGCGGGCAGCTCGCGACGGCACGCGTCGGACCAGACGCCCTTGAATGCACTGCCGGGGATCACCGGCCAGTTCGTGAGCTTCTCGCGGTGAATCGGCAGATCGATGTAGCCGATCCCGCGCCCGGTACCGACATGCGTCGGCGCGAGGGCCTGCATCAGATAGATTTTCGTCTTGGTCATGTTCGTTCGTTCCTCACGCGACTTGCGTACGGTTCCAGATACCCCAGGTGGCGAGGCCGAAGCCGTCACGACGTTCCTGCACGTCGTCAGACACCGACTCGAGCCAACGGGAAGTCAACACGCCGGGATTGCCGGCGAGGACTTCGAAGAAGTAGACGCTCCCCGCCGGCACCGTCCGACGGATCGGCTTCGGACCAGGACGACCGAGCCTCGCGACCGCCGGGTTCAGGGACCATCCCGAGATCGCTCGCCAGCGTCCGACTGCCGCCCCGACCAATCGCAGCTGCAGTCCGCTCTCCGGCGGCGAACCGACTCCCGATCGATCCAGCCATCCCGGTCGCCAACCGCCATCGAAGATCGCGGGCGTCACGAGGTCCATCCGCACCGAGGAAGCTCCGATGAGGGCCGACGCGACCGTTGGCGGACACTGCCAGGCTTGGGAATCGGAAACGGTGCGATAGTGGACGAGTCGGCGTTCGCCGCCGGTCGTATGCAAACCGGAAAGCGACGCAGCTCGGTCATGACACCAACCGCCGGCCCGAACACGGATGCGATAGGTCGGGGAGACGGGCGACTGACTGACGAAGTTCTTCAGCGCCCCCAGGACGAGGGCCTGGGTGCTGAAGAGCTGTCCGTCCTGAGCCGCTCCCGTCGCCTCGTCCAGGGCGACATGAGTCCGCTCTTCGATCTCGGGCAAGCAGAGGAACCGATCGTCGAAACGATCGATGCCGCCGCCGGTCAGCCAAGCGGCATAACGGTCGGCGGGCCACCACGCCGGACCCGCGCCGGGCTTGAAGTCTTCCGCCGCTGCGTCGAGCGGAATCATCACCGGATCGAGCGCGAGCTCATCCGGCCACGAGGTACCGCCACCGAAGCCGGCCATCGAGATCGGCACGGCCCGTAGCGGCGGTTCATGAGACTCGGGGGCAGGGATGCAGTCGAGCGGCGCCGGGAAATAGAGCGTGTCGTCGAGATACGGCAGGAAACCGTCGACGGCGACCTCCGTCAGCTCGTGCGCCGTCTCGGGCGAGAAGTCTCGGTTAGAATCCCGTCCGAGCGCCGTCCGTAACGAACCGGCGATCATCGACGGTGTCGGCCAACTCAACGACCGCATCCGGTTACTGCCGTTCGTACCGAACGGTCGTCCGTCACGTGCCACGACCGAGTCGCGGCAGGTCAGTTCGAGCGAGGTCGTGATCATCGGTTCGTCTCCGTCCGTCGAAGCCGGGGTTCGTCCTGGAGGTTCTGCCGTACGATCTCGGCGAGCATCTTCGCGACCAGCAGTTCCCGACTTAGTCGATCGACACCTTTCGCGGCGTTTCCACCGGCCACGGCGAAGTCGACCAAGCGACGGATTTCCGCGGACCGGCCTCCCCCCTCGGGACGCTTGGCATCCAGCAC
>CAZZBI010000090.1:0-15896 GCA_964652385.1 uncultured Pirellulaceae bacterium | reverse complement strand
GTGCCGAGACCGTCCGCGCCTCGTGCAGAAACCGCGCCCGCCGCTCTTCGCTCTGCATCAGTTCCGGTGGCAGACGCTTCACGGCAACAAAGCGGCCCAACTCCTCATCCTTGGCCTTGTAGACCACACCCATACCGCCTTCGCCGATCTTCTCGGTGATCCGGTAATGCGAAATCAGTTGGCCGACCATTGGAGCAGGCTTCAGTTTAGAAGGCGGTAACTCACGAACGCAAACCGTAGACTATCGGGCGACCAGCTGTTCACATTGATCGTCCCTTGCCCCCCAAACAGCTTATGGATCACCTCGATACGGCCGCCTTTCAGAGGCATCCGGCGTAAGAGCACATCCAGGTTCGGCGGATGCCCCTTGGTCCCTTTCGAGAAAGAAAGAAACACCATCCACTTGCCATCGGGCGACGGATGCGGGAACCAGTCCTCGTAGTCATCGGTGGTGATGCGCTCAGCAAGTTTGTCATCAGGACCGGCGCCAGTCGTTCGAGACTTCCTCGCAGGATCATCTGCTGCGAGAACGGCTCCCCTTCGTCGCGCATCAGATGCAGATAGTGCGTAACGAGCAGGATGCCGTTGCGGACGGCGATCCCGCCGAGCGAGATGAAGCCGACCAGGCTGGCGATCGTAAGTTCCTGCCGCGTGATGACCAGCGCCGCGACGCCGCCGATGAATGCGGTCGGCAACGCATTGAGGATCTGCAGGACGATGCGGACCGACGGAAAGAGGATCAGCAGAATGACGAACATGCCGGCCAGCGATACGAGTGCCAACAGGGCGATCGTTCGAGTCGCGCGTTGCTGACTTTCGAACTGCCCTCCGAACTCGACGAAGTACCCTTCCGGAAGATCGACATCGCGTCGGATCCGCCGCTCGATCTCGGCGACGGCACTCGCCAGGTCTCGTCCCTGGGTATTGCAGCGAATGACGATTCGCCGTCGAGCGTTCTCGCGCATCACGGCGTTCGGACCGAGCCCCTCGTCGACGTCGGCGATTTCGCCCAGTTCGACTTGCCCTCGACCGCCGGGAAGATCCAGCCTGAGTCGCTCGAGAGTCGTCAGGTCGTTGCGGGTCGCATCGTCCAAGCGAACGAGCAGATCGAATCGGCGCTGGCCGTCGAGAACCTGCGAGACGACGGTCCCTCGGAGAGCGGTCTGCAGCACGCCGATCACGTCGGCTCGCGTCATGCCGCGGAACGCCAGCTCGTCGGGATGCAACCTGACGTGCAGTTCGGGCGAGCTGCGGATCGGTTCGATGACCGGAGGGGTGATGCCGGGAGTCGACTCGATCGCACGCTTGGACCGTTCGGCGAGCAGCACCAACCGATCGAGATCGTCACCGTAGATCCGAACGGCGATCTGCGCATAGACTCCCGAGACCATGTGGCTGATCAGGTGCGCCAGCGGCTGTTCCACCTCGATGTCGACTCCCGGTACCTCGGCTCGAAGCTCCTCGAGCAAGGTCCGAATCGTCTCGGCCCGATCGCGATGGACGTCGGGGTTCATCGTCAGGATGTACTCGCCCGTATTGACCGGAGCGGCGTGCTCGTCGAGCTCGGCGCGGCCGGTGCGGCGGACGAACTGCAGGATCGGGCCGTCGGGTCGCTCGGGGGTCCGGCGCAGCGAAGCGAGCTTGGCGTCGATGATCGCGGAACTGCGGTTCGATGCCTCGAGCGACGATCCCGGCGGGAGCGTCACGTTGATCTGGAGACTCCCTTCGTCGAACTTGGGCAGGAAGTCCCGTCCCAGTCGCGAGAACTCGACCGCCGCGATCGCGACGGCGACCCAGGTCAGCGCCAGCCAGAGCGCCGGAGTCGCCATGCTCGCGCGGACGATGGGAGCCGCGAGGCGCTTGAGCATCGCGAGAACCTGACTCTCGTGCTTGCGCCGGATCGCCGCCGATTCGGGGAGCAGATAACTCGAGAGAGCCGGAGTGACGGTCAGCGAGATCAGCAGCGAGGCGAGAATCGAGACGATATACGCCGCTCCGAGCGGCGCGAACAATCGCCCCTCGATCCCCGACAGGGCGAACAGGGGAAGAAAGACGAGAATCACGACGCAGGTGCCGAAGACGATCGCACCGCGGATCTCGCGACTCGCCGAGTACACCACCTGGAGCGTCGGCAGCGGATCGGAGCGGCGGCGGTTCTCGCGCAGACGCCGGAAGATGTTCTCGACGTCGACGATCGCATCGTCGACCAGTTCGCCCATGGCGACCGCGATCCCGCCGAGCGTCATGACGTTGATCGATACGTCGGTCCCGGTCAGCAGCCCGATCAGTCGAAAGACGAGCGTCGTGATGACCAACGACAACGGAATCGCCGTCAGCGTGATGAACGTGGTGCGGAAGTTCAGCAGGAACAGGAAGAGGATCACCACGACCAGCAGCGCACCGATCACCAGCGCCTCGCCGACGTTGAAGACGCCGCGGTCGATGAAGGTCTTCAGTCGGAAGAGGTCCGAGTCGATGACGATGTCGATCGGCAGGGCCGCTTCCGACTCCGCCAGCGCCGCTTCCACGTCGTCGGTCAGACGTCGGGTATCGGCATGCGGCTGCTTCACGACCGTGAACACGACTCCCGGGCGTCCGCTGATGCTGGCGTCGCCGCGCTTCAGCTGCGCTCCTTCGGTGACGCGTGCGACTTCCTCCAGCAGGATCGTGCGGCGAGGGGTAATGCGCACCGGGACCTTGCGGAGCTGCTGGAGGACCTGATCGGGGTCCGGCCCCAGACGGCCGAGAATCCGGATCGGGCGTTCGGATTCGCCGACGATGGCGAACCCGCCGGTTCCGTTCGCGTTGCTCGCGCGGACCGCCTGTTCGACCTGCTGCAACGAAACGCCGAACTCGAGCAGAGCGGCAGGATCGACCAGCACCTGATACTGCTTCCGCTCGCCCCCCATCTGAAAGACTTCGGCAACCCCTCGGACCTGCAGCAGACGGGGGCGAACGACCCAGTCGGCGAGCGTTCTCAGTTCCATCTGCCGACGCTCGGCGTCGGGAAACGCGATTCGATGATCGCGCCCCGCGATCGTCACCACCGCCCGTCGTTCGATGCCGGCGTCAAGGTCGGCCGAGTTCGCGGGAAGCCACTCGATCCGCTCGACTTCGATCCGCTTCCATGCACGGGAATCGCGACGATCGGTCGGTTGCCAGACCGCCAAATCCGTCGGCCGATCCGGCGGCAGAGCATCGACGATCGAGTCGCCGGAACCCTCGGCACCCTTGTTCTCCGGGATCGTCTCGGCGACGAACGGACTCGCGTCGATCGGCGTCAGTTCGCCGCCGTTCGGGCCGAGCGTGCGATAGGCTCCGGCGACGACGATCTGACCCATGATCGACGACGGCGGCGTCATGATCGGACGGATCCCGTCGGGAAGGACTCCGTCGAGCGTCGCCAGTCGCTCCTGGACCGTCTGACGCGCCGCCCGGACGTCGGTCGACCAATCGAACTCCAGGTAGATGACGTTCAGTCCGGCGGTCGACTGGCTGCGGATCGCGGTGATCCCCGCCGCTCCCGACAGCGCGATCTCGATCGGTTGCGTGACGAGCGCCTCGACCTCTTCGGTCGCGAGTCCGGGGCATTCGGTGATCACGATGACGCGCGGTCGATCGAGATCGGGAAAGACGTCGATCGGCAGCGACGCCGCCAGGATCGAGCCGTAGATCAGCATGGCGAGACTTGTGATCAGGACCAGGCCTCGGAACCGGAGCGACCAGCGGATGATCGAATCGAGCATCGTCATGTCTCCCGGATCAGTGGGCCGCATGCACCGTGCCGTCCGCGTGCACGTGCACGTCGGCAGGCAGGCCGCTCTGCGACTGTGAGGCGAGGATCCGGTCGAGCGCGGCCGCGGAATCGAGCGCGACGTACGAGCCGGGACCGAGTCCCGGTTCGCGTTCGATCACCACGTCACTTCGGTCCTGGTACAGCACACGGACCGGAATCCGGGAGAAGAGATCGCCGTTCTGACGAAAGACGAAGGACGAAGGACCGTCGCGCACCACCGCTTCGGCCGGCAGCACGATGACGTCATCCAGTCGCTCGATCGGAATCCTCAGTCGCACCTGCTGCCCCGGACGAAAACGCCGGACCAGGTAGATTCGCCCCTGATCCTCGTAGGCTCGCGACGGATTCGGCAGCGGCACGATGACGTCGAACGTCCGACTCTCGGGATCGATCTCGTTGCCGAGGTTGCGGATCAGGTACGGCTGGTCGGCCGCAGGCCAGTCCTCGTCGATCGCTCCGGCGAACTCCAACTCGACCGGACGTCGCTCGGCCACCGCTCGTTCGATCGCCGTCGCTTCGCGACGAAAGGCGTGACCGCGGACCAGCAGCGATTCGTGATCGGTTAGGACCGCCAGGGCATCTCCGCCTTGCACCTGCCGGCCGACGGCGACCGCCAACTCCCGGACTTCGAAGAAGCGTGCGGTCGCGCTTCCGGCAGCCGGAGCATCGCCGGAATCGATCGACGCTCCGCCGTCCGCAGCAACGGCATCCGCCGAAGCGTCGATCCGAGGCGCCTCGATCGTGATCGTCGCGACGAACTCCCCTTGTCCGATCCGCTCGACCTGCTGCGGAGTGAGTCCGCGCGCCAGCAGGTCCTGGCGACGGGCCGAGGCGAGAGCGGTCTGGCGATCGATCTCCTGATCGAGTTCGATGATCCGGCGAGCCGGAATGGCGCCGTCGTCGACCGCTTCCTGCAATCGCGCTCGTTCGCGCCGCAGGATCTCGGCTTCACGCGTCGCCTGCAGGAACTCGGTCTGAGCCACCTGCAGCGACTCGCCGACCAGATGAAGCGTGAAGAGCGGTGTTCCGGGAAGGACGGCATCGCCGACCGATACGTGGATTGCCGACACGATTCCCGCGGCGGGGGCCGTGATCCCGCGGACCGCCAGCCCCGGCGGCTCGATCACCACCGCCGGAATCTCGAGCTGCTTGCAATAGGTCGAGCGGGCGACCGGTCCGACCTGCAAGCCGAGATTGCGTCGGCCGCGCGCATCCAATCTCAGAAGCTGCGGCTCGTCGGTCGCGACGTTCGCAGCATCGTTTCCGGAACGGTCCTCCGAGCCGTTCGAGTCGGCCGATTTCTCGAGCCCGAAACGAAACACGCTCCACCACACGAGTCCGACGGTCGCGGTCCCGATCGCAGCCGCGATCAGGGCGCGCCGCCACATCGACTGCAGGTTCACCGTTTTGCTCTCCCGCCCCGAGTCCGTCCGAGATTTCTCGGTCGCGCTAGGACCGATCCGAAACGACACCGATCACGTCTCGACGAACGAGACGCGTGCGAGTGCCGGAACGATCGGGCGGTTCAACGCCGTAGCGACAGCAGGCGCAGGTAGAGCGGACATCCCCGGTCGAACGATTCGGGAGGGGGATGATCCGAGCGGAGCAGTGCGACGCAGACGGGCATCAGCAGGGGGAACGGCAAGAACGCCGGTCCGAGACCCGGAAGGCCGGACGCCGAGGGGGCGGGCGATTCGGTTCGCGTCCACGATTGCTCGATCGCGACGGCCGCCGCGTCGTGCGCTTCCCGGTCGCCGATGCCGGGAAGCGAGGCTCGCGTGCTCGACGACGACTCGGGGGAGTTCGGTGCCGAGTTTCGGGCCTCGGTTCGAACGTCTCTCAGGCCGAGTTTGCACCCTCGGCAAGGGACGCCGCAGCGGCCCGCCCCCTCGCAAGGAACGACGACGCGTCGAACATGATCCGGGTGCTCATGCCCATGGTGGACATGTCCTTCGCGATCATGCCCATGGTGAGCGTGGCCCTGGTGACCATGCCCTTGACGTCCCTGTCCGTGGTGTCCCTGTCCGAACAGATGGACGTGCGGTCGCCCCGCAGGGTCGTCCGGCGATGCTGCCGAGGCCGCGGAATGCACGTGCGCACCGCCACCGCAGCTGCCCAGCAGCAGCGTGACGATCACGAGCCAGGTCGGAAGCGTGCGGAACATCGGTGATGCCGGGGAACGAAAATGACCGACACGGCCTCGAGACTAGTCGTGCGACGACTCTCGATCAAGAGAGTCGGCCGAGTCGCATCGGTTCTCGCGTCAGAGCAGTTCCCTGAGCTTCGGACTCCACGCCACCTCGGTCTGGCGATAGTCGATGGTCGCGAGGATCGGGACGTCGATCCGCTGCTGCAGGACTGCGGCGTTGCTCTCGCGACTCGGGTCCCGATCGTCGGTCGTCCGGCACAGGATGACTCCGGCGATCGGCAGACGGGGATACAGCGACTTCGCGGCGACGATGGTCAGACGAACCTGATTGACCACGCCGACCCGGTCCGCTCCGACCAGCAACAGCGGGTAGCCGAACTCGGCCGCCAGATCGATGACCGATTCGTCTTCGCCCAACGGCGACAGCAGCCCCCCGGCTCCTTCGACGAGGACGATGTCGCATCGCCCCATCCAGACCGACAGACCGCTGCGGATCAGCCGTCGATCCCAAGGGCGTCCTTCCGCGGCGGCAGCCAGGTGCGGCGCGATCGGGGTCTTGAGCCGCATCGGGCAGACCTCGTCGATCGTTCCGACTCGCCCCGCCGATTCCCATAATCGATGCGCGTCGCTCCGCGGATCGTCGGGGTCTTCCCAACCGCTTTCGGCCGGCTTGTAGACGCCGACCTTGCGTCCTTCACGCCGCAACGTTTCGGCAAGGCGGCAGGTGACGTAGGTCTTGCCGACCGATGTATCGGTGCCGACGACGAACAATCCGAGCGGCGGCTTTTCAAGCATCGTCGATCCGTTACGATTCTCGGTTCCGCGACAGGGGGGACCCTGCGCTCGCCGTATTCCTTCGGCTCCGGCCGATTCCCCGTCCGGCCTATCCCCGATCCTACCGGGAAAGGTGTCGGATGAAACCCCCATCGGTCCCCCTCGGTTCCGAAATCCGTCGAGCCCCACGAGGTATTCGATGACCGTTCGCTCTTCCGCCCGATCGTCGCGCGTTCGAGTCGCCGCGATCCAGTCGACCGCTTCGACCGACGTTCCGGCGAACGTCGCCCGCACCGAAACGCGAATTCGCGAAGCGGCGGCGGCAGGAGCCGAACTGATCTGCCTGCAGGAACTGTTCGCCAGTCGCTATTTCTGTCAGAGCGAGGATCATCGCCAGTTCGACCTGGCGGAGAGCATCCCGGGGCCGACCAGCGAGCGGATGAGTCGTCTGGCGGCGGAACTCGGCGTGGTGATCGTCGCGAGTCTGTTCGAGCGGCGCGCCCCGGGGTTGTTCCATAACACGACCGTCGTGCTCGACGCCGACGGTTCGACCGCCGGCATCTACCGGAAGATGCACATTCCGGACGATCCGCTGTACTACGAGAAGTTCTATTTCACCCCTGGCGATCTCGGCTTCCGCGCGTTCGACACTCGCGTCGGCAAGGTCGGCGTCTGTATCTGCTGGGATCAGTGGTATCCCGAAGCGGCGCGGCTGACCGCGATGCACGGAGCCGAGTTCCTGATCTACCCGACCGCCATCGGCTGGCTCGCCGAGGACAAGGGCGAGTACGGCGACGCTCAGGTCTCGGCCTGGCAGACGATGATGCGCAGTCATGCGATCGCCAATGGTCTGTTCGTCATCGCTCCGAATCGAGTCGGAGTCGAGGATCAGCTCGAGTTCTGGGGGAGCAGCTTCGTCGCCGATCCCTCGGGACGGATGCTGGCCGAGGCGAGCCGAAACCAAGAAGCGATCCTGCACGCCGAATGCGATCTCGATCTGATCGAGGTGACTCGGACGCATTGGCCGTTCTTCCGCGATCGCCGCATCGACGCCTACGGTGACTTGACTCGCCGCTTCATCGATTGAGACGGCGGCGATCGAGACGGCGCCGTTCGCGACGGTGTCCGGTGCTTGACCCGTCGCTCGGTCGGCCCGAGTTCCTTTCGTTCGTTCGCTCTTTGCTCGAGAACCTGTTGCCGATGTTCACTCATGACGCCGCCGCCTACCGCGGTCTGCACTGGCCCGCCGAGTGGTTTCCGCACGACGCCACCTGGGTTTCGTGGCCCCGCAATCCCGAGACGTGGCCGCACGATCTCGAAGCGGCGCGGCGCGAACACGCCGCCTTCGTCCGGACGATCGCCGAGCACGAACCGGTGCGCGTGCTGGCCGGAGGAGATGGAATGGAGAGCGCCCGGCGCCTGGTCGGCGCAACGGCCGGCGTCGAGCTGATCGACGTCCCGACCGACGACGCCTGGGCGCGGGACCACGCGCCGACTTTCGTGCTGGACGAGACCGGGCGACTGATCGCGGTCGACTGGATCTTCAACGCGTGGGGAGGGAAGTACCCGCCGTTCGATCGCGACCAGCTCGCGGCGCGGCGGATCGCGGAGCACCTGCGCTGCGGACTGATCCGGACCGACATGGTCTTCGAAGGGGGCGGGATCGAGACCGACGGCAACGGAGTGGTGCTGACGACCGAGTCGTGTGCGCTCGATCCGATCCGGAATCCCGGCGTGACTCGCGAACAGGTCGAGACGCTGTTTCGAGCCGTGCTCGGCGCCAAGCAGATCGTCTGGCTCCCCGGCGATCCGATCATCGGCGACGACACCGACGGCCACATCGATCAGATCGCGCGGTTCGTCGATCCGCAGCGCGTGCTCGTCGCGGTGCAGACCGAGCGGGACGATCCGAACCACGAACCGCTGCGCGGGAACTTCGACGCGCTCGCCGAGTGGAACGACACCCACGGCGCCGGGCTCGAACTGATCGAACTGCCGATGCCCGGGGTGATCACGATGTGGGGGAACCGACTGCCTGCCAGCTACGCCAACTTCTATATCGCCAACGGGTTGGTCGTCGTTCCGCAGTTCGGCGATCCGCGCGACGAGTCGGCGGTCAAGCTCCTCGCCGAGCTGATGCCGAAGCATCGCGTCGTCGGCAGCCCGGCCAGAAATCTGGTCTACGGCCTCGGTTCGATCCACTGCATGACGCAGCAGCAACCGGGAGCGATCTGACCGGCATCGGCCCGTCCGACGAGTTCGTCGATCGACGCCCGTCTCGATCGGAACGCGATCGCCCGCGCCATCGAAGCGCATCGGCCGGAGCCCGTCCCCTGCCCGGCTCCTGAACTCCCCTTCGCCTGAGATGACCCGCGCGCGTCGCTCGGTTAGACTGACCTTCGTCGGGCCATCGGTCATCGACCCTCCCGCGACTCGCGTTTCCCTCCGTCACGACGCCTCGAAACGCGACTCCCGCCTCGCCTTACCCGCTCGGTCCACCGAAAGGAGCGTGTGCGCTTCATGATTCGCCTCGAGTCGCTTCGTTCGTTCCTCGTCAGCCGGTCGATCGCCGCTTGGGCGGTCGGGCTGTTTTCGGCACTCGGCGCGGCATTGCCGCTGCGAGCCGAATCGCCGAATCTGGCGATCGCTCCGGATGACCGCGTGATGATCGTCGGGGGGACGGTCGCCGAACGGATGCAGCATTTCAATTGGTTCGAGACGCTGCTGCACGCGCGGTTTCCGAGCGATCGACTGGTCGTCCGCGATCTCGCCTGGTCGGCCGACGAGGTGAATCTGCGTCCTCGGTCGATGGACTTCCAGGATCATGGCCACTCGCTGGCCGAGCATCGCGCCAGCGTCGTCATCGCTCAGTGGGGCTTCAGCGAATCGTTCGGCGGTCCGGACAAGGTCGGATCGTTCACCGAGGATCTGCGCCGCTGGGTACGCGAGACCAAGGCATTACCTGCCGACGCGGATCGCCCGGTCCGAGTCGTGCTCGTCACTCCGCTGGCTCACGAGGATCTCGGCAACCCGCACCTGCCGGACGGGAGCGAGACGAACGCGGCGCTCGAGGTCTACTGCCAGGCGATCCGACAGGTCGCCGACGAGGAGGGTTGCACCTTCGTCGACCTGTTCCATCCGTCGCTCGAGGCGATGAAGGAGGATCCCCAGCCGTGGACGTTCAACGGCATCCACCAGACGGAATACGGTGACCGGAAGATCGCGGCGCTGCTGGATTTCGCCCTCTTCGGCCATCTGTCGAACCTGCCCAAGAGCGACGAGACGTATCTGGCGGCATTGCGAGCCGAGGTCGCCGAGAAGAACCTGCAGTTCTGGTACGACTATCGCGCGGTCAACGGCTTCTATATCTACGGCGGCCGCAAGGAGCCGTTCGGAGTCGTCAACTTTCCGGTCGAGTTCGCCAAGCTCCGCAAGATGATCGACGTCCGCGACCGTCGCGTCTGGGCGGTTGCCGCCGGCGAGACGCTGTCGGCCGAGATCGACGACTCGCAGACCGGTGACCTGCCGGTGATCGAGACGAACGTCGCGGCGGAAGTCGTCATCACGTCCCCCGAGCAGCAGAAGGAGTCGTTCCATCTGCCGGCCGGCTACTCGATCGACTGTTTCGCTTCGGAAGTCGACTTTCCCGATCTGCAGAATCCGGTCCAGTTCGCGATCGACGGTCGCGGTCGCGTCTGGGTCTGCACGATGCCGTCGTATCCTCAGTATCTGCCCGGAACGCCGGTCGACGACAAGATCCTGATCCTCGAGGACACCGACGGCGACGGCAAGGCGGACAAGCAGACGGTCTTCGCCGACGGCCTGCATCTGCCGACCGGCATCGAACTCGGCTTCGGCGGCTGCTTCGTCGCCCAGCAGCCGAACCTGCTGTTCCTGCAGGACACCGACGGCGACGACGTCGCCGATCGTCGCGAGATCGTGCTCCACGGTTTCGACTCGGCCGACTCGCATCACTCGATCAGCGCGTTCACCTGGGGTCCGGGAGGGGATCTGTACTTCCAGGAAGGGACGTTCCACCACACGCAAGTCGAGACGCCGTACGGACCGACTCGGGTCAAGGATGCCGCCGTCTTCCGCTTCGAACCGCGGACCTGGAAGTTCGAGGTCTTCGTCTCGTACGGCTTCGCCAACCCTTGGGGCCACACGTTCGACGATTGGGGACAGGACTTCGTCGCCGACGCGTCGGGAGGGGCCAACTACTGGGCGGCTCCTTTCTCGGGCGACGTCGTCTATCCGAACAAGCACGGCGGCATGCGGCAGTTCCTGGACATGCAGTGGCGACCGACCTGCGGCTGCGAGTTCGTGTCGAGTCGCAACTTTCCTTCGGACGTCCAGGGGAACTACCTGCTGAACAACTGCATCGGGTTCCACGGCATCCTGCAGTACAAGATGCGCGACTCGGAGTCCGGGTTCTTCGCCGAACCGGTCGAGCCGCTGCTGCGGAGCGAGGATACGAACTTCCGGCCGGTCGATCTGAAGTTCGGAGCGGACGGCGCGTTGTTCGTCTGTGACTGGTTCAACCCGCTCGTCGGCCACATGCAGCACTCGCTGCGCGATCCGAAGCGAGACAAGTCGCACGGCCGAATCTGGAAGATCCGCTACGATGCCCAGCCGCTGCTCGACGTCGTCGACCTGACCAAGGCGTCGACCGTCGAGTTGCTCGAGACGCTGAAGGCGTACGAGTACCGGACGCGCTATCGGGCGCGGCGCGAGCTGGGACAGCGCGACCCGCAGCAGGTGATCGGAGCGCTCGATACCTGGGTCGCCGGACTCGATCCTCAGGCGCCCGAGACCGGTCACGCGCTTCTGGAAGCGCTCTGGGTCCGTCAGACGCACGATCAGGCCGATCGAGCGCTGCTCGAGACGCTGCTCGGCCACGAGGATCCGCGGATCCGCGCGGCGGCGGTCCGAGTGCTCTGTTACTGGCGAACGAAGTTCGACGACTCGCTCGAACTGGTGCGCGCCCGGATCAACGACGAGCACCCGCGCGTCCGACTGGAAGCGCTCCGCGCCGTCAGCTTCTTCGACGGTCCGACCGCGGAAGAGGTGGCGACCGAGGTGCTCGCCTACGACATGGACGAGTACCTGAACTACACGCTGGACGAGACGCTCAAGACGCTGCAGCACAAGGCGCAGCGCTGAGCGTCGGACGGCGGTCAGGGTGATCCGCGGGTGAGCCGAGTCGGCGAACGTCGACGCCGCGGCTCGCCTCGTCCGTCGGCCGGTGAAGACCGCTCGGCGGAATGCGCCGCGAGGACCTTTGTTGCGAGCCTGTCGCAGCTTCTCGCACGCTGGAGCGTCGCGACGCGGACCGTCTCGATTCGACGTGTGTTGACGCGAGAGGTCGAAACGTCGCATCGATCGAACGACAACGTCCGCTGCGCCACAAGAAGGTCGATGTCGGTGTTCGGAATATCGGGAGGTCGGCAGCGTGAACGGTCGAGTCGTCGGGAGAGAGTTCCTCGGGAGTCGCCGAGCGGTGCGACGAGCGGCGCTGATCGCGACGGCGATCGTCGGAGCGCTGTTCGTGTCGGTCGGCGACGCGCGGGGGCAGAGTGCCGATGCGCTGATGCGATTGCTGCGAAGCGGGCGGCTACCGGCCGAGCGACTGGGGAACGTGATCGACGCGATCGGTAAACGAGGGAGCGCGGCCGATCTCGGCTATCTGCTCCAGCGAGCGACCGAAGCGGACGGCTTCCCGGCCGAAGTCCGACTCGCGACGCTCGAAGCGCTCGCCGAAGCGGCGCGCAGCCGAGGTGTGGTCCCGGAAGCCGAGCCGACGCGACTCGTCGGTCTGCTCGGCGATGATGATCCGGCGGTCCGATCGGCGGCGGTCCGCATCGCCGGTCGCTGGCGCGACGGTTCGTTCGTCTCGCCCCTGGCCACCCTCGTCGCCGATCCGGCGACGAGCGAACGGAGCGCGGCGGAGGGGATCGAAGCGCTCGGAGCGATCGGCGATGCGACGGCGATCGAAGCACTGACGGCCGTGATGAACGGTTCGGCGAGTCCGAAGCGTCGGACCGCTGCTGCGGCGGCGTTGGTGGCGAGCGGCGACGAAACGGCTTCGATCGCGGCGCTCGACGTGGCGCTCGGCGACGATCGCTCGATCGATCCGGCCGGAGTCGTTCAGGCGTTTCTCGCGCGGCAAGGGGGCGCAGAGCGACTGGCAGCGCTTCTCGGCGACCGGACGATCGATGCCGAACGAGCCCAACTGATGCTCCGCGGCATGTACTCGATCGGCCGGAGCGATGCGGCGCTCGTGACGCTGCTGACCGAGCGCGCCGGGCTCGAGGATGCCGACGCCGATTGGTCGGCCGAGAAGATGGCCGAGACGGTGGCGCGGATCGCCGAACGAGGAGACGCCGCTCGCGGCGAACTCGTCTTTCGCCGTCGCGATCTGACCTGCTTCAACTGTCACGCGCTCAGCGGCGCCGGGGGAGCGATCGGTCCCGACCTGAGCGCCGTCGGCAACAGCTCTCCTCCGGACTATCTGATCAACGCTCTCCTTCGTCCCGAACAGGACGTGAAGGAGGTCTATCGCATGTACCGGGTCCTCACCATCGACGGGTTGCTCGTCGCCGGCGTCAAGCTCAGCGAAGACGACCAATCGATCGTGCTGAAGGATGCCGAGGGAAAGACGCACGTGATTCCGCAGGAGGACATCGAGGACCTGGTCGAAGGGGGCTCGCTGATGCCGCGCGGCCTCAAGGTGCTGATGACCGACGCGGAGTTCGACGATCTGATCGCATTTCTCTACGCGCTCGGTCGCCCCGGTGACTACGCGGTCCGCAGTCGTGCGACGATCCAGCGCTGGAAGGTCGCCGGGCCGAACGAGGTCGGACTGAATGCCGCAGCCGCTCGGGGCGACGAGGGGCTCGCTCGCGTCGCTGCCATGACGGGCGAGGGGTGGCCGAGTCTGTACGGGAAGGTCGCCGGCGGGTTGCCGCTGGCGGAAGCGGCTGCCGTGGTCGACGGCGAGACGCTCTTTCTGCGCGGTGAGGTCGATGTGGTCGTCGGGGGCGAGGTCACCTTCGCCTGGAACGGACCGGCGGCCGAATTGCGGATCGATGAGGTGTCATGGCAGGATGCCGCGACGCCGATCCGTCTGGAGCCGGGAAGACATCGAGTGACGATCCGTCTGAGCCGCGATGCCTGTGACGGGGACGCGAGCGGCGAGTTCGTGCGTCCCGCCGGATCGCCGATCGAATTCACCGTGGTCGGCGGAAGCTGAACTCGGCGGACCATCGACCTGCGAGGTGCCGCGGATGATCGCCGAGGATGATCGACCCCCGTCGCGGGCGGACGAGTCGAAGCAACGAGATCGGTCGGAGGGGGACGAACGGGACGCTGCGGCGCGCTCTCGATACGACGTCTGGATCGTCGGCGACCTCGAGCATCCGGAGTTCTCGTGGGGGCCGCTCGGTGACGGGGCGAGCTGTCGGCATTTCGATCGGCGAGCTCTGCCGAACGCCGAACAGCTGGCCCGCGAATCCCCTCCGTCGCTCATCGTCTTCTGGTCCGAACGACCGGGGACGACCGATGCCGCGCTGATCGAAGCCTGGGGGGAACGCTTTCCGCTCGCTCGACGACTTCAAGTCATCGGAACCTGGAACGAAGGGGAGCTGCGCACCGGGCGTCCGGCGACCACGATCGAGCGGATTCGGTGGCTCGACTGGCGACAGCTGACCCCCGCACAGCTCGACCGGATCGGGCGTTGGCGACCGGCAACCTGGTCGCCGACCGAGCGCTGGCTCGAGTTCGGTGCGAACGAACCTGACGCGAACGAACTCGGTTCAGCGATGCCTGGCGACCGGGACGAATCGGCGGTCGACTCGAGCGACACGCGCCGTGTCGTCGGGATCGTCGCCTCGGTCCGCACCGCCTACGAACCGCTTGCCGATCTGGTCGAGCGGTGCGGCGCCTGTCCGGCTTGGGTCCGCGGCGCGACGGTATCGGGAGCGGGCGCCGAACGGATCGGAACGGCGCTGGTGGCGCAGATCATCGATCGGGACGGTTTCGAAGAGAAAGCGGAGGGATCCGGTCTGTCGTTGCCGCGCGAGCGGACGGCCGTCGCGATCGGCTTTCCGCGACGTGACGAGGCGCGTGATTGGGAGCGACAGGCGTCGCTGATCTTGACCAAGCCGTACGACATCCGCCCGCTGCTCGATTGGCTTCGGGACCGGATCGCGGACGCCGAGGCGAGCGGCCGGGCCGGATGCGACGGGCCCGAGCCCCGGTTTCGCGGCGACCGGATCGGTTCGTAAGATGAAGTCGGCCGCGGCGGCGACTGGTCGGCCGATGACGCACTCCCCTTTTCGCTCGGACCTCGCGTGACCGTATCCGGAACCGGCGACGATTCGACTTCGACCGGACTGCTCGACGCGGTCCGCGCCGCCGATCCGGCCGCGTGGGAGCGTCTGGTCGACCTCTACGGACGCCTGGTCCTGTTCTGGTGCCGTCGCGCCGGGCTCGGCGAGTCGGATCGGTCGGATGTCGTGCAGGAGGTCTTTCGGACCGTCTATTGCCGGCTGGAGACGTTCCGCAAGGAACGTCCCGAAGACTCGTTCCGCGCCTGGCTCAGGACGGTGACTCGGCACAAGATCATTGACCACTGCCGTTCGGAAGGGCGCCATACGGCTGCCGACGGCGGCAGCGAGGCGGTTCGGCAGCTGCAGCAGTTCGCCGATCCCGATTCGGCGGAGAGCGAGGCGGGGGACGATCCGTCGGCCGAACGGATGGTGCTGCTCTCGCGAGCGCTGGAACTGGTGCGGGGGGAGTTCGAACCGCGGACCTGGCAGGCGTTCTGGCAAACGGCCGCGGATGGGGTGCCGACGCATGTCGTCGCCGAAGAGCTAGGCATGTCCGACGTGGCGATCCGCAAGGCGCGCTCGCGCGTCTTTCGGCGCTTGCGCGATTGCTTCGTCGATCCGGACGAGCTCGATGCGATGCTCGACTAGTCGAGCAGGTCGTCGTACCGGCGGATGACGTCGAGGGCGCCGAGGGGATCCTGCGAGGCGCGAAGTTCGGGGAGAAACTCGGGGAGCGACAGCAGCCGGCTCAGTCGCGCCAAGGTTCTCAGGTGTCCGCCGTCGTCGGCCGAGGCGAGCAGGAAGAAGACGTCGGCGCGGTTCAGCGCCCGCACGGCCTGCACGGTGA
>CAZZBI010000089.1:14450-15920 GCA_964652385.1 uncultured Pirellulaceae bacterium | reverse complement strand
GTCGAACCGAAAAGGAGCAGTGCGAGACGATGGTGGAGTTGGGGGTCAATATCGATCACGTGGCGACCTTGCGTCAGGCTCGTCGGACCTACGAGCCTGATCCGGTGCGCGTGGCGATCGTCTGCGAGAACGGCGGAGCCGACTCGATCACCGTGCATCTGCGCGAAGACCGCCGGCACATCCAGGATCGGGATCTGCGTCTGCTGCGCGAGACGGTGGCGGTCCGACTGAATCTCGAGATGGCGTGCGAAGACGAGATGATCCGGATCGCGCGATCGGTTCGTCCCGATCAGGTGACGCTCGTTCCCGAGAAGCGGCAGGAGGTGACGACCGAAGGGGGGCTGGACGTCGCCGGACGGATCGATGTCGTCCGCCGCTGCGTCGAGCAGCTGCTCGAGGTGGGGATCGACGTCAGTCTGTTCGTCGATCCCGAGTCGGCACAGATCGACGCCTCGGCGGCGACCGGAGCGGGAGCGATCGAACTGCATACCGGAGCCTACGCGGCGGCGAACCAGCGCGAACGACCGGCGAAGTTCGCGGCGCTCGAGCTGGCCGGAGCGCGGGCGATCGCGTCGGGACTGGCGCTGCATGCCGGTCATGGCCTGAACTATCACAACGTGCTGCCGGTCGCGCGACTGGACGGCATGCACGAACTGAACATCGGTCATGCGATCGTCTCGCGAGCCATCTACACCGGGATGGAACAGGCGGTCCGCGAGATGAAGCGGCTGATCACTTCCTGAGCGGTCGTCATCCGAATCGGGGCGCGGTCGGCCGAGCGGGCAACGAGGCGCCGGTACTCCGATCGGTCCTGCCGTGACACGGAAGTCCGTCGCCTGGGACGTCCGCAGCTGACCGCGCCGTCGCGGGCCGGCGCGGCCTACTGACGAAGGAAGATCGGGTTTCGTATACTCGGGGCCCTTCGTCGGGATCGGTACGGTGGCGCGCAGAAGGAAGGTTTCGGGATGGCTCGCAAGGGTTCGGATTTCGCCGGTCTGAGTGTCGCGATCGTGACTCCGTTTCGCGACGGCGTGCTCGATCTTCCCCGGCTGCGCGAGCAGATCGAGTTCCAGATCAAGGCGGGAACCCGCTGCCTGGTTCCGGTCGGAACGACGGGAGAGAGCCCGACGCTCAGCCATGACGAGCACGAGCGGGTGATCACCGAGACGGTGCAGATCGCCGCCGGTCGCTGCAAGGTGATGGCCGGGACCGGCTCGAACAGCACGGCCGAGGCGTTGCGGCTGACGAAGTGGGCCGAGAAGGCGGGAGCGGATGCGGCGCTGATGGTCGCTCCCTACTACAACAAGCCGACTCAGGAAGGGTTCTACGCTCACTACAAGGGGGTGGCGGAGGCGGTCGGTCTGCCGATCTGCGTCTACAACATCCCGGGGCGGACCGGCAAGAACATCGAACCGGATACGATCTGCCGGCTGGGCGAGCTGCAGAACATTACGATGGTCAAGGAAGCGA
>CAZZBI010000089.1:0-14440 GCA_964652385.1 uncultured Pirellulaceae bacterium | reverse complement strand
CGGCTCGCTCGATCAGGCGTCGCAGATTCTCGGTGCCTCGGATCTGACCGTGCTCAGCGGCGACGACAGCATGACGTTGCCGCTGATGTCGGTCGGCGGTGAAGGGGTGATCTCGGTCGTCGGCAACGTCGTGCCGGCCGACATGATCGCGCTGGTCGACGCGGCGTCGCGCGGCGACTACGAGACGGCTCGTGTCTGGCACCACAAGCTGTTCGGTCTCTGCCGAGACATGCTCGGATTGGCGACCAATCCGATTCCGGTCAAGGCGGCGATGCGTCTGCTGAAGCGCGATACCGGCGAGCTCCGTCTGCCGATGACCGAGTTGGAGCCGGCGCTGGTCGAAAAGCTCCGCCGGAGTCTGATCGGCTACGGTCTGCTGGCGACCTGAGTCGAGCGGAAGCCCGGCGCCGAACCCATGCGGATTCTTCGACCGCGGAGCGGAGATCGGGTGATCTTGCCGTCCGACTCAGCGATCCGGAAACGCGGTGCTGAGGTCGCGCAAATAGTCGAGCACCTCGTCGAGTTCGCGGACGATCGCGCCCGGGACTCGTCCCGCTCGATCGCACTTGGCGAGCAGTTCCAGCTCGTTCCATGACTCGTGCGCTTCCAGGCGTCGCTTCAGTCGTGCGCCGCCGCTCCCGTCACGGATCGCGTGGGCTTCCATGTGATGTTCGATCAGCCAGCGGGTCCGTTCGGTGATCAGGTCGCCGAGCGCTTCGAGACCGGCGGTGACGTGGTCGTGCGGATCGATCCCCTTGCCGACGTCGTGCAGCAGCGCCGCGGTGAGCAGTTCCTCGTCGTACGGCGATTCGTCGCACGCTCGTTCGAAGACCTGCAGGCTGTGGTAGAGCACATCCCCTTCGGGATGGTAGCGAGGATCCTGCTTGACGTTTTCGAGCGGCAGCAGCAGTCCTTCGTAGACCTGGAATCGATCGGGCTGTTCGTCCAGACGCCGCAGTTCGTCGTCCAGATCGATCCCCGGGCAGGTTTGGCGGAGCAGTTCTTCCAGTTGCGCCCGGCCGGCTCGCTCCATCGCCTTGCCGGTGATCGAACTGGTAAAGACGAACGAACTCTTGGCTCGGGGGTAGATGGTCAGCTCGAACTTGCGGCGATCGCGGACATGGATGTGCGTGTAGGTCCGAGTTTCGCCTTCCTTGCGAATCTGCTTCCGTTCGATGTCGTAGAGCAGATGGTCCCGTTCGAGCTGCGCGGTGATCGGTTCGATCGAGTCGCTGAAGAGGTGCAGATCGATATCCGAACCGTGGCGGATGTGACCGGTCAGGACGCTGCCGATCAGCTTCGGATCGAAGCGTTCGAGCTTGGCCATCATCCAGAGGGCTTCGAGACGCATCGAGCGGAGGTCGGCGTGTCGCCCCTCCCCTTCGAACATCCGTGCATGGAGTTCGATCTCGTCCCGGATCTCGGCGTTGCTGGGGAGGTCCGAGGGGTGGACCCAGCCGCGCTGGACGGCCCGAGCGGCTCGCATCTTGGCTCGGTAGTACTCGCTCTCCTCGCGGAAGTACATCAGACGCGCGGCTTCCCACGCGATCCGGCGGCGGAGCTTCGATTCGGTCATCGAGAGCGGGGGAAGGTTCGACCCCGCGGCAGCGAGCGGAACAGGGGACGCCTGTTCGAGCGGACGAGAAAGAAGAGAGGCGCCGCCCGGATTCGAACCGGGGATGGCGGATTTGCAATCCGCTGCCTTAGCCACTTGGCTACGGCGCCGTCGGAAGGGAGAGATTAGGGAAACCTCGAGGGTCGGTCAAGGGTACCGGCCCCGCTCTCGCCGTCACGATCGTCACGATCGGACAGACAGGGAAATCGGTTCGTGAGTTCGGGAACTTGAGCCGGAGGGGCGACCGGATCTTTCGCCGCTCCGCTTCAGTCCGTTTCGGAAAAGAACGGACGGGGAATCGGCAAGCCGTCGGCGCGAGGAGAGATCGGACCGGCGGTTCGGACGAGGGGTGCGTGAAACGGCGTGCCGGATCGCTCACGGCCAGGGGCAGATCGGAAGCTAACCTTGCCGCAACGACCGAGTCGGCATCGCGAGAAAGGTCATCGAGACGCCGGTCGACTCGGCGACGATTCCGAGCACACGAGAGCGACCACCATGACGCCGGGCGACACCTTTCGGCATCTGCCGACCTTCGCGGGGACGACTCGATCGATCGCCGACCAGAACCTTCGCGTCGGAGCGACGATCGACGACCTGATCATCGCCTGGGCGGGATCCGATCGACACATCGGCAACGACGTGTCTCAGCAGGCTCAGCGAGCCAGCGACTATGCGGCGATATCGGACCTGATCTACGGCTCCGCGTCGCCGACCATGGACGACGACGGGAGTCTCGGCGGTGACGAGACCTTCATCTCGACCGAGGCGGTCCAGCGGCTGCGGCTGCGGCAGCTGATGCTTCGCGCTCTGACGCTGCGAGAAGACGACCCGGTCTGATCGCCAACGAAAACGACCCGGTCGAATGATCGACCGGGTCGCGATTCGTCGAGCGTCGTTCCGAGGGAGCGACGCTTCAGCCGCTACGAGTTCGGCTCAGGACTTGGGGCCGTCGTTTCCGATGGCGGCCGAGCGTTTGCGACGCTTGCCTCCCGGCGCGACCGGTTCGTCGTAATACTTGTCCGCCTCTTCGTAGTCGTAGCCGTAGCCGTACCCGTACCCGTAGCCGTACGGCTGGCCGTAGTTGCCGTACGAGCCGTAGCGGTAGTTGTAGGCGTAGTTGCGGCCGTACTTCGAATACTTGTAGTCACCGTAACCGGCCTGTCCGCCGATGCCGTTGACCACGACACCGAGGATCTCCGCTCCGACCGAGGCCAGAATGTCTCGGGCCCGGTCCGACGTGAGCTTGATGTTCTTGCGGAGCCGGAAGGTCAGGACGACCGCATCGACGCGCGGAGCGATGACCGACGGATCGGTCACCGCCAACAGCGGCGGCGAGTCGATGATCACGTAGTCGTACTGCTGTCGAGCGATCTCGATGAACTCGGGGAGCTTCGGCGAGGTGAGCAGTTCCGCCGGGTTCGACGGCCGTTCGCCGCACGGGATGAAGTAGAGCCCCGGGACCTGCGTCTCGATCGCCGCCTCGGCCACCGCCAGATCGCCTCGCAGCACGGCCGCGACGCCGTGCTCGGCGTTTTCCCCGATCACCTTGTGCTGACGCGGACGTCGAAGGTCGGCATCGACGAGCAGGACCTTCTGACCCGACTGGGCGATCGAGACCGCCAGGTTAAGCGCGAGGGTCGACTTGCCGTCGCCGGGGCTCGGGCTGGTCACCTGGATGACCTTGATGTCCCGCTGCCGATTGCTGAAGAAGAGCGCCGTTCGGACGGCCCGGTAGGCTTCCGAAATCTTGCTCTTCGGCTGATGGACCGAAATGGCGGTCCCGTCGAACGTGATCCCCGGCGTCTGCTTCTGCTTCGACTTGGGGATGAACGGGATGTGACCCAGGATCGGCAACGCCAGCGACTGGGCGATGTCGTCGGGCGAGCGGAAGGTCTTGTCGGCCAGGTCGACCAGATAGGCGATCCCGACGCCGCCGAGCAGTCCGAGGAAGCCGGCGACCGCAAAGACCTTCAGCAGACTCGGTTCGGTCTGTTCGGCGAAGGTCGGCGGCTCCAGAATCTCGTAGTTGAAACCTTCCTTGTCGCCGGTCACGTCGACCTGTTGCAGTCGGTCGACGACGCTCGTGATCACCGACTCCTGATACTTCTTCTGATCGAGAAGATTCTTGAGGCTGAGATCGACCTGGTTGAGCTCCATCGCTCGGGCGCGATGCTCCTCGAACTGGGCTCGGAAGGCAACCAATTCGTAGTCGATCGAACGAACCTGTTCGGTCAGCGAGATCTTGTAGAGAGCGACGAAGTCGGCTCGGTTGTCGCCCGATCCCGGCAGCGAGATGCCGCGCGAGATCATCAGCTCTTCCCAGGCGCGGATCTCGTTGCGGACGATCTTCACCTCAGGGTGATCTTCGCCGAACTTGAACAGCAGCCGCTCGAGGTTCAATCGCAACTCGAGGATGTCGGTTTCCTCGGAGTTCTTCTCCTTGTCGTCCTTGATCTTCTCGTGCTGCTCGAGGATGAAGACGATGACCGCCTGGGTCTTTCCTTCTTCCTCCAGCTGGGCGATCCGATCGAGCTGCGACTGGTACTCGGTCTTCTGCAGCTCCAACTGCCGGATGTGGGCATCGAGTTCCTGCATCCGCTGCTGTTCGAGGTTGATGATCCCCTCGGCATTCCAGAAGGCCAACTTTTCGCCGTGAGCCTCGACCTGCTCCTGGATCTTGGCCTGCAGCACTTCCGCCTTGGCGTCGTAGTTCCGCTTCAGATCGTCGAGGATCCCCTTGAGTTCCTGGCCGGTCGCCTTGTACTTCCGGTTCAGGTACTCCTGGTAGCCGTTCAGCACGCCCCACAGGACCCGATCGCAGTCCTCCTGATTGGGACTCGAGAACGAGACCAGATAGAGATTCTCGCTGTCCTTCTCGAGGTCGACCTCGAGACCTTCCTGAATCTGGAACAGCTTCATCTCGGGACTGAGGCCGGCGATCGACGGGACCTGCTGGTCCAGTTCGGGATTCGATACGACCGAATCACGGATGAAGGTGGTGCTGGTCAGCACCGCATCATGCTCGTGGTCCTGCTTCACGCCGGGACCGCTCGACATGCCTTCGAAACCCGGAATGATCACCGTCGCCGGATTCTTCGGCGTGATCATCACCTTGGCGACGCTCGTGTAGATCGGCGTCTGCTGCTTGTAGGCGAGAAAGCCCAGACCGAGCCCGACCATCAGGCCGAAGGCGATCAGCCACTTTCGTCGCCAAGCCATCGCGAGGAAATCGAACCGTTGAGATTCCGGCTCGGTCCCCATCGGAGGACCCATCTCGGCCCATGCGGGCCGCCCTTCCACAGGCATCTGCGCCACGAAAGTACTCCAACCGAACCGAGGAAAAAGAGGTCCATCCCCCGGGGTGCGTCCGTGGTGAATCCCCGTCGAGATGACCGAGCCTTCAGTATACCGGGGGCCCCTACCCGGACAACGATTCGGAGGAGCTAACTTGAGGCCGGTCGCGGAAAATCGAGCACGACACTCGCATGACGTACCGGTCGTTCCGACCAGGTAAGCGCGGTGGACCCTCTCGGCCGGAGCGAGAAGGAGAATCGGGCAAACGGGTCGGCGAATGCCCGCCAGGGATTACCCGATGCGACCGGTCCGTTCGGGGAGAGTGAACGACCCGGCGCCTGGCGCCGGCGTTTCGCAACGGCTCGATTACCAACGCGACACCGACTCCGGCGGCGGTCGATTTCGTCAATGACGCCGCCGTTCCAACGTCCGCTTCGCACCGCGCCGACTTGGCGCCCGCCTATCTCCCCCTTACCCGATCTGCACGAGCTGCTTCGGGTCGCGGACCGGTTTGCGGCGGTTCGCTTCGATCGCTCGCTGCTCGAGCCCCTCGTCCACCAGCTCGTAGTGGACGTTGCGCTGGCGGGGGATGTAGCCGAGCTCCGAGATCGCGCCGCGGATCTGGTCGAGCGTCAGGAAGTGGACCGTCCCCGCCTCGGCCACCACGTTCTCCTCGAGCATCAGACTCCCCATGTCGTTCGCGCCGAAGGCGAGCGCCACCTGGCCGATCTTCAGCCCCTGAGTCACCCAGCTGCTCTGCAGGTTCGGAACGTTGTCCAGATACAGTCGCGCCACCGCGAGCATCCGCAGGTACTCGGCCGAACCGGCCGGAGCGATGTGCGACAGGTCGGTGTGCTCCGGCTGGAAGGTCCAGCAGATGAAGGCCGTGAAGCCGTGCGTCTCGTCCTGCAGCGAACGGATCCGCTCCAGATGCTCGATCCGCTCCTCCAGCGTTTCGACATGCCCGAACATCATCGTCGCGCTGCCGTGTCCGCCGAGGCGGTGCCAGACGCGCATCACGTTCAGCCAATCGTCCGACAGCACCTTGCCGCGCGTGATCTCGCGCCGGACCCGATCGACCAGGATCTCGGCGCCCCCTCCGGGCAGACTCCCGAGTCCGGCCCCCTTCAGCCGCTCGAGCACCGTCTCCAGCGGGAGCTTGTTGACCTTGGTGAAGTGATGGATCTCGGGAGGGCTGAACCCGTGAATGTTGATCGACGGATAGCGACTTCGCAGGTCGCTCAGCATCGACTCGTACCAGTCGAGCTTGAAGTCGGGATGCAGACCGCCCTGCAGCAGGATCTGATCTCCGCCCAGCTCGATCGTCTCCTCGATCTTCTCGTACATCGCCTCGCGCGACAGGACGTATCCCTCGTCCGACTTCGGCTTGCGATAGAACGCGCAGAAATCGCAGACGGCGGTGCAGACGTTGGTGTAGTTGATGTTCCGGTCGATGTTGTACGTCCGGAACGGCTCGGGATGCAGAGCTCGCGAACGGCGGTCGGCGGCGCTCCCCAGCGAGGCGAGATCGGCGTGCCGCAGCAACGCCAGCCCCTCGTCCCGAGTCAGTCGCTCCCCCGCCGCCCCCTTCTCAAGCAAGTGCGCAACCATGACAGGTCAGCTCGTTCCCGGCAGGAGCGAGACCGGCGTCGATCGCCATCCGGCGAAAGCGTCGCAGGCCTTCGATCTGCTCGTCGTGAAGATGGAAATGAAGATCGTCCCTAAGGTAGGCCAGGCACCGGTCATTCGATAGGCCGTGCTTGGCCCCCTCGCGCTCGGCGATCGACGTCAGCTCCGCCAGGCCTCGATCCCGCATCGACTCGAGCGCCTCGGCCAACGAACCGTCGTCGCGTTGTCGAGCGACCCAACAAGCGAAGACGAACGGCGGGCCGGTCCAGCGATACCAGAGTTCCCCCAAGTCCCACTGATGACGCCAGCCGTCAAAGCGATCGCGCATCGCCCGATCGCCGATGATCAGCACCGCATCGGTGTCGACCGAGGCGAGCGGCCGATCGATGCTCCACGGGACCAGACGCGGGCGAACCGAGGCGACTTCGGCGAGCCACAGCCGAACCAGCGCCGCACTCGTCCGCGAGCCCTCATCCAGCGACAGCGTCTCGATCCGCTCGGGATCGACGTTCGATAGGAGCTTGACGCTCCAGACCGGACCGCGGCAGCCGATGCAGGCGTCCGAGACGATGTGATAACCGCTCCCCCGAAACGCCTCGAACGACGGAATCAGCGCGACGTCCAGGTCGCCCGACGCCAGACGATCCGCCAGGCGACTCGGCAGATCGAGCACCAGCTCGGCCTCGGGAAGCCGCTGGGCAAAGCCGTGAATCAGCGGCTTGGTGTTCAGATACGAGACGGCACCGATCCGCATCGTTTTCCGAGTCCTGATCGCCGGGAGAGCCGCTGACCGGACCGCAACCGCAGCGGCAAACGGTCCGAAACGGGCAGTATAGCCGCCGCACGAACGATCGAAACGACCGCTCTCGCCGAGTCATCTCGTGACGGTCGGATCCGGACGTCCACACCCATCGGTTCGCGACCGCCGCGGCCACGAAGCTCCACGAGTCCCGATCAGCTTGTCGTTCGTCGATTCCGCAATCGGAGGACCGCCGATCCCACGCCGTCGTAACCGGCCCGCGGTAAGGCGAACCATGACGAGCCGTCTGCCGCCGAGTCCGGTCACTCGCCGGGCTCGACGCCAAGACTCAATCGCCGAACTCAATCGCCGAACTCAATCGCCGAACTCAATCGCCGAACTCAATCACCGAACTCAATCGCCGAACTCAATCACCGAACTCAATCACCGAACTCAATCGCCGAACTCAATCGCCGACGATCTCGACGACCGGATCTCCCAGTTCGTCCCAAGCCGGTTCGACGCCGAGTCCCGGGCGGTCGGTGATCCCCATCCGCCCTTGGTTCCGATGCGGCGCGCCGAGCGCATTGCGGCGCGTCACATAGCTGTTGAAATCGGTGCAGGTGAAGAGGACTTCGGGCGGGGTGCTCTGAGCGACATGCGCGATCGCCGCCGTGATGATGTCTCCCCCCCAGCTGTCCTCGAGCGTCATCGCGATCCCCTGCGAGGCGCAAAGGTCCCGCGCCTGACGGATCCGAGTCAGCCCGCCGAACTTGCTGATCTTCAGGTTGACGACATCCATCGCCCGATCGGCCAACCCGCGCAGCAGCGGACCGATCGAGTCGATGCATTCGTCCATCACGAACGGCAGGTTCGTATGCTCGCGAACCGACAGGCACTCTTCGTAGCTCAAGCAGGGCTGTTCCATGTAGACGTCCAGATCGGCGATTCCTCGCGCTACTCGCATCGCCTGATGACGCAGCCAGCCGGTGTTGGCGTCGGCGACCAACACGTCTCCCGGTTCGAGCACCGAGCGGACCTGCCGGATTCGCTCGATATCGACATCAGGATCGCCGCCGACCTTCAGCTGAAAGCGGCGGTACCCTTCGGCCCGATAACCGGCGACCTTCGCCGCCATGACGTCGGGATCCTCCTGAGAGATCGCCCGATACAGCGGAACCGAATCGACGTACTTCCCGCCCAGCAGCTCCGCGACCGGCCGGCCGCACGCCTTGCCGAGCAGATCCCAGCACGCCATGTCGATGCCGCTCTTGACGTACGGATGCCCCTTCAGGCATCGATCCATCCAGTCGTTCAGCGGCCCCACCGCCGTCGGATCGCAACCGATCAGGTGCGGTCCGAGTTCCGACAGCCCCGTCCGCACGCCGTCGCCGTAGGCGGCCAGATAGAACGGTCCGAGCGGACAGACCTCGCCGTACCCCTGCAGCCCTTCGTCGGTGTCGATCACGATGACGGTGCTGTCGAAGGTGTCGACCGACTTGCCGCCCGACCAGCGGTAGCTCCCTTCGACCAGCGGGAGTTCGATCCGATAGGCGGTCAGACGTGTGATGCGCATGGGGGTAACTCGAACGCTCGATGCAGGAAGAACGGACCGGCGACAGGCCTAGGCGAGGGGCCGAAAGCGACGACACGCCGAGGGGAAACCGCATCGCGACCGGCGAAGCGGCAACATGATGACCGAGACCGAATCGTCCGGCGGTGGAAGTCGCGCCGTCAGATCGACATCGGTCGATGCGACTGACTCGCTACGACCAGAGCAGCAGCGTACGGAGACGGGCCGAGGACCGCAACGAAGGGCTCGGAAAAACGTCCCGGGTCCCTTGCGACGAAGCCCCGTTCACCGGTCCGCGTGAAACCCCTACCGATCCCGACTGGCGCGGCGATCGCGACGGTGAGCATGCGGAGCTCCGACCGGCGCGCCGGAGCCGTTGGGCGGTCCGGGCGGCGGGTCGGAAGAAGGTCGAGCGATCGGAGGAGACGAACCTGTCGGTTCCGACGACGGGGCGTCCGTCTCGATCGTCGTCGAGCCGCTGGCCAATGTCGCGGCGGTCGACGCCCAGCTGGCAGCCGCATCGGCCGGAGCCAACTCGAGTCCCGGTACGATCGAGCCCTTGCTCCCTCCCGGAGGCCAGACGCTGACTTCCAGGAACTTCCCCAATCGCGAAGCGAGCAGCGCCGGGAGCATGATCAGGTCACCGATCAGAGCGGCGAAGAGCAGCGTCAGCATCAGCAGGCCGAAGCGCTGTGTCGGCGTGAACGTACTGAACGCGAAGGCCGATAGACCGAGGCCGGCGATCAGCGTCGTCTGAGTCATGGCGGTCGCGACCTTGGCGTACGCCGTCCGGATCGCCGAAATCCGATCCAGCCCGGCTCGCATCCCGGCCCGGAACCAACTCAGGAAATGGATCGTGTCGTCGACCGCGACGCCGAGCGCGACGCTGGCGGTCATCATCGAACCGATGTCGACCTCGAGATCGGCCCAACCCATGATCCCGAAGATCAGCAGGATCGGGAACAGGTTGGGGAGCATCGAAACGAGGCCCCCCGAGACGTTGATCAGGTTCATCGGCGAGACGCGGCGGCGCCAGTCGCGCAGCAGCACCATCATCACCGTCGCGATCATCCAGAAGCTCATCGAGATGCTGTCGGCCAAGCTCGCCAGCAGCGTCCGCTGCGCCTTGTAGACGATCGGAACGATGCCGGTGTAGACCGCCGAGACGCGCACCTCGTCGGCGATTTCCCCCGAGCCGCTCGTCGTCGCTTCGCCCGCAGCTCCGGGAACCTGACGTTCCTCGGCACGGCGACGGAGGACGGCCGCCGTCGGATCGATCGCCTGTCGCGTTTCCGGATCGATCCGGAGCACGTGATCGGTCGCGTCGACGAGCGTGACGCCCGATTCGTCGAGCACGCGACGGATGGCGTCTCCGGGATCGGCCACGAGCACGACGCAGGCGAAACGGTCGAGCTGTCCGGCCAACGCTCCGCCGGCCGAGAGCAACTCGGCAGTCCTCGGATCGTCCAGCGACAACGTGTAGGCGGTTCTTCCTCGCCCGCGCGAGCCGACGGTGAAGCCGCGATTCTCGAGCAGCTCGCCGAGCGTTCGGCAGAAGATCGCCGTCTGGTCGATCGGCTGCGACATCATCGCCGCGACCCGCTCCGCCTCGGTCATGCCGGACGGCACGGTTCCGGAGGGGGTCGCGCTGCCGTCGGTAACGCTGCTGCCGTCGGTCGAGGTACTGCCGTCGGTCGAGGTACTGCCGGTCGCCGCGCCGTCGTTCGCAGAGCCGCCGCTCGGAAGCGTCTCGTCCGACTTCCAGCCGACGATCAGCACGTTCGCCTTGTCCGGGTCGGCTACCGCGTCCGCGGCCGCATCGACCGACGGCGCGTGCACCGCGCGCAGAATTCGATCGCGATGGCGATAGGCGGTCAGCACCGGCTCGACCGCCTGCTGCAGGTCCGCGACGAAGCGTCCGTAGTCGACGTCGTTGAAGGCGCCGAGCCGCAGGCTGATCCGCCACAGTTCGCTCTCGTCCGCCGGATCGATCCGGAAGTAGTCGACCTCCTCGTCCAATCGCGGGCGATTCTCGAGCAGCGCGTCATTGAAGATCGAACGAGTCCGGTCCAGGCCGGAATCGTAGCGCGAAATCGCGTTCGGCAGGACCATCACGTCGGTACTCATGCCCGGACCGATGACCCCTCGCCCCTCTTCGCCGAACTCCCGTTCGACCACCTGACGGACCCGCGCCGAGAGCTCCAATCGCTCGAGAAAGTTCAGACTCAGTTCGCGATCGAGGTCGGACAGTTCGGCCGGATCCCCTTGCGACTCGGCGAAGGTCGACGGAGCGACATTGACCACCAGCTCCATCGGCACGAGGCGCCCGAGGTTCGCTTCGAGCCACTCGTAGTCGCCGATCACCTTGGCCGAGTCGTCGAAGAGTTTCAGCAGTTGGACGGAGGTCCTGATGCGCGTCATGCCGACCGCCATCACCGCCATGAGCACGATCGACGAGACGATGACCGCGGTGTTGTGCCGGACGATGAACGCTCCGAACCGATCCCAGAATCGGAACAGGACTCCCGGCTTGTGTGCCGCCGCCTCGCGCTGGGTGCGCTGTCGATATCCGGGAGACCAGATCGTCAGAGCGCTCGGCAGGAACAGGAACAGGAGCAACAGCGTCGCCATCGTCCCGATCGCCGAGAAGAGACCGAACTTCTGGATCGGCACCAGATTGCTGGTCGTCAGCGAGATCAGTCCGAGCGCCGTGGTGAAGGCGGCCAGCGTGCAGGCGAACCAGCCGTGCGACAGTGCCCGCTCGCTCGCTCCTCGTTCGCCCGATTCGTGGCACTCTTCGCGGTAGTAGTTGACGATGTGCACGGCTCCCGAGAGTCCGAGCACATAGACCAGCGACGGCATGCTCAGCAGCACCGCGTCGAGCGAACTGCCGCCGAACCAGACGAATCCCAGGCTCGTCACGGCCGACACACCGCCGACGAAGAAGATCATGAACGTCACGCCGATGCTGCGGAAACTGATGTAGGCCAGCGTCAGGCCGATCGCCGTCGAGAGCGAGACGAGATTGACGAGCGTGATCGTCCCCTCTTCGTCGATCGCGACGTTGTCGACCGGAGGTCCGCCGAGGTGGATCTCGGCCGGACTCAGGCCGCTTTCGCCGGCAAGCTGATAGATCCGCCCGACCGGCTTGAAGAAGTCAGGTCGTCCCACGACTCGACTGAGATCGCGAGTCGCGACGTCGCTGAGGGCCGCGACGATGCAGGTCGGACGCGGTGGCGCTTCGATCTGCAGTTCGAAGAACAGGCGATACCAGTGTTCGAGTCGCTCGCCGTCGTGAGCTTCGAGCAGATCGCGGCGCCGACCTCCGTATCGCTCGTCGACCAGCCGCTGCACGTAGTCATCGAAGTACGGCTCCCAGGCGTCGGGGAGCTGCTTGCGAGTCGTCTCGGGGAGCGCCGCCAGAAACGACTCGCGCGTCCAGTCGAAGTCCCTCGCCGGCGTCGGACCGAAGACGACGCCGGTCAGACGCTGATGCGCCTCGATCCGCGTCCGCAGCAGCTCGGGATCGCGCGGATCGTACTCCCCGCGGACCAGCGAACCTCCCGGCCCCGCCAACTGCGCATACACCTCGGGCCCGGTCAGCAGTTGCTTGAACAGTCGCGAATCGAGCTTGCGCGGGTTGCGGTAGATCGCCTGAGACGACTCGGCGGGGAACCGATAGACCAGCTCGCCGTCGATCCGATTGGTCCCGGTCCGCCAACGCTCGATCGAGCGACCGACCCAGCCGACCAGATTCTGGCCTCCGGTCCAGCGATAAAGCTCGCCGGCCTCGGTCAGGTAGTACCACTCGTCCCCGTCGCCGATCAGCCACTTCTCCTTGCCGGCGGAGAAGGTCTCATGAAAGTCGCCGGTGGCATGCAGTCCGAGCCGATCGCCGATCCGTTTCGCCTCCTCGTCGATCGGATCGAGCGGCTGCCCTTGGGTATCCTGCTTCAGCTTCGCCAGCAGCGCCTTGTAGCGTTCGTCCCCTTCGTTGCACCCGTCCCAGCTGAGCACGACGAACTGGGCGCCGACGAACTGCGACCGGAACGCATCGAGTTCCCGCGTTTCGGGGAAGTCGGCGGGCAACCAGTCGGCCACCTCGTTGCGCATCTCGCTGAGCGCCACCCGGGCTCCCCGAAAGCCGAACGGCATCAGGAAGAAGAGGGCACAGAGGATCACGACCGCCATCGAACCGAAGAACGGCAGACGGCGCGAAAAGAAGGGCTGCTGGTCGGACAAGGTGTTCACGTCCTCGGTGCTGCTCCGTCGAACGTACTGTTCGGGAGCCCACTCGCGGCCGGAACCGGAGAGGGCGGTCGACGGGGTCGATCGAGTCGAGCGATCGCGGCGATGTCGCCGTTACCCGATCGCGGCCGGATCGACCGGCCGGCAGCCGACGCCCGTGCCCCGAAGGACGTCGCGCCGACCTCGCTCGCCAGCGCATGAAGATAGCGGAGTGTCTGGCGCAAGTCCATGACGATTCAGGTCTTGCGCCTGCCGAGTCTTGCTGACCCGCAAGGTCGACGCAGACCTCGCCGATCGGCCGGGAGCTCCGCTCCGACGAGTCGCTTCGGTCGACGAGACTCCCGGCGATTCATCGCCTCTCGAAGGGGCCAGCGCTGCCCCGAGGAACGAGAACGCCGGGAGGGCTTCGGCCGGGAACTCCCGACGCTCAGCCGGTCAGCCGCTCGAGAGTCACCTCGGGCTTCATCGCGATCGGTGTTCCCCCCTGAGCCAGATACAGGCGGTAGATCGAGACGGCATAGTGGATCATCGCGTAGATCGTCAGCGCGGCGGTGAAGTAGACGCCGACGAAACAGGCCAGCACGCCGAGCAGGTTGATCGGTATCGACAGCAGGGTCAGCCCGATCAGCCCGAAGAAGAGCTTCATGCCGACTCGCGACAGGAAGTCGCGGATCCAGGCAAGGTCGAATCCGGCTCCGAACGAGCCGGCCATCCCGGCTCGCGACGAGACGAGGTTCGATACGAGCTGCAGCATCACGTTGAGCACGACGATCAACAGGAAGCCGATCGTCGTGACGACGACCGCCGCGGCGACCGCGAGCTCGTCTCCGCCGTTGCTCGCGGCGACGACCAACAGGACGCCGCCCAAGTAGATCAGGACCATCAGGATACCGACCGGAATCGCCATGATCAGGCCGACGACGAACGCTGCCAGGAATCCCCAGACGCCTCGCCCCAGATATTTCGACAGGTACTCGAAGTCGAAGGTGTGACGGGGAGCGTCGGGAGTCCGGATCATTCCTTCGGCCAGGTACGCCGCGTAGCCCAAGAGGACGATGTGCGGCAGGATCGGGATGAAGCCGGTCGCGAGAATCAGCAGCACGAACCAGAGCAACAACGGCCATGCGTTCGGCTCGTTGAAGACCGCCCGAAACGAGCCGATGACCGAAACGGTCGGCTGCGGATCGGTCGGGCCGACCAACAGCACGTTCCCCTGGGCATCGGTCATCGGAGCCCCGCCGGTGAACGGGCTCGACTTGCCGGGACTGGCATACGGATTCGGAGCGACGCTCATGGTTCGAGTCCTTCGAACGATCGATTCGTGAGGAGAGCTGCGACGCCG
>CAZZBI010000088.1:0-16115 GCA_964652385.1 uncultured Pirellulaceae bacterium | reverse complement strand
GAGCCGCGATCCGGACGGTCGCGAGCGATTCGGTCGCGGCGATCGACGGCGACTCGCCGGCCGACGGGACGAGCGATGCGGCGGCACGGGTCGAGCGGAGTTCGCTGATCGTCGGCTGCCGTACGCTCGAACAGGTCGCGGCGATGGTCGAGCAGCCGGGAGACGAGATCGAATGCGACTTTCAGGACATGCGCGAGTACCGCGAGGGGGTGAAGCTGGCGGACGCGGCCGGCAAGCGTCTGTGGATCGCTCCGCCGCGGATCATGAAGCCGGGTGAAGGATCTTTGACGACCAAGATCGCGAAGTACGGCGCCTACGGTCTGCTGGCTCGGAACCTGTTTCACGTCGCCTTCTGCCGACGCGAGGGGATTCCGTTCCTGACCGACTTTTCGTTGAACGCCACGAACGAACTGACGGTCGATTGGCTCGCGGGGCAGGGGGCGGAGCGCGTCACGACCTCGTTCGATCTCGATCGGGATCAGCTCCGACGCCTGGTCGAGCGGACCGACCCGTCGCGTCTCGAGGTGGTGATCCATCAGCACATGCCGATGTTCCATATGGAGCATTGCGTCTTCTGCGCCCTGTTGTCGCCGGGGCACGACAAGACCGACTGCGGTCGGCCGTGCGACCGGCATGTCGTCCACCTGCGCGATCGGATCGGGATGGAGCATCGACTGAAGGCGGACGTCGGCTGTCGCAACACGCTCTTCAACGCGGTCCCTCAGAGCGGCGCCGAAGTGGTCCATGAGCTGGTGCGGCGCGGCGTCGGCCGACTGCGGATCGACCTGCTCGACGAGAGTCCGTCCGAGGCGATCCGGGTGCGGGAGACCTATGCCCGCTTGCTGGCAGGCGAACTGACCGGCACCGAGGTCTGGCAGCGACTGAAGGCGGCCAATCGGGTCGGCGTGACGCGCGGCACGCTCGAGGCTCGCCGCGACCCGTTGGCGATTCTCTGACGATCGGCACGATCGCGGCCGGCTCAGGGACGCGGGCCTTCGGGGAGCGTCAGTTCGTTGCGTCTGTCCGGCGTCGATGCCGCAGCCTCCGCTCCGTCCCAACGGCCCGGAACGCGTTTGCCCTCGGGATACAGAGCCTCCATCGGCTCCCAGACGACGTCGACCTTGTCGGTGAAGAGATCGCCGATCAGCAGATCGGTGACCGTGCCGATCAGATGCGGATGAGTTCTGACGAAACGGCCGAAGCTGAAGCCGTCGTAGTACTCGCAGACCAGACGTCGCATCCGATCGATGCCGCGATGGAGCGTCGCGCCCCAGGCGCCGATCCGAGCGGCCGAGGTGTCGCCGTGACGCACGCCGTCGACGATCGCATCGGCCGCCATCTCGCCCGACTTCATCGCGAGCAGCACGCCGGACGAGTAGAGCGGATCGAGGAAGCCGAACGCGTCGCCGACCGTCACCCAACCGTCTCCGGCACATCGCGTCGCGCGATACGAATAGTCGCGCGTCGCGAAGTATCCGGTGATCCGCTCGGCCGTCGCGATCCGCTCCTGGACGGCCGGGCACGCCGCGACTTCTTCGAGATAGACCTGCTCGTGGTCGCCGCGACCGCGAAACAGGTCGTCGAACGGGGCGACGACGCCGAGGCTGACGCGATCGTCGTGCAACGGGATGTACCAGAACCAGCCGCGGCGATTCGGCGTCTGGATGACGATCGTCGCCCCTTCGTCCTTGCCGGTGTCCCGTTTGGCACCGCGGAAGTAGGTCCAGATCGCCCCCTTGTTCAGCACCGGGTCCCAGACGCGCAGGCCGAGCCGATTCTGGATGAGCCCCGACTGGCCGGTCGCATCGACGACGACTCGGGCCCGAACCGCCTGGCGATCGCCGTCGCGGAATCTCACCTGTACGCCGGTCGCCCGATCGCCGTCGAAGTCGACGTCGAGCACCCGCGCTTCTTCCGTGACGTCGACGCCGTGCTCGCGCGCGTTGTCGAGCATCATCTGATCGAACTCGCTTCGGACCACCTGCCAGGTCTGCGAAGACTCGTGCGGCCTGTTGTCGAGGAAGTAGAACGGAGCCGAGAGTCTTCCCGAAGCGCTCACGAACTGCACGGAGTGTTTCTTCACGAACCGGCTCGCGCGCAGTTTCGGCAGCATGCCGATTCGCTCGAGGACCCAATAGGTCTCCGGAATGAGCGATTCGCCGATGTGGTAGCGAGGGAACTTCTCGCGTTCGAACAGACGGACGCGGAGTCCCTGGCGGGCGACCAGCGTGGCGGTGGTCGCTCCGGCGGGACCGCCGCCGATCACGACGACGTCGGTTTCGATCGAGGGGCGTTCGGTCATGTCGGCTCCCGGGGGGCTCGGAAGGTCGGGATCGCGCTCGCTCGGCCGACGGTCGCCGCCGAGCGAACGACTCAGGACCAATGACTCTCCGGTCCCTCGTGCGGCTCGCGCGCGGTCCGGAGCAGGGCGATCAGTTCGCGCAGCTGCGCGACGGTGAGATGTCCCAGCTGTCGCGTGTGACAGGCCTGCAGCGGCTCGTTCATCTCGTCCAGCAGGTCGATCCCCGCCGGCGTGATGCCGACCTGTACGCTGCGCCGATCCCGATCGGAACGGAGACGCGTGATCAGGCCGCGGCGTTCGAGCGGATCGAGCATCCGCGTGATGTCCGGTGCGCGCGAGACGAGACGCTGGGCGAGCGACAGCGTCGGAATCCCGGCGGGAGCCGCCGCCCGGAGCAGCCGCAGCACGTTGTACTGCTGGGCCGTCAACGCATAGCGACCGAACAGTTCGTCCTCGACGCCGCGGAGGCGATCGAAGGTGCGCCACAGATTGAGGAACGCCTCCTGTTCGAGCGAATCGAAACAGGGGGTCCGGCGAGTCGGCTTGGCAGGGGACGTTCTCATGCCCGAGCAAACTAGTCGTCCGAACGACTATTGTCCAGACAGTTTCATCAGGAAGCGGACCGTCCTCGGAGCGACGAAGTCGGTCATCGCGCTCGCCGCGCAGCGAAGGATCTCGACGCTCGGCGAATCGTCTCGCCGCGAGAGCGGGGAGACGGCGCCTCGGACGACCGATGCAGGGCGCGGCAGAGAGGGGCGATCGCGAGGCCGCGACGGCGGAGCGGGAGTCAGTCGCCTTGGGCGATCGCATACGCGACCGCGTGGCTGCGGCAATGCGAGATGCTGATCAGGACCTCGCGGATGCCGAGCTCGGCCGCGACGTCGACCGCCTTGCCGCCGAGTTCGATGCGGGGGCGTCCCCCCATCTCGTTCACCACTTCGATGTCGGTCCAGGCGATCCCGCGACTCCATCCGGTCCCGAGCGCCTTGAGGACCGCTTCCTTCGCGGCCCAGCGTCCGGCGTAGTGCTGCACCGCCGCCTTGCGGCCGCGGCAGTATTCCAGTTCGCGCGACGTGTAGACGCGATCGAGGAAGTAGTCGCCGTGCTTTTCGAGCATTTCGGCGATCCGATCGCATTCGATGATGTCGGTCCCGATGCCGACGACGCTCATGATCGGTCCTCTGCAGGCGCGGGTCGAGCGCGGCGAACGGCGCGATGCCTCGGGAGCTACAGGCCGCGCGGAATCGCGACTCGACCGGCGGCGACCAGACCGCACGCCCGCTGCGCCCGATCCAGCGTTTCGGACGCCTTGCGTCGCGCCTTGGCCGCGCCGGCACTCAGCACGTCGCGCACGTCGTCGGGACGCGCAACCCAGTCGGCTCGCCGGCGCCGCGAGGCGTCCCAGAACGCGTCGGCCGCATCGGCCAGACGCTTCTTGATCTCGCCGTAGCCGAAACCGCCGCGACGATAGAGCGCCGCCAGCTCTTCGCGATCGGCGTCGCCGACGAAGAGCGAGCAGAGCTGATACAGATGATCGTCGTCCGGCTCCTTCGGCTGATCCATCGGGCGCGAATCGGTCGGGATGCGCATGATCTTCTTGCGCATCGCCTTGGCATCCTCGAAGATCTCGATCGTGTTGTCGTAGCTCTTGGACATCTTCTCGCCGTCGGTCCCGGGGACCTTGGCCGACGCCTTCAGCACCCGCGCCTCGGGCAGCACGAACGTCTCGCCGAACGCATGATTGAAGCTCTTGGCGATGTCCCGGCAGACTTCGATGTGCTGCACCTGATCCTCGCCGACCGGCACCAGGTTGGCGTCGTAGGCCAGGATGTCGGCCGCCTGCAGGATCGGGTAGGTGAACAGGCCGACGTTCGCCGCGATCCCCTTGTCCCGCTTGTCCTTGAAGGCGACGCAGCGTTCCATCAGCCCCATCGGGGTCCCGGACCCGAGGATCCAGTAGAGCTCCGACACTTCGGGGACGTCCGACTGGACGAACAGGACCGCCCGCTCGGGATCGAGGCCGAGCGAGAGCAGATCGATCGCCGCCTGATGCGTGTAGTCGATCAGCTTCTCGCGATCGCGGACCGTCGTCAGCGCATGCAGGTTGGCGATGAAGTAGTACGCCTCATGCCCTTCCTGAAGTTCGATGTACTGCCGGATCGCTCCGAAGTAGTTGCCCCAGTGGGGACGGCCGGTCGGCTGGATGCCCGAGAGAACGCGTGGCTTCATGGATCGGGACTGAGGGCTCAAGAAAGACGGAACGAGCGACCGTTCGCGAAGAACGATCGCTCGTGATCGATGCCGTCGCTGGACCGCTCGCCGACAGCATGCCTGTCGGGCGATGCGGTGGGCAGTCTAGTCCGCTGACGGACGGCTTTCAACGAGGCGGACGACGGGGGGCAGCGAGCGACGACCGGCGTCGCGAGCCCCCCGCGTCACGACTCAGATGATGCCGCCGTGCGTTCGGAAGGGAGACATGTGATCGGGCTGGTCGAGGAACCAGAACTTCTCCCACTCGTCCAGGAGGATGCGCTGGTTCTCCGAGGTGTCGATCAGCTGACGCACACGCCGATCCGGCTCGGCCGAATAGATCGGCAGGAAGCAGCCGACGTTGCTGCTGACCACCAGAGCCAGAAGCGTCGCGAACAAGAGCCGACGCATCGCGTTTCCTCCCTGAAGTAGGCTGCCTCGATAACTCGGTCCACGACCGGTCGGGCTGCTGTATCTTCGGAAGTCGCGCTGCCGGAAGTTTAAGCGATATTCCCGTCAGAACCGGAACCGCTCCCCGCGTCCGAATGGGCCATGGCTCGATCGACGGACGAGCGAAACTGGCGAGACTGGGTCGTGGGGGAGGCGAGACTGGGTCGAGGCTCGCGAGAAGCGGCTCGGGGTTCGTTCCGAGCCATCTGCAGCGAACGCCGTTCAGCCCTCGGTTCGGTAGAGCGTCAGCGGGAGCGAGCCGTCGGCTTCGGCAGCGGCCGCGGCCCGAGCCTGACGAGCGGCGGCGAGATCCTGCACCCGCTGCTCCATCTCCTTCCCCGGCTTGAAGGTGACGACCAGCTTCTCGGGAACATCGAGCCGCCCGCCGCTTCACCTCGAAGACGCCGGAGTTCCGCAGCTCGATCCGACCGTCCTCGACCAGCGTCTCGACGATCGCATCGAAGGTCTTCTGAACGATCTCCTTGGTCTGGAGCTGGGTGAGCCCGATCTGCTCGGAAATGACCCGAACGATCTCTTTCTTGGTCATCGCACCGCTCCGGCGAGCCCCCGACTCGGGGCCTGGAATCCATTCGGAAGAGAGGGCGAGTGTAGGAACGCCGAACGCTAATGTCAATCCTGAAGCCTGTTTACGTCAAGCGATTGGCCTTCCGCTCGCACGCGCTCGCGTTGCTTTCCGAGGCGCCTCCGGACCGTCGAACGCCCCTCGCCGCCGGGCGCTCGTCCGGGGCATCCGAGCGACGATTCCGGCCGGCAATCGATCGGCGCTCCCCGGCGCGACGGCCGATGACGTGTCGGCGCGGCAGCCGGCGGCTTGTCGTCCGGCGACCGGTCAGAGGATCCGTGTGACGAGGGACCGTCCGTTCGGACCGCGGGCCGCTCGTCGGTCAGACGCGGAAGACCTTGCGACTCGCTTCGATCTTCTCGATCGAGTGGAGCTTCCCTTGGCCGCTCCCCGGGCAGACCTCGCACGTCCGCTGCCAGTCCGCTTCGGTCTTCAGATTCGAATCCCAAAAGGGCCAGGTGCGGCATTGCCGCGGACGAGCCTCGTACACCGTGCACTTGCGAGTCTGCGGATCGAGCAGGATACAGTCGCCGTCCGGGTACTCGGTCAGACTGCGGCGGATCCCGACCTTGCGAACGAACTTCCGTTCGACCTCGTCCGACGTCAGTCCGAGGATCTTCCCCATGCCGTCGATCTCGTCCTGGTTGACCCAGACGTAGCCCGGGGCTCCCGAGCAACAGTCGCCGCACTGGGAACAGGTGAACTTCAGACCGGCGTGGTACCAGGGCTTTTCCGACACGCTCGTGCGCTTCCGTCGAGAGGGGATCGTATCGCCGAGCAGCCGATCGACCGGTCGATCGGGAGCGACGAAGGGACCAGCGTACGAGCTCCGTCGTGTGCGCAACAGTCGTCCGCGCACGAAACGAGGGGGAGCAAGTCACCTCACCCCCCTCGTCCGCTCTCCGAACTCTCTTGTTTCGCCCCTTCGGGGGCTCGTGCATCGCGGCGTTGCCGCCGTGCTACCGAACCGCGTTCGCGATCCGGCCGGCGTTTCAGATCCGGAAGCCCGCCACTTCGGCTCGCAGCACTTCGGCCTGCGCCCCGAGTTCCTCGCTGCTGCTGGCCATCTCCTGACTGGACGAAGCGACTCGTTCCGAAACCTGATTGACCAGACCGATCGCGCCGACCACTTCGTCGGCATACTGCGCCTGGGCGGCGGTCGACGTCGCGATCTCGCCGATGCTGTCGGTCGTCGCGACGACCCCGTGGATGATCCGCTTCAGGCTCTCACCGGTCTTCTCGCTCAACTCCGCTCCCAAGCGGACCGCCTTGCGCGACTCGCGGATCAGCGTCGAAATCTCCTTGGCGGCGTTGCTCGATCGCTCGGCCAGCTTTCGCACCTCGTCGGCGACGACCGCGAAGCCTCGTCCGTGCTCGCCGGCCCGAGCCGCCTCGATCGCGGCATTCAGGGCGAGCAGGTTGGTCTGAGCGGCGATCGCCGAAATGACTTCGATGATCTCGGTGATCTGATCGCTGCTCCGCTCGATCATCCGCATCGCCTCGATCGAGTCGCGGACCGCGGCCCCACCTTCCTTGGCGAGGGCGCTGTTCTCGTTGGCGTTCCGATTCGCCTCCTGCGCCTTGTCGCGGATCCCTTGAATGCTGCGGGTGAGCTGTTCGATCGCCGCGTTCATCTCCTCGACCGCCGCGTTCTGGCTGAGCGAACACTCGGCCAGGTCCTGAGCCGTCTTGGCGATCAGCATCGAGCTGTCGGTGAATTGGCGCGTGCCGCCGACCACTTCCGAGATGATCTTTCGCAGATCGGTCAGCATCGTGCCGATCCCCTCGGCCAATCGATCGAGCGACGGATCGCCGACCCGCTGCGGCACGACGGTCAGATCCTTGCGCGATGCCGCCTCGGCCACCCGCATCAGGTCGTTGATCGCCCGATCGAGCACCGCGGCGCGATCGATCCGATCGGTGGTCTGGCTGATCAGCCCCTGAATCGTGCGGAACGACTTCTGACGATCGACGTCGGACTGGAAGAGTCGCTTGAAGGCGAGATCGACGACGCCGATCACCTTGCCGCCGCGGACGACCGGGATCGCCACCGCGGAGCGGACTCCCGCCTCGAGCGCTGCCGAGCGGCGGGGACAGTCGTTGACCGAGGTCAGATCCTCGACGTGCACGACATCGGCGGTCGACCACGCCTTGCCGACCAGGCCGACGCCGGCACGGAACTGAGTCCGACGCGAGACCTGCTGGAACCCTTCGCCCACCGCCCCATCGGTCAGCGACTGGATCAGCACGTCCCCCTGAGGCCCGGGAACCCAAAAGGCGGCGAAATCGGCGCCGAGCGTCGCCGTCAGGTTCCGCAGGACCGCCTGAGGCACTTCGTCGGCCGTTTCGACCGACAGCAACGCCTCGTTGATGGCATTCACCGCCGCCGTGTTCTCCTGCAGCATCCGATGCCGTTCGCGCTCGGTGACGAGGGCCCAGGTGACGAACGGTCCGACATACTCGCCCGCTTCGTCATAGGCAGCGTTGACCTTGAGTTCGAGTCGCTCGTTCGCCAGTTCGATGACGGCGACGTGCGGGAGATTCGACGGGTCTTCGAGGATCCGACGAATCCGGCCCGGATCCTTGTGGAACCGATCGATACAGGTACCGATCAGACGATCGACCGAGACCGGCAGGAGATGCTTGATCTGATTCAGCGTCCGACGACTCGATTCGTTGACGTAGACGATCTCGAAGTCGCGGTTGGCGAGGATCACGTTGACCGGCGACTGTTCGACCATCGCCTTGAACAGCGAGAGTTCCTTGCGAACTTCGACTTCCGGTTCCGACTCACCGACGACGCTCGTGAAGGACATGCTCGATCCCCTGTGTTTCCTTCGTTTCGATTCGCTGCCCCAGCGATTCACCGGAACCATGGGTCCGGATACGGAATCGGACCGGCAAGTCCGTTAGGATTTCGGGTCTCCGCGGTCGGACCTTCGATCGATCGACGGTCGACGGTCGACGGCTCGCGCCCCGCAAGGAGCGTGGGGCACGGCGCAACGATCGACAGCACTCTCCGCTCGATCCGGCTCACCTCACGTGCGAACCGGCTCGGGCTTCGCCGAAACGGGTCGAGCTGCAACGCGTCCCTGCTCGATCGTGAATCTGGCGACGAGTTGCTGGAGAAGCTCCGCCTGACCGCCGAGCTGTTCGCTGCCGGCCGCCATCTCCTCGCTGCGAGCCGCCGCGTCCGCCGCCACCTCCGAGATGTGCTGGATCGCGTTCGACACCTCCGCCGCCGTGTGACTCTGTTCCGTCATCGCCCGCGTGATGTCCGACACCCGAGTCGCCGTCCGACGGATTCCCGAGATGATCTCTTCCAGCGCACGCCCCGTCGTCTCGCTCTGCTGCGCTCCCGCTTCGATCCACGAAGTCGATTCCCGGATCAGCGACGTGATTTCGCCCGCTGCACGATTCGCCCGCTCCGCCAGGTTCCGCACCTCGTCCGCCACCACCGCGAATCCAGCTCCATGCTCTCCCGCGCGAGCCGCTTCGATCGCCGCGTTCAGCGCCAGCAGGTTCGTCTGGCTCGCGATCTCCGAGATCACCGCGCTGATCTCCGAGATCTGCGAAGAACTCGCCTTGATCTGACGCATCGACTCGACCGAGTCGCGCATCGCCGCGTCGCTTTCGCTCGCCAGTCGACTCGTCGACTCCGCCAGATGATCCGCCGCCTCCGCGTGCTCCTTCACCAGCTCGATGCTCGCCACCAACTCTTCGATCGACGCGTTGATCCGATCGACGCTCGCGTTCTGCACCTGAGCCCCTTCGGCCGCCGCGCGCGAGCTTTCGGCGATCATCTGCGAGCCGCTCACGAACTGCTCCGCCGACTGCACGATCCCGCCGATCACCGTCCGCAGGTCCGAAAGCATCCGGCCGATCCCGCTCGCCAGTTCGTCCACCGGTTCGGTCCCGCGGAACGACACTTCGCGAGTCAGATCCCCTTCCGCAGCGCTCGCCACCACCTCCAGCAGCGCCGTCACCTTGTCCCGCAGCAGACGCGACCGTTCCAGTTCCTCCTGCGCCCGCAGACGTTCCAGTTCGCTCCGCTGGCGATCCTCTTCCGCCCGCAGCCGCTCCCGCGATTCGTGCTCCCGACGATCGTCGACGAACTGCTTCAGACCGAGCGCCAGGCGACCGATCGCCGAGCGATCGTCGCAGCTCAGCGGACGCGAGTAGTCCCCTCGCGACGCCGCCTCGAGCACCGACAGCATCTCGTCCACGCGCCGCTGCAGCTCGCGCGCCTCGCGCTCCTTCGCCGCCGCCGTCTCCTGCTGACGGCGCAGCTCCTCCTGCTGGCGAGCCGCTTCGGTCCGGACGCGTTCCGCCTCGCGCTCGTCCGCGACCCGCTTCTCGTCGAAGAATCGCTGCAGCTGACCGCCTAGTCGCGCGACCGTGTCGTCTCCCGTCAGTTCGATCCGCGCCGAGTAGTCTCCCGAGCCGACCCGGTCGATCGCGCCGAGCATCACGTCGACACGCTGCTGCAGTTCCGCCGCCTCGCGCGCCGTCCGCTCCGACTCTTCGCGCTGCATCGCCTGTTCGCGTTCGCCCGCCTGACGCACCTGCTCGACCGTCGCCGCCGACGCGGCGACGGCGCGATCGAGCGCCGCGGCGAGCGTGCCGAGTTCGTCCTCGCGCCGCATCCCCAGACGCCGCGTCAGATCGCCGCCGGCGACCGCCACCGCGAACTCGACCATCGTCCGGAGCGGGCGAGTCACCGCCCGGGTCGAGAGCCAACCGGCGAGCAGGCTGATCAGCAGGCTCGCGCCGAGCGAGACCCCGATCGTGCCGAGCGCCATCCGCCGCGCCGCAGCCGACGTCGCTGCCATTCCCTCGACTCGACCGTCCGCCTCTTCCTCGAGCGATCGGAGATCGTTCAGCAGCTCGCGCGAAGCTTGCTCGTAGACGCTGCGGCGCTCGGTCAGCCCTCGGAAGCAGTCGATCGCTCGGCTCATGCAGGTCTCGAACTCGCGCGACCGCTCGGCGTAGTCGGGCTCGACGACTGAGCCGACCAGTCCCCGTCGCTCGAGGTCGATCAGGGGCTCGACGAGGGCTCGATTCGTCGCGTCGATCGCCGCGATCGCCGATGACGCTTCGCAACCGCCGAAGAGCTGTTCCGCGAGATAGGCCTGATCGACACGAGAACTGCGGACGAGCATCGACGTTTCGAGTCGCTCCAGTCGCTCGGCATCGGTCACCCCGGACTCGGCCTCACGCGCCCGATCCAGCAGCCGTTCGTTCGCGACGAGCAGCCGCGCGATCGCATCGTCGAGACGCATCCGTTCGGCAGCGAACCGTTCCCGTTCGATGATCAGCGCGTCGAGTTCGGTTTCTGCGCGACGCTGCAGGTCGTTCAGCTGCTTCAGACGAGCCGGCTCGATCAGGCCGGCAGCGGTCAGCCGTTCGATCAGTTCCCGGCTGTTGGCGCGTGACTTGGCGATCGACCGGCGAGTCGTCTCGATCGATGTTCCGTCGACGATCGCTTCGGCGGCGAGCATTCGAGCCTCGTGCTCGATCGTCACCATCATCACGCTGTCGGCCGTCTCCCACGCCGGCCCGAGCACGAACTGGGAGACTCGCCCCAAATGCCGGATCCCGATGACTCCGGCCGTCGCACAGACGACGACCAGGAGCGCGACGACGACGTAACCGGAAGCGATCCTGGCGGCGAGATGTCGGCGGAAGAGCGGAAGCATGTCCGTCGGCCTTCGGTTCGACTTCCCCGGCTGCCGATTCGGAACCGCTCGCGTCGGTGCACGAGTCGCGGTGTCCGGGGCAGTGGGGCTCTCAGACCGGTAAGCTAGGACGAGGGGGCTCGCTTCGAGCTGCCCCCCCAGGGAATGCGGAAAGCCGAACCGTCGCGGCGTGATCGGTGACTGAGCAAGCGGGAGAAGCTCTACCGTCGAAGGGCCTCGACGAGCTTCCGACTCGACCGTGCCCCCTCTGGCGAACCCCCGCAAAATCGGCCCCTCACGACTTACCCGTTCAGGATCGTAAGGTTCGGCGACGATAGACCACCCGAGCCACGTCGGCTGCTTTTCGGGGGGGCACGAATCAGCAGGCGAATTCAAGTCGACGGCGTGTCGACCGAAACGCGGCAAGGCCCCTGAGGCGCGACGGAATGCGCAGTACCGGACTCCCCTGGCGGATCGCGATCGCGGACATCATCGGACTCGTCGCCGTTTCGACGACCCTCGGATCGCGTTTCAAGCGCTACCCGACTCACGGCGATGCGTCGACGCTGATGCATGCCGGTTCGCAAGAGACTCCGGCTCCGGCTTCACGCCCTGTCGCCCCGGCCGCCGAATCGACGGCCGATGCGGCCGACGCCGACGACGAATCGGGCGAGTCGAGTGAGGGAGCGGACCAGGAGGCTGCGGTCGCCGACGAGATCGGCTCTCTTTTTTCGCACCGCGTGCTCGACGTCTCGGGGGTCCGAATCGACTACATCTACATCGGTGAAGCGTTCCACAATGCGCGCGGCGGGCTGAACACCGCCGGCGCGACCGAGTATCGCGGGCTGTTCGATCTGGCGGCGACGTTCGATCTCGAAGCGCTCGGCGGGATCGAGGGGGGAGCGTTCTTCGTCTACGGCGAGGACCTGCACGGTCGCAGCGCGACGTCGAACCACGTCGGCGACTTTCAGATGCTCAGCAACATCGACAATCCGACGAACTTCACGCAGGTCTCGGAGTACTGGTGGCAGCAAGAGTTGGCCGAGGGAGCGATCTGGGTCAAGGCGGGCAAGCAGGATGCGAACGCCGACTTCTGTGCGCTCGATCTCGGCGGCGACTTCCTGAACTCGTCGTTCGGTCTGATCCCGAACGTGCCGATGCCGACCTATCCGCATCAGGGGCTCGGCGCCGCTCTCTTCGCGACGCTCGGCGAACGGCTGTCGATGGGAGCCGGGTTCTATGACGGCGGTGCGATCGGCACCACCTGGGGCTTCTCGACGCTCGGCCATTTCGGTTGCATGTCGATCGCCGAACTGAAGTGGGATCCGCAACTGGCGCTCTTCGGCGGCAAGCCGTCCGCCTACCGGATCGGCGCCTGGCATCACAGCGGCGAGTGGGACGCGCTCGACGGCTCGGGGACCTTCGCCGACAACCAGGGCTGGTACGCGGCGTTCGATCAGCTGCTGCTGCTCGAGGAAGAGGACGAAGAGCAGGGGCTCGGCTTCTTCGTGCAGTACGGCAACGCCCCCGACGACCGGAATGCGGTCGAGAACTACTTGGGCGTCGGCTTGCTCTACCGCGGTCCGATCGAAGGTCGAGACGAGGATCTCTGCGGAGTCGGATTGGCGCATGCCCGCTTCGCCGACGAGCTTCGCATGACCGACGGCATGACGTACGAGTCGGCGATCGAGACGTTCTACCGGGCTCAGGTTCGCCCGTGGGCCGCGGTGCAGCCAGACGTGCAGTTCATCGCGAACCCGGGGGCAATCAGAAGGACGCGCTGGCGGTCGGCGTCCGGTTCGAAATCATTCTCTGATTCCTGCGACGAGCAACCGTGCGCCACACGAAGAGCGTCGCGTCGGCAGCGACACGACCGATCGGCAGCACACCCGGTCAGCAGCACGGAGGGAGCCGACCGGATCGATCGTGCTCGCCTCCCCGCCCCGATCGTCACTCCCACTCGATCGTGGCGGGCGGCTTGCTGCTGATGTCGTAGACGACGCGGTTGATCCCCTTCACTTCGTTGATGATCCGCGTCGACATGCGGGCCAGCAGGTCGTAGGGGAGGTGCGACCAGTCGGCCGTCATGAAGTCGTCGGTGTCGACACAGCGGATGGCGATCGCCTGGTCATAGGTGCGAGCGTCTCCCATCACGCCGACGCTCCGGACCGGCAGCAGAACGGCGAACGCCTGGGAAGTGGAGCGATAGAGCCCTGCTTCGCGGATCTCGTCGATGACGATCGAGTCGGCTTCGCGGAGGACTCGGAGCTTTTCGGAGGTGACTTCGCCCAGGCAACGGACCGCCAGACCGGGACCGGGAAACGGATGGCGCCAGACGAGTTCCGGCGGCAGTCCGAGCTGTTCGCCGAGACGACGCACCTCGTCCTTGAACAGGTCGCGCAGCGGCTCGATCAGCTCGAAGCCGAGTTCGGCCGGCAGACCGCCGACGTTGTGATGGAGCTTGATCGTTGCGGCCGGGCCATCCGGAGCGGCTCCGCTCTCGATCACGTCCGGATACAACGTCCCTTGCGCCAGAAAGGCCGCGTCCGGAATCTCGCGCGCCGCCTCCTTGAAGCACTCGATGAACTGATGACCGATCCGGCGTCGCTTCTCCTGCGGATCCTCGACTCCCTGCAGTCGCTCCAGGAACTGCGCCTCCCCTTCGACGATTCGCAGGTCGGTCTTGAAGTGCTTGGTGAACTCGTGCTCGACGCTCGCTCGCTCGTTGGCGCGAAGCAGACCGTTGTCGACGAGAATGCAGCTCAGTCGATCCCCGATCGCCTGATGCAGCAACGCCGCGACGACCGACGAATCGACGCCCCCCGACAGGCCGCAGATGACGCGGCGATGGCCGACCGTCTCGCGAACCCGCGCGATCGTCTCGCGAGCGAAGTCGCCGAGCTGCCAGGTGCCGGCACATCCGCAGAGATCGCGGACGAAGTTTCCCAGCAGCTGGCTCCCCTGTGGCGTGTGCGTCACCTCGGGATGGAACTGCAGTCCGAACATCGGAAGCGAGCGGTGGCGGACCGCGGCGAACGGGCAGGTCGAGGTGCTGGCGAGGGGGAGGAAGTCGGGCGAGACCCGATCTACCTGATCCCCGTGACTCATCCAGACGTCGGCGGACGACGGAAACGCCTCGAACAATCCGTCGCGCTGCGTCACCTGCAGCCGAGCGCGGCCATACTCGCGACTGGGAGCGTTCTCGACCTTGCCGCCGAGCGCCTCGCACATCAGCTGCATGCCGTAGCAGATGCCGAGGACCGGGATGCCGAGCGAAAAGATCGCCGGGTCGCACTTCGGCGCTCCGGCCTCATAGACGCTGGAGGGTCCGCCGGAGAGAATCAGCCCCTTGGGGGCGAGTTGGCGGATCCGTTCGGCCGAGATGTCGTGGCGGACGATCTCGCAGTAGACGTGCTGTTCGCGGACGCGCCGCGCGATGAGTTGGGCGTACTGCGATCCGAAGTCGAGCACGAGCACTCGCTCGCGGCTGATCGAATCGACGGTCGGCGAACTCGCGTCGGATGCCGTCATGATCGAGGGACTCCGCTCCCGAAACGAAAAAACCCGCCGAGCAATCGGGCGGGGATCGTGGGAAATCGGCACTATAGTGAATCGCCCGACGGCTCACCAGAGGCCGTCCGCCCCCCCGAAAACCGACTCGATCACCACCCGATTCGCGGCGCCGCTCGCCCCCCGGTGAAAGATACCGACCGCCGCTCGATCCGAATCGGCCGTGCGTAGGCGGCGCGGCGCCGAGCGATTCCATTCGACCCTTTCGCGAACGAACGATGCAGATCCTGCTGACCAATGACGACGGCATTCATGCGCCCGGCATCGCCGCCATGGAACGTGCTTTGCGACGCTGGGCCGAAGTGATGGTGGTGGCGCCGTCGACCGAGCAGAGCGGCGTCAGCCAATCGATCACCTTCCTGCGCCCGCTCGTCGGACACCCGGTCCGAGCCGGAGGGCATCTGCGCGGCTACGCGGTCGACGGAACGCCGGCCGACTGCGTCAAGCTCGGCGTCACGCAGTTCTGTGCCGAGCGCCCCGATCTGATCGTCAGCGGCATCAACGGCGGCCTGAACTGCGGGATCAATATCCTCTACTCGGGCACGGTCGGCGGCGCGATGGAAGGCGCGCTGTTCGGCATCCCGAGCTTCGCCGTCTCGCTCGAGTACGACGACCATGCCGACTATGATCGAGCGGCCGACCTGGCGCTTCCGCTGATCCGCGCCGCACTCGCGCGGCGCGGTCCCGAGGCGTGCCTGTTCAACATCAACGTGCCGACTGCGGCGCTCGTTGCCGAGCGGCCCGAAGTCCGAGTCGTGCCGATGGCCGTCAATCGCTTCGGCCATCACTTCGAGAAGCGAGTCGATCCGAAGCGGCGCACCTACTACTGGGCGACCGACGGTCCCGAGCCGGAGCCGACGCCGCACGAGACCGACGTCACCGAACTGAAGCGCGGCTGCATCACGCTTTCGCCGCTGCAGATCGACCTGACCCGCCGCGACGAACTGGATCACCTGAACGCGTTCCGCTGGCCGACCGCCGACGATCCGTTCCCGCCGATCGCTTCGTCGAACGACTCGTCCCGTTCCGCTCACGCCGTCGACTCGGTCCGCTCGCAGGAGTCCCGCTGATGCGTCATTGCCTGTCCGGTTCGCCTTGCTTCGGCAACCACCGCTCGCGCGCCGCGATGCTGCTGGGGATCGCGTCGCTGGCGGTGATCGGCTGCGATGCGCCGACCTCCGCGCCGGTCGCGCCCCCCTCCTCGAGTCTTCCGCCGGGAGCGGTGCCGGTCGGCGGCCCCCCGGCGTCGGTCGACGCAGCCGCTTCGTCGGAAACCACGCCG
>CAZZBI010000087.1:8619-16263 GCA_964652385.1 uncultured Pirellulaceae bacterium | reverse complement strand
GAAGAAGGCGGCGACCGTCTCGGTCGCCGCATCGCGACTGAGGCTCGAGGAGCAGGCCCGCGACCACGCGCGGCAGGCGATCATGACGGTCGGCGAACTGCTGGTCGATCTCGAACGCGTCCAGGATCAGCGGCCGCTCGACGACGTCGAGCGGAACCTGCTGCGGAACTGCTACTTCGCGCAGGCCGACCTGTTCTTCGATCTGGAACGCTATCCCGAAGCGATCGACGCGTATTCGTCGGCCGCCAATCGGTACAACGATCGCCCCGAATCGCTAGAGGCGTTCGTCCGGATGTCGATCTGCTTTCGACGCACCGGCCGACTGGAAGATTCGCGCGGCGTGCTCGAACAGGCCAAGCTCTTCCTTGCCGAGCGGATTCCGGTCGATGCCGACTTTTCCGGGACCACTCGGCATTCGCGCGAGGATTGGGCCGGCTTTCTCGATCTCCTCACGCGACTCTGATCGAACGGAGTGCCGATCGATGTCCGATGCCACGTCGACCGAACGCCTGGCCGAACTCCTCTCGGCTCGCCACCGCACGCTCGGCAAGCTGCGAGTCGTGTCGGCGCGCCAGATCCAGGTCCTGCAGCGCGACGCGATCGGCGAACTGCACGAGCTACTCGCCGTGAAGCAGTCGCTGATCGAGGATCTGGTACGGGTCGACCAGGCGATCGATCCGTATCGCGCCGAGGATCCCGAGCGGCGCGTCTGGAGCTCGCCCGACGTGCGCGAACGCTGCCGACAGCTGGTCGAGGAGTGCACGCGCTGGCTCGACGAGGTCAAGGAGTTCGAGGCGGGAGCGGAACGACTGGCGCGCGAGCGGATGGAAGCGACGTCGCGCGAGATGGAGACGCAGGTCGATCGCTCGCGAGCGGTCGCCGCCTATCTGCGGACCGATCGCAGCGCCACGGCCGGTCGCGTCGTGAGGGAGGGCTGAGCAGGATGCTGTCCGAAAGCGAACCGATCGCGATCGACGAACGACCGTCGCTCGCCCCCGATGATCTCGCCGCGATCCTGAACGTCTGGGATTCGGCGACCGATCGTCTGCAGCGGACTCACGAGGCGTTGCGGGCGCAGGTGAAGCTGCTGACCGACGAGCTCGAAGCAAAGAACCGCGAACTGGCGCGCCGCGATCGACTGGCCGATCTCGGCCAGATGGCCTCGCACGTCGCCCATGAGGTGCGGAACGGGATCGTTCCGCTGAAGCTCTATCTCGGGCTGCTCGAACGCCGGACCCGGTCGAACCCGGACCTCGCGACGCTGGTCGAGCGGTTGGCCGCCGGTTTCGGCAATCTCGAATCGACGGTCAACGACCTGCTGCACTTCACGTCGGATCGCGAGCCGGATCGGACCGAGGTTCGCGCGGCGGAGCTCGTCGCCCGCGTGCTCGACGAGATCGGGCCGCACCTGCGGGCGCATCGCGTACGCGTCGATGCGACGCGCGTCGAAGACGCCGTCTGTCGATGCGATTCCGGCATGATCCGCCGCGCTCTGATCAATCTGATGCTCAACGCCGTGGACGCGCTTCCCGAAGGGGGACGACTGACGATCGAAGCGGGCTCGGTCGATGGGCGTTTCGTCTGGACCGTCGCCGATGACGGTCCCGGCATCCCTGTCGAAATCGCCGATCGACTCTTCGATCCGTTCGTCACGACCAAGGCGACCGGGACCGGTCTGGGTTTGAGCATCGTCGAACGGATCGCCGCGGCTCACGGCGGCACGATCGCCGTCGAGTCCTCGGCCGAGGGCGGAGCGACCTTCCGCCTGGCGATTCCCGGCGGCTTATCGTACGGCGGTAGCGATCGAGCGTCCGGCGACGCGTCGACGGAGACGGAACGATGATCGGAACTCCCGGCGAACCGATGACGAGCGACCGAAGCGTTCTGGTGGTCGACGATCACCCCGAGGCACGACGGAGCGTCGTCGAAACGCTCGAACTGCTCGGCTTCCGCGCCTCGGGCTGCGAATCCCCTCGCGAAGCCCTCCGGCGGATCGGACGCGAGACGTTCGACCTGATCATCACCGACCTGATGATGCCCGGGATGGACGGGATCCGTTTCCTGGGCGAGCTGCAGCAGCGCGGCTGTCGAACGCCGACGCTGATGGTCACCGCTCACGGGTCGGTCGAGACGGCGGTGCGGGCGATGCGCGCCGGTGCGTTCGATTATCTCGAGAAGCCGTTCGATGTCGATCAGCTGGAGGGAGCGGTCCGGCATGCGCTCGAACGAGGGGCGGTCGTCGGCCGCCGCAGCGAACTTCCCGATCCGCGGCAAGGAGCTCTGATCGGAGACGGCCCCGCGATGACGCGACTGAAACGCCGCATCGCACAGGTCGCCGGAACCGACGTCACCATCCTGATCACCGGCGAGAGCGGGACCGGCAAGGAACTGGTCGCTCGGGCGATCCACCTGGCGAGCGCGCGACGCGACCAGGCGCTCGTCAGTCTCAATTGCCCTGCCCTGTCGCCGTCGCTGATGGAGAGCGAACTGTTCGGCCACGAGCAGGGGGCGTTCACCAACGCTACCAAACCGCGTCTCGGTCGGTTCGAGCTGGCTCATCGGGGGACGATCTTCCTGGATGAGGTGACCGAGATCGAGGCGGGACTGCAGGCCAAGCTGTTGCGAGTCCTGCAGGAACGGACCTTCGAGCGAGTCGGTTCGAGCGAGACCCGGTCGGTCGACGTGCGGGTCATCGCGGCGACGAATCGCGACCTGGAAGCCGAGGTGTCGGCAGGACGATTCCGCGAGGATCTCTATTTCCGACTGAACGTCATTCCGCTCGAGGTCCCGCCGCTCCGCGAACGCCCCGAGGACCTCCCCGACCTCGCCCGGCACCTGTTGGCTCGCGCCGCCGAACGCTGCGGACGCCCGGCGCCCGAGATCGCGCCGAACTTCTTCGAGCGATTGACCGAGCATCGTTGGCCCGGAAACGTCCGCGAACTCGAGAACCTGATGACGCGGGTCGTCGTTCTGGCGACCGGATCAACGCTGACGGCCGACGATCTGGACGACTGCGCTTGGCGGATCGATCGAGGCGAGACGCGGCGGGTCGTTTCGCCCGAGCGAAACACGGAAGGCAACGTCGGACCCCACGATCGTCGCTCGGCGACGGTCGAATCGGAGGGGGGGGCGTCGGTGAACGCCGGTGCGAGTCTCGAAGAATCCGAGCGGCGTCTGGTCGAGGCGACACTGGCGCAGTTCGAGGGGCATCGCGAGCGGACGGCGCGGGCGCTGGGGATCGGCGTCCGTACGCTCAGCAACAAGCTTCGCGCCTGGGGCTATCGTCCCCGTCAGGGCTCCTACCGCGATCGGACCGCTCGCGCCGCATGAAATCGATCGGTCGTTCTCCGCGTAGGCCCGCGTCGTCCCCGACGCGCGGCAGTGCGCCGCTTCGACTTCGCGACGCTCCGCAGCTCGATCGGTAACTGCCTCGCACTCTCTACCATCCCGGTGCGACCGGGGGCCATCGCGCGTCGACAGGTCCTATCGGCTCGACTCGCCCCCCTCGGGACGGTGCTCCTTGCCGGAAACCAATCTGGCGGGAAACGGCATCTTTCGCTAAAGATTCCCTCGGTGCGCCGCCGGCTGAGCCGGTCGGATCCGAAACGGAAGGGAATCCGTCATGGAAATGTTCTCGACCTCGACCGTCCCGCTCCTCGAGCAGGTGATCGGTTTCACGCAGAGTCGCCACTCGGTGCTGGCCGGTAACGTCGCCAATATGGACGTTCCGGGCTACCGGATGCGCGACCTCTCGGTGTCGGAGTTCCAGACCCGGTTGGCGGAGCTGATCGAGACGCGACAGCGCGCTCCGCTGGATGGTTCCTCGGATGCCGCCGCGCTGTCGCCGGGCGAAAGTCTGGCGGTCGATCCGACCGACCGCGCGATGACTCGCGTCAAGGAATCGATGCGCGACATCCTGCGTCACGACGGGAACGACTTCGGGCTCGAGCATCAGACGCTCGAGCTGTCGAAGAACCAGAGCATGCACAATCTCGCGATCGCGATCCTCAATCAGCAGTTCCGATTGCTGAACGTCGCGATCTCGGAGCGGGTCTGAGCACGACCCGATACGGCGGCCTCGATCCAAGGAAGGCGGAGGTGACCGATGATCAGCGCGTTGGACATTTCGACCAGTGCCCTAGTGGCTCAGCGCACGCGGCTGAACGCCATCTCGAGCAATATCGCGAACCTGTCGACGGTCCGGAACGAAAACGGCGACCTCGAACCGTATCGAGCCCGCTACGTCGTCCTGCAGTCCGACGCCGAGCTCACCACGTCGGGCAACGGGGTCGGCGTCAAGGTCGCGAGCGTCGGCGAGGAGCAGGTCGATCCGATGTATCGCTACCAGCCCAACAGTCCGCTGGCGATCACCTCGGGCAAGTGGAAGGGGTACGTCGCCTACCCGCGAGTCGACCTGAACACCGAGTTCGTCGACGCGCTCCAGGCGGTTCGTGCCTATGAGGCGAACGTCGGCGTGATGGAGATGACCAAGGGGCTCGGAGCCCAGACGCTGAAGATTCTCGCCTGATCCGGCGAACGCGGCTTCGCGTGCATGATCGGATCGGGGAGCGGATCGGATCGGGACGGTAAGCGGAGGAACCAGCATGTCGATCTCGTCGATCTCGGGCATCGATGCCGCGACGCGGATGAGACTCGAGGCCCTGACGCGCGATGGGGTCCAGGGGCTGACCGCCGACATCGGCCCGTCCGCCTCGTTCCGCGACCTTCTGCTGCAGTCGATCGATCAGGTCAACACGATGCAGCAGGATGCCGACGTCGCGGTCGAGACGTTGCTGACCGGCGGCGACATCAACCCGGCCGAGGTACTGACCGCAGTGCAGAAGGCCGACATGGCCTTCAAGATGATGCAGCAGATCCGCAACAAGCTGCTCGACGCCTATCGCGAGATCCAGGAGATCCGGATCTGACCCTCGTCGCGAGCTAGCCCGCCGTGGGCACGGAAGCCGATCCGCCGTCTCGGTCGCCGCTCGTCGCAAGAATCGTTCGATCCTCGTCGGAAGGGAATCCGAAGATGGACTTCCTCAACAAGACGCTGCAGCAGGCTCGCGAGCTGTTCGACTCGATGACGATCGGGGCGAGGATCGTCACGGTTCTGCTCGTCGGTGTGCTCATCGTCAGCGGCGCCTATCTGTTCCGCTTCCAGGCGACCGGCGGCGACACGTACCTGCTCGGCGGTCGGGTCTTCACGCAATCGCAGCTCGCCGACATGGAGGCGGCGCTCGCCGAAGCGCAGATCACCGACTACTCGATCGAAGGGAATCGCCTGAAGGTCGCCCGCTCGGAACGGGACGAGGCGTTGGCGGCGATCGCCCGCGCCGGCGCGCTGCCGATGAGCGCCGGCGATCTCGACGATCCCAATCGGACTCCGAATCCCTTCCTGACCAAGACGCAGGAAGAGCGACTGGCGATGGCCGAGAAAAAGCAGAAGTTCGGGCGGATGATGGAGCAGGTCGAGACGCTCGAGTACGCGACGCTCGAATACGACGAACAGCGCCAGGGAGGACTCGACCGCCGCCTGACCCGCAGCGCGACGGTGATGGCCAAGGGGCGCGGTACCCGTCCCCTCGAGGATCGCGACGTCCAGGCGATCGTCCGCGCCGTCGAAGGGGTGCTGACCGGCATCAATCCGACCGACATCATCGTCGTCGACGCGAACACCGGCGAGTCGCATCGGGGGCGAGCGGGGGACGATCTGAATGACCCCCGCAACAACGCCTATGCCCAGACCAAGCAGTACTACGAGAACGACTGGCGGCGAAAGATCACCGAGGCGCTCCGCTCCTTCGGCATGCCGAACGTCCAGGTGAACGTCGAACTGGACGAGACGATCTCGCAGGTCGAGGAGTCGCGACAGCTGACCAATCCGGTCGTCGTCGAGAGCGAGACCGAAAAGGAGACGAACGAATCGACTCGGGCCGATACCGCCGGTCGTCCCGGAGTCGCGGCGAATACCGGAGCGGCGAACTCGTCGGCATCGGTCGCCGCCGGAACCACTTCGGACAACTCGACTCAGTCACGCGAGTCGAGTCGTTCGCGGATCGGCGGCACGATCTCATCGACTCAGAAGGCCAGTCTGGTGCCCAAGCGGGTTTCGGTCTCGATCGGCGTTCCCGAATCGTACTACCAGGCCATCTGGCTCAAGCGGAACCCGGTCGCCGTCGGCGAGACCCCCAAGCCGATGACGGCGGCCGATCTGGCGACGCTCGAGGCGCAGACGCGCACCGAGATCGAACGGAAGGTCCAGCCGCTGATCATCAACCCGCTGACCGGCCAGAACATCTTCGAGCCGATCGTCGTCACCACCGACTACGAGATTCCGACCGAGCCGCTCCCGGCGCCGAGCACCTCGGATCTGGTCCTGGTCTGGCTGCAGGACAACTGGAAGACGCTCGGCATGTTCGGGCTGGGAGCCTTCGGTCTGCTGGTCATGCGAGGGATGCTGAAAGGGGCCGAAACTTCGGCCGCCGAACGACAGGCCGGCAGCGACGATTCGCGCGAAGCGGGAGCCGGCGAAACGGCTGACGGCGGAGAGGGGGAGGATCGTTCGAAGCGACGCTTCGACGGCGACGGTCCGAGCCTGCGCGACGAACTGACCGAACTGATCCAGGACGATCCGGATGCTGCCGTCTCGGTCCTGAAGCAGTGGATCGGCGAGGCGGCCTGAGCCGGATGTCCGATCGTCCTTACGAATCGAAAGGTTCGCCATGAACCGCACCGAGCCACGAGAACGCAGTCTGCGGAAGATCGCCGTTCTCGTCCGTTCGTTGGACGAGGAAGCGGCGGATCGCCTGTTGGCACAGATGCCGCTCGACCGCGCCGCAGCGGTCCGCGAAGCGGCCGAGGAACTGGGAGACGTCGACGAGCGGGAACGCCGCGAGATCGTCGAAGAGTTCCTGCGGGCCACCGGTCGAGCGACTCCGCCAGCCCGAGCCGAATCGCCGTCGTCGGCGACCGCAGCGGAATCGGGAGTCGAACTGCAGCTCTCGTCGGCGGCACGATCGGGCGCCGCGCGCCGCGAACCGCTCCTCGCCGCTCGCCCCGAGGAGAACTCGTCCGAACGAGTGGCCGCTTCGACCGATCGACCGCTCGGATTCGTCACCCTCGAACAGACCGCTTCGCTGGCCCGATGGATCGCTGCCGAACGCGAGTCGACCGGGGCAGTCGTCCTGAGTCTGCTCGAACCGGCGATCGCGGCACGCGTGCTCGAACGACTGCCGATCGAACGCCAGCGAAGTCTGCTTCAGCGTCTGGCGCAGCAGCGCCCCGTCGAACGGATGATCGCCGAAGAGCTGTCGCAGGCGATCCGCAAGGCGATCGCCGACGAGGCGGGAACGATCGAGTCGACCGTCGGCCGTCAGGCGGTCGAGGCGATCCTGGCCCAGATCCGGGACGCGCATCGCATGCGGCTGGTCGGAGCCCCGATCGCCGAGACCGACGAGCGCGGCGCCCCCTCGGTCGCCGCTCGCTCCGCTCCGATCCGCACCGACTCTGCCGTTGCCGCGTCGACCGGCCCGATCACTGCCGGAATCGTGCCGACGCCGACTCGCATGCCGTCCGAGCCGATGCGGCCCGGGACTCGCGGCGCGGACGGTGATCTGGGTCGTCATGGTGCGGATCTCGGGG
>CAZZBI010000087.1:0-8609 GCA_964652385.1 uncultured Pirellulaceae bacterium | reverse complement strand
ATCCAGGACGATCCGGATGCTGCCGTCTCGGTCCGGAAGCAGTGGATCGGCGCGGACGGCCTGCACGGTGACTTGGGGCCGAAGATCCTGCCGATCAGGTCGAACCCCGATTCGATCGGCAACGGAGCGCGGCAAGTCGCCGGTTCGGCCCAGAGAAACGCATCGGAAGCGGGCCCCGTAACGCGACATCACGACGCTCCGACGGGACGCCCGGCGAATGTTCCGCGCGAGCCCGAGATCGTCTCGGCCGAAGAGGCGTCGGCGATCCAGGCTCGCTTCGATCGCCTCGCCGGTCGGAGTCGTGCGCGACTGGTTCCGCTGCTCAAACGCATCTCTCCTCGTGTGCTCCGCCTGGCGCTGATCGGCGCCAACCCGAAGCTGGTGGCGCGAGTCGTCGAGACGTTGACGCGCAGCGAAGGAAAGCGGTTGATCGACGAGATCGAACGTCCCGGAGCGGTCCGGCTGTCCGACATTGCCGCCGCTCAGCGCGTCGTTCTCGCGGCGGCCGATGCGCTGGACGGGTCCGATCGACCGACCACGATGCGGCCGATCACCGCCTGACGACACCGGGACAGGGAACGAGAGGACGCGGCGGCGAGTCGACGCGCCGGTCCGGTACGACGGAAGGAGCAGCGGGTGCCCGGAATCATCAAGGGACACGGAACGGGAGAGCCCGAGGGGACGAGCCGTTCGCTGTTCAATTTCGAGGACATGACCCAACAGGCACGGGCTGCCCTGTCCGACGTGCGGCGCGAAGCGGAACTGATCGTGATTCGAGCTCAGGCCGAGGCGGAGGAGATTCGCGCCGATGCGATTCGACAAGGACGGGACGAGGCGCTGCGGATCGCGCGCGAGGAACTGAAGCAGGAGCTGGCTCGCCAGCTCGCTTCGGCTCTGCCGAGTCTCTCGGCCGCATCGCGCAGTCTGCTGGAGCAGCGTGAGGCCTGGATGGCGCACTGGGAGCGACACGCGGTCCTGCTGGCGGTCCGGATCGCCGAGAAGATCGTGCGACGCGAGTTGGCTTCCGACCCCGCGATCCCGATCGACTGGATCCGACAGACGCTCGAACTGATCGGGCGTCAGGAGCAGGTGACGATCGAACTCGCGCCGCAGGACCATGCGTCGCTCGGCTCGCGTCTGGACGATGTCGCGAGTCAGTTGGGGCGAGTCGCGCCGACCAGGATCGTGCCGGCCGCCGATCTGCAGGTCGGCGACTGTCGCGTCACGACCCAGTTCGGCGAGTTCGATCTGCGGCTGGCGACCCAACTGGCTCGCATCGAAGCGGAGTTGACCTAGATTCGACGTTGGGGCCCGTCCGAACGTCTGCCGTCCCTTAGGAAACCGATGCCGATGAGGATCGAGGAGATCGAACGACAGCTCGACGCGATCGTTCCCTACGGACTGCACGGCCGCGTCGTGCGGACGCAGGGGATGATCGTCAGCGTCGCCGGCCTTCCGGCTCCGGTCGGAGCGCAGGTCGAACTGCGCCGCGAAGGGGGGAACCCGATTCGGGGCGAGGTGATCGGCTTTCGGGATCACGAGACGATCATCTATCCGTACGAGGAGCTGCACGGGGTGCGGCAGGGCGATCGCGTCTCGCTCGGCCGATCGGCGCGCTTCCTTCCCGTCGGGCCGAAGATGATCGGACGCGTGCTCGACGCGCTCGGTCGTCCGATCGACGGCCTCCCCGCTCCGACGCTGACCGATCGCGTTCCCCTCTCGCGCAAGCCTCCCAACGCGGTCGAGCGACCTCGGATCGACCGACCGATCTCGACCGGAGTCCGAGCGCTCGATGCGATGCTGACCTGCGGTCTCGGCCAGCGGATGGGCATCTTCGCCGGAGCCGGAGTCGGCAAGAGCGTGACGCTCGGCATGATGGCGCGAGACAGCTCGGCCGACGTCAACGTCATCGCGCTGATCGGCGAGCGAGGACGCGAGGTCAACGACTTTCTGGAACGGGATCTCGGACCCGAAGGGCGGGCGCGGAGCGTGGTGATCGTCGCGACGGGGGACGAGCCGGCTCTGTTGCGTGTCCAGGCGGCGCTGGCCGCGACCGCGATCGCCGAGTACTTCCGTGACGCGGGCAAGAACGTCCTGCTGATGATGGACTCGCTGACCCGCTTCGCGATGGCGCAGCGCGAGATCGGCCTGGCCGCCGGCGAGCCGCCGACGACGCGAGGTTATCCCCCGAGCGTCTTTGCGCTGCTTCCTCGTCTGGTCGAGCGCGCCGGACGCTCGCGAGACGGCAGCATCACGGCGTTCTACAGCGTGCTGGTCGAAGGGGATGATCCGAGCGAGCCGATCGCCGATACGGTCCGCGGTCTGCTCGACGGTCACACCTATCTGAGTCGAAAGCTCGCAGGACGCGGACACTTTCCGGCGATCGACATCCTGCAGAGCATCAGTCGCGTGATGACCGACATCGCCGAACCGAATCATCAGGAAGCGGCGCGACGGATCCGCGAGTTGCTCTCGGCGTACCGGGACAACGAGGATCTGATCACGATCGGCGCCTATCGTCAGGGGAGCAACCCGCTCGTCGATGCGGCGATCCGACACAAGGATCCGATCGATCGCTTCTTCCGCCAGGGAATGGACGAACGAGCCGACGGTGCCGCGTCGATCGCGGGGCTGGTCGAGCTGGCTCGGCGCTGCGGAATCGCGCTCCCCGCAGCCGCTCCCGCGACCAACCCCCCGGCCGCTGCCGCAGCAACGACGAGTCCCAAGCCGCCGAACGCCGCCGTTCCCAAGTCGAACGCGCCCCCACCCACGCGTCCCGCTCCCGTACGGCCTGCCGCCGCACGCCCGGCCGACGCCGCCGCGCGTCCCGGCTGACCCGAAACCTCCGCGTCTCCAGGAACGTCTCGTCGCTTCTCGCCGCAATCCGAGGTAACCCCATCCGATGGCAGCTCGCTTCCGATTGGCGACGCTCCTGAAGGTCCGACTGGACCGACGGGACGCGCTGCGCGACGAGCTGGCTCAAGCGCTCCAGGCGGGACGGATCCTGCGCGAGCGGGTCGAGACGGTGGATCGGAGTCGCGAGGGGCTCGAGGGTGAGCTGCGAGTCGCATCGCTCGGCGAAGTGAATGTCGACTCGCTGATCGAGTCGCGGCGTTACGGACTGGTTCTGCGTCTGGAGCGCGCCGAGCTGCTGCGACAGATCGCGATCGTCGACGAGGAGACCGAGCGTCGCCGAGCGGCGCTGGTCGAAGCGGATCGAGAGGTCCGGACGCTGGAGCGGATGGAGGAGAACTTCGTCGAACAGCAACGAATCATCCAGGCTCGACTGGACCAATCGCGACTGGACGAACTCGGATCGGTCGGTCACTTTCGGCGGCGCGCCGAGGAGGGTGAACGATGATCGTTCGAGCGATCAAGGCGATGGGAATGTTGCTGGCCTGGGTCTGCGTCGCCACGGTTCTCGCCCAACTCGTCTTCTTCGTGGCGCTCTGGACGGAAGGGGGCTTCGATCCGGAACGCCGGCTGAGACTCGAGGCGTATCTGGCCGGAGTCGATCCCGAGGAGGTCCGCAAGGAGGTCGAAAGCAAGGCCGCCGCCGCTCGCGCCGCCGCCGGCCGCGTCGATCGACTCGGTACCATGCGCCGAACGGCCGTGACGACAGGGGCCGATCATGTCCGCCTGCTGGAAGCCAAGCTGCTCGACGAGCGGCAGCGTTACGAAACGATTCGCGCGCTCTTCGAATCGCGCCTGAAGAAGCTCGCCGGCGAACGCTCGGCTGCGGCGATGGGAACGGTCCGTTCGACGCTCGAAGTGCTCGAACCCGAGACGGCGAAGGACATGCTCATGACCTTCCTGGACGACGGCGCCTTGGACGACGTCGTTACCGTCGTGACCGAGATGAGCGCCGATCGACAGCGCAAGATCTTCGCCGAATTCCGAACCCCCGAAGAGATCCAGCGACTGAACGACATCCTGCTCCGGATCCGCGGGGTCGGACGCGATGACGCCGATTCGGTCTCGCCGGAGAGCACGCCATGATCCGTCTGGCGCGAAACATCCTGCTCGCCGTCTGCACCGCGACGATCCTGCTCGAAGCGGCCGTGTTGGCCAAGACCTGGGCCGACGGCTTCTGGAAGAATCGCGATCCGTATCGCCTGTTGGCGATCGTCTACGGGATCGATGCGACGGCGATCGCCGAAATGCGGCGCGAGATCGCGCCGGTCCGGACCTTCGAGCTGCTCGGTTCCGACGAGCGCGAACGGATCGCGCAAGGGCGCGTTCTCGATTTCGACATGCGCGAGCGGTCGATCGCCACGGCGGTCGACGATCTGCAGCATCTGATCGTGAAGCTCGACGAAGAGCGGCAGCGGTACGAACGACTGAGAGTCGAGTTCGAGACGCAGTTCGAGCGGATCGAGGGAGTTGCCCAAGATGCCGATCTCGTGCGGCTTCGCGATACCCTCGGGTCGATCGAGGCGGTGCAGGCCAAGGACCAGATCATGACCTTGTTGCAGCGCGCCGACGACAGCAGGGACGTGGAAATCGCGAACGATGTTGTCGTGCTGATCAAGACGATGCCGATGGATAAGCGACGGAGGATCCTCTCGGAGTTCCGAACGGATGCGGAGCGCCGTCGCTTGGCGTTCATCATGCGGGAACTGCGACTGGGGAATCCCGAGATTCCGCTGATCCGCTCCACCGGGGAGCGACTCCGGGAGTTCGATCCGCCCGATCCCCAGGACTCGACCTGATGACTGCCATCTCCCGAGATGCGGCGTCGCGGTTTCCCGAAAGGGAATCGAGCGACCGATTCGCCTCGGGAGTCGCCGCGGGTGATCCGTCCGCATCCTTCGATCTGCTGCTCGCTCCCCCCCCCCTCTTCGGCTCGCACCTCCCGTGCGAGCGAAGGCAACGAAGACCGGCGGGAGTTCGAGCCGCTCGGTCGCGACGAGCGTCGCTCGCGCGGCACCCGACCTGACCGTTCCGACGAAGCGCTGCGGCCGCGCATCGAGCCGCCGCGAAGATCGGAAACGCGTCCCGCGGGAAACTCGCCCGACTCGGCCGCGGATGACTCGGCCGCAACGACCGACCGATCGGCACCCACCTCGACCGCCAAGCCGGTCGCCGTCGATGCGGAATCGGACGATGAGGAGATCGCCGAGACGCATGCGAGCGACGGGACCGCCGAACTGATCGGGGCACCGGTGACGTCGGTCGCTCCGATCGAGACGCTTCCGGAAGCCTCGTCCGATCTCGAGAAACTCGATGCGTCGAACGTCGCGATCTCCGCATCGCCGATCGACTCGGAACCGAACAGCGAGGCGAGCGGCGAACCGAGCGAAGCGAACGAGACAGCGTCCGTCGATGAACTCGTTCCGACGGACGCGATGCCGCTCGTCGCTCCGGCATCGAAGAGCGCTGACGTCACCGAGGAGCCAGAGCCTTCGGTCGCGGCCGACGAGCCCGCTCGTCCGATCACCTCGGCATCACCCCCTCTGGTCGTCCCGCGACGCGGTTCGCGTTCGCCCGACGTGCGCGGCCGAGCGAGTGGAGAGACCGCGGGCGAGACTCCGCTGCGCCCGATCGCCGATCACCTGCAGCACCTCGAGCGGAGCGCTCCGGGGGGGCGGGCTGCGACCGTTGCCGTCGAGGCGACGATTCTCTCGTCCAAGGCACCGGTGAGCTCGACGACCGACGTCGATGTTCGCGAGGCCGAACCGACGAGCGCGACCGGCGACGATGCCGGCTCGCGACGGACCGATTTCGTCGGGGTGTTGTCCGAAGTCTTCGGCATCGAACCGTCGCCCGCTGCCGGTTCGCCCGAGCCGGCGGTGGCATCGGAGTCGATCGACACCGCGCTGGCCGCGATCGAAACGCCGTCCGAGAGCGGCGCGACTCGTCTTGATTCGGCGCCGCCGACCGCGCCGGCGAACTCGGTGACGACCGATGCACGAGCGGTGCCGCTCTCCGCGGTCGCGAGTCCGCCGGTCGGCATCTCGCCGCCTCGCACCGGTGGGACCGACGGCGTTCGGACTCGACATGGCATCGACCCGGTCGAGCATCGGCGTTTCCTGCATCGCGTCGGACGAGCGTTCGAAGCGGCCGAAGCGCGGGGGGGCGAGATCCGAATGCGACTCAGTCCGCCTCGCCTGGGCGGCTTGTCGCTTGAAGTACGACTTGATGGCGACAAGTTGGCGGCGCGCGTCGAGACCGAAACCGAAGCGGCTCGACAGCTGATCCTCGAACAGTTGCCGGTCCTGCGCGATCGGCTGGCGGAACGCGGGATTTCGATCGAGACGTTCGATGTCGGCCTGTTTCGCGAAGCGCCCGGAGAGGGCGGTTCGCCGCGCGAGGAGCGGTCGGGCGACGAAGGGGGAACGCGGCGTCGGGCCGTTCCGACGAGCGACTCGGAACGCGAAGGAGAGCGAGTCGTCTGCAGACCGTTCGGCGGAGCCGACGGACGCGGTATCGACGTGAGGATCTAGCGGGAGCGCGACGTGCAGGCGGCCGCCGGTCGCACTGCCGGTCGACGCGCATGACGGCAAGGAGGCCGGAGATGGCTGCGATCAGTTCGGGCATCGGATCGTCGTCCGCATCGAGTGCGGGACAGGCGTCGTCGGCGTTCGCCGAGGTGAACACCGACGACTTTCTGATGCTGATGATCACCGAGCTGCAGAACCAGGATCCTCTCGATCCGACCAACAACGCCGAGTTCCTGCAGCAGATCACGCAGATCCGTCAGGTCGGCGCCAACGACAAGCTGACGGCGACCCTCGATCAGGTCCTCGCCGGACAGAACCTGACGATGGCGGCCGGGATGATCGGCAAGACGGTGACCGGTGTCGACGACGCGAATGCCGACGTCACCGGGACGGTCGACCGGATCGCGTTCGAGGCGACGGCGGACGGCAGCGAGCGGGAACTTCGGGTCTACGTCGGCAACCGGAGTTTCCGGGTCGATCGACTCCGTCAGATCACCGATTGAAACTCGACGGCGTCACCGTCGGATCGACGATCGTTCGGCGCATCGGGATGCCGCGGCAGATGCCTCGGCCGGGACACGACATGCCTCCGATTCGTTCCGCGAATCGGAAGCCAGGGAGGGGAAGACGATGGGTTTGGCATCCTCGATGATCACGGCGGTCACCGGACTGTCGGCGGCCGAGACGAAGATCGACGTGGCGGGCAATAACCTGGCCAACGCCCAAACGGTCGGCTTCAAGGAGTCGAACGTCTTCTTCGCGACGCAGTATCTGCAGACGTTCGGCGTCGGTTCGGCTCCGGATGCGGCGAGCGGCGGAACCAACCCGCGACAGGTCGGTCTGGGCGTCCAGGTCGCCGCGATCACCCCCGACTTCACCCAGGGGGCGATCGAGATCAGCGGCAGTGCGTCGCATCTGGCGATCCAGGGAGACGGCTTCTTCATCGTCGAGGGGAGCGGCGGTTCGCAGTTCTACACCCGCGCCGGCATCTTCTCGACCAATGCGAACAACGAGTTGGTGACGCCGACCGGGGAACGGCTGTTGGGTTACGGCGTCAACGATCAGTTCGAGATTCAGGAAACCGAACTGACTCCGCTGGCGATCCCGCTCGGCCAGGCCGCCGTCGCGCAGCCGACTCAGAACGTCGTGATGCAGGGGACGCTGACGCCGACCGCCGATCTGGCGGACGTCGCCGAAGTGATCCAGAGTGCGACGCTCGGAGACGGTTCGATTCCCCAGGCGGATGCGACCGGCACGTCGCTCGGCGTCGCGGCGCTCCCCTCGTCGGCCGCGGTCTCGGTTTCGCATGTGGACGGGGGGGGGAGTCATCCGGAGGGAGCGGTCTATCGGTATCGATTCGCGTATGTCGACGCGAGCGGGACCGAGAGCATGGCTTCGGATCCGATCACCGTGACGGTGCCGGCCGGCGACACGCTGGCCGACAACACGATCGATCTCGGGAATCTCCCCGCCGCGACCGGCGAATACTCGAGCGTGCGGATCTACCGGACGGCCAACGGCGGTACCGACTTCTTCCTGCTCGATACGGCGGCGGCTGGTGGTTCGTACAGCGACGACAACTCGGTCGCGCTTTCGTCGACGGCTCTCGACACGACGTCGCTCACCGGCAGCTACACCTACATGGTGACGTACTACCGGAGCGGTTCGCCCGAGAGCCGCCCGACGCCGTACCTGGGACCGGTGAACGTCGTCAACGGGCGGATTCAGCTGACCGATCTGCCGACTCCCCCGACTCCCGGCCCCGGCGACACCTTTCCGGCCTACGATCAGATCCGGATCTATCGCAACCTGTCGAGCGACACCAGTTCGTTCTATCTGGTCGGCACGGCGGATCCGGGAGACGCGTTCACCGACGGCCGCAGCGACGCCGAGATCTCGGACACGTCGACGCCGCCCAATCAGCTGATCGACCTCGATGGGCCGCGGATCGGTTCGAGCACGTTGCTGCTGGATGTCGTCAAGCGGGACGGCCAGTCGTTCGAGAGCATGTTCGTCGAGGGGACGTTGACCTTCGCGCATCGCAAGGGAGACAAGTCGCTCGGCAGCGGCAAGGAGTTCGAGATCACCGAGAACTCCACGATCCAGGATCTGATCGCGTTCATGGAAGACGCGATGGGGATCTTCAAGCCGACCGATGACTCGCTC
>CAZZBI010000086.1:2165-16342 GCA_964652385.1 uncultured Pirellulaceae bacterium | reverse complement strand
CCGTTGAGCCATGGTGGGAGGTCGATCTGGGCGAAGAACTGCCGATCGATGCGATCGTGATCCGCAACCGAACCGACGGCGATCTCGGTAACCGGCTGCAAGGCTTCCGCCTGACGGTTCTCGACGGGACGCGCGAGCCGGTCTTCCAGGTCGACGACCAGCCGGCTCCCCGAGCCGAAGTCGAGTTCCGCATGGAGAGCGGCGGTGCGACCGGCATGATCCGCCGCGCCGCGATGGTCTCGCTCGCCGGCGTTCGCGGACGCGAAGCCGAGACGTTCCGGCGATTGGCGAAGTTCTTCCGTGACGACGTCGACTCGATCCAGGCGGCTCGCGCGATGCTCCGGATCAATCGACGCGACTGGCCGGCCGACGATGCGGCCGGTCTGGTTCCGCTCCTCCTCGACCGACTCGCCGCGATTCCGGCCGACGAGCGGACTCGCCCCGCGGCGCTCGAGCTGATGCAGTTGGCCGAAGCGGCGGCCGAGATGCTGCCGGCCGACGCGGCTCGCGACGCGCGGCGTCGATTGCGCGATGTCGGCGTCCGTATCCTGCGTCTGGCGCCGGTGCCGCATCGGATGGCTTTCGATCAGGAAATCCTCGTCGTTCAGGCGGGGAAGCCGATCGAACTGATCTTCGAGAATGTCGACATCATGCCGCACAACGTCGTGTTGACCCTGCCGGGCGCGATGGAGCAGGTCGGCATCGAAGCCGAAGAGGGAGCGACGGCGGCCGACGCGCTCGCGCGGCATTACGTGCCGGCATCGGATCGGGTGATCTGGGGGAGTCGGCTGCTGCAGCCGGGGGAACGCCAGACACTCTCGTTCGTGGCGCCGTCGGCACCGGGAGTCTATCCGTATGTCTGCACCTATCCGGGGCACTGGCGTCGGATGTTCGGAGCGATGTACGTCGTCGATGATCTCGACGCTTATCTCGAAGACCCGACCGGCTACCTCGCGACACATCCGGTCGAGATTCTCGATCCGCTGCTGGCCGACAATCGTCCGCGCACTGCGTGGACGCTGGAAGATCTGGCGGACGATCTGTCGTTGATCGAGAGCGAACGCTCCTATGCCCACGGACGCGAGATGTTCCAGGTCGCGAGCTGCGCCGCCTGTCATCAGCTGGGCGGAGTCGGCGTCGTCTTCGGCCCCGACCTGACGCAGCGCGATCCGATGTGGAAGGCGGGGGACGTGCTGCGGGAGATCCTGCAGCCGTCGCTCAAGATTCACGAGAAGTTCCGGACCGAGGTCTTCGAGCTCGAATCGGGCGAGACGCTCTCGGGGCTCGTCGTCGGCGAGACCGAGACGGCGGTCCGGATCGTCGCGAACCCGCTCGTGGCGACCGACGCGGTCGAGATCGCGAAGGCCGACATCGCGGTGCGCGAGGCGCTTCCCGTCTCGCTGATGCCCGAAGGTCTGCTCGACAAGCTGACTCGCGAGGAGATTCTCGATCTGCTCGCGTTCGTGATGGCCGACGGCCGCTCGGACGACACGCGGTTCGTCGACGGCCACGAGCATCATCACGGCGGGGCACCGAACGACGTGCCGCACGATCATGAGCACGAGCACGCGCCGTAGGAGCTGGTACGGCGTGGCGGCCGCGGGATCGGTCGACGGAGCCGCGCCCGCGACTCGCACGCGCTGACGGTTTCCTTGCGGCTCGGGGGGGCGAACCGATACGATTCGTGCGGGGAGCCTCTGCGCCGAAAGGAGCCTGCCGATGGAGCGAAGAGCCGCTTCGTTGTCCGTTCGTAAGTCGTTCGTCCGATCATGGGTCTCGGTGCTGCCGGTCTGGTTGGCGCTGGTCGTCGTTCCTCCGGTCCTCCTGTCGGCTCAGGAATCGGCCGACTCGCTACGTACGGCGGCTCGCAACCAGCTGGCCGATCATTGGGAGCTGGGAGAGGTTTCGCGCACGGCGTTGACGGAGCTGACCGAACGGGCGGCTGCGGAGCGGTCGGCGGACGCCGACGTGACCTACGCGATCGGGCTCTCCCAATTGCGACAGCTGCAGTATCGCGACGCCGTCGCCTCGTTCGCCAAGGCACAGTCCGAGGCACCGGGGGATCCCGAGATCCTGTTGGCGCTCGTCTGGGGCGAGGTGCTGACGCGTCAGTCGCGTCAGGCGACGGTCCGACTGGCCGAGCTCGCCAAGGCGATCAGCGAGTCGGCAGCTGATGATCCGGCTCGTCGCACCCATGCGCTTGATCTGCTCGGCGCGGTCGACGGCTATCTCGGACTGCCGACCGGACAGAGCGTCGACTCGCGCGAGCTGGCTCGGCAGCGTCGCCTGATCGAAGAGCGCCTGGGGGAAGAGGACCGCGCCACTTGGCTCGCCGCTCGCGATCAGGTCGAACGGCTGCACGACAGTCTGACGGCCGACAAGGAGGTCGAGCGTGAGATCGCGACCGACGAGGCTCGGAAGGAGCGCGATCGGCTGCTCGAGTCGCTCGCCGAGGAGCGGACGCGACTGTCGGAGCGAGAAACGGCGATCGTCCCGCAACTCGATCGGCTGCGCGAACAGCTCGCGGCGACGCTCAGCGAGTTGCAGCAGCGCGACACGCCGCTCGCTTCCGAGTGGGCTCAGGCCGCCGCGCGGATCCGGTCGATCGAGTCGCGGATCGTGACGGTCGAGTTCGACATCGTTCGACTGAATCGATTGGCCGCGATCGAACGCGATCCGTTCCTGCGGAGCCGCTGGTTTTTCGAAGCGGGGCGCCTGAGATTGGTGCTCGACGATCTGTTCGACGAGCGCGCCGCCACCGCCGCCTATGCCGACTCGATCGCCGTGCAGCGAAGCAATCTTCAGAACGAGTACGCGGCTCGCCGCGGCGAGATCGATCGGCAGCTCGCCCCGCTCGATACCGAACTCAAGCAGCTCCGTCGTCAGATGACGATCAACGAAGGTCGGACGCGGCGCGAAAGCGGCCCGGTGCGGGTCGTCGCCGGGCGATCCCAGGCGTACGGGCAACGAGCCCGCACGCTCTCGACCTACGCCGAGTTTCCGCTCGATGCCGAACGGGCGCGGATGATCATCCGGCTGACCGGAGAGCGGTCCGACGCGAGCGAAGCGACCGAGCCGGCGGGGCGTCTGAGCGAAGAACCGAGCGACTCGCTGATTCTCGACGGCCGCGACAAGGACTAGACGAGCGACGAGAGACGTCGGGGGGGCGCGTCCTGGCCGACCCAATCCGCCTTTGCATAGCCCCGGCTCGTCCTCGTGCCGAGTGGGTGTCCGATGCCGACACCGCTCGAGCTGCGGCGTGTCGAGAATCCCCGCTGTCGCACGGCCGCGCGTCGGGGACGACGCGGGCCTACGTCGAGGCGCGGGTGGAAGCGATCAGGCGAACTTCTCGCGATCCCAGCCGAGCAGGCTGAGCAGGGCCATCTGCAGTCGCATCGCCAAACCGAACAGGGCGGGGACGAGGATCAGGGTGAACAGGGTCGAGACGAGCAGACCGCCGAGGAGTACCGCTCCCAGTCCGCGGTAGAGTTCGCTCCCCGCGCCCGGGAAGAAGACCAGCGGCGCCAGGCCGATGATCGTCGTCAGCGTCGTCATGAAGATCGGCCGGATGCGGGTCCGGACGCTTTCCATCACCGCATCGTTCAGCTCCCTTCCCTCTTCGCGAATCAGCACCAGCGCCTGATGGACGATCAGGATCGCGTTGTTGACGACGGTGCCGATCAGGATGACGAAGCCGAGCATCGTCAGCACGTCGAGCGTCTGAGGCGTCTCGCCTCGCGAGACCAGCAGCAGCGACAGCGCCCGCAGGCCGAGCACGCCGCCGACCGCTCCGAGCGGCACGCTGACGATGATCACCAGCGGATGGAGCCACGATTCGAAGAGAGCTGCCATCAGCAGGTAGGTGATCAGCAGCGCAAGAATCAGGTTCCAGCGCAGCTCGATCCAGGTATCCCGCAGCTTGTCGGCGGTCCCGCTGAGCGTGATCCGGTCGTCGGCTCGCAAGGCGTCCGAGGCCTGCAGCGGCGCCAGCACCTTGGTCTCGATCGTCTCGATCGCGGCGGCGAGCGGCATGTCGAGCGGCGGGGTGACGGTGATCGTGATCGCTCGCCGTCGTTCGCGGTGATTGATCTGCTCGGGGCCCGAATCCAGGCGGACGTCGGCGACCGTGCCGACCGGGACGGCGTCGGTCAGTTCGGGGACCGCGACATAAAGCGACTCCAGGTCCTCGGTCCGGCCGGTGTAGCTCTTTCCTCCCCAGAGCACGAGGTCGATCTTGTCGCCGCCGATGAAGTAGTCGGTGGTATAGGCGCCGTCGATCAGCGCATTGACCGCATACCCGAGCTCCCGATTGCTCATGCCGAGTTCGGCGGCCGTGATCGGTTTGGCGACGACATGCAGTTCGGGGTTGGCGAGATCCAAGCTCGGCTCGGGGCGCATCTGAGTCCCTTCGGCCGGCATCGCCTCGCCGCACATCCGCATGATCCGACCGCCGACGCCGACCAGATGCTCGAGGTCGGCTCCGGTGATCTCGATGTCGATCGCGCGCCCCCCCGACAGCCCGCGTTCGAACAGACTCGTCTGGTTGGCGACGACGAACGAGCCGGGGAACTTGCCGGCGAGCTTGGTGCGGATCAGGTCGACGAGTTTCCCCGCCTTGAGCGGATCGACCGACCGGAGGCCGAGGAAAAGATTGCGTCCGCGGGCCACGTAGAAGAAGTCGCCGAGCGTCGGCTGGCCGTCGACTTCGGTGACTCCGGCCGGAACGTCCCAGTAGGGGCGCAGCTCTTCCTCGACCGTCTGGCCCATCGCCACCATCTTTTCCAGGTTGTAGCCGGGGGGCGGAAAGATCAGGCAGATGACCAGGTTGCGGTTGCCGTTGGGCAGATACTCGACCGCCGGAAACAACCGTTCGGTCGCGATGAAGGCGGCGGCGATCAGGGCGACCGAGACGCCGACCTGACGCCACCACGAGCCGAGCACGAAGCGGTTGATGCCGAGGACCAGATCGACGAAGCGCCGCGATAGGCCGACCGCCAGCCGCTCGACCGGACTGGTGCGAGTCGGGAGCGGCGGCGGAACGACGGCTCCGTCGGAACTCGGACCGCGATCGACGAGGATCCGCGACGCGGCCATCGGGATGACGATGACGCTGACGATCAGACTCAGACCGACCGCCGCGCTGATCGCCAGAGCGATGTCGGCGAAGAGCTGACCGGCTTCTCCCTGCAGGAACAGGATCGGCACGAAGACGAACAGGGTCGTCAGCGTCGACGCGAGCACCGCTCCCCACACCTCCTTGGTCCCGCGCAGCGCCGCGTCGGCCGGACGATGGCCGAGCTGGTAGTAGCGATAGATGTTCTCGAGCACGACGACCGCATTGTCGACGAGCATGCCGACCGCGAACGCGAGCCCCGCCAGACTGATCACGTTCAGCGAGCGATCGAGTCCGGCCAGCACCAGGAAGGTGCCGACGATGCTGATCGGGATCGCGAGCGCGACGACCAGCGCCCCGCGCGCGAACCAGAATCCCCCTCCGAGAATCAACGCCAGCGTCACGGCGAAGAACCAGGGGCTGATGCTCAAGGCGGCGAACGACGAGAGCGCCAACAGCGGGACCAGCACGACGGTCCGCATCTCGAGATGCAGAAACAGCAGCAGCACGATCAGCGTCAGCGCGCTGCCGAGAATGATGTTCTCGTTGACCAGGCGGATCGAGCTCCGGATGTACTCGGTCTCGTCGTAGACCTGAGTCAGCACGAGCCCCTGAGAGGCGAGGACCGACTGGTTCAGCTCGGCCATCGTCCGCTTCAGCCCGTCCATCACGTCGAGCACGTTCGCGCCGGTCTCGCGCTGCACGTTCAGCGAAATGTTCGAGGTGCCGAAGCGGCGGACGAATCCGTCCGGCTTCTTGTGATCCAGGCGGACCTCGGCGACATCCTTGACGAGCACCGGCTGGCCGTCGGGAATCGACAGCACGACGTTCTCGACATCCTCGATCGTCTGGTACTTGCCGAGCGTCCGGACCAGGTAGCGGCGGTTGCCGTCCCAGAGATCACCGCCGCTGGTGTCGATGTTCTGCGAGGTCAGCCGGTCGCGGACCTGCGTCAGCGTCAGGCCTCGGGCTGCCAGGCGATGCGGATCGAAGATCACCTGCAGCTCGGGATAGCGGCCGCCGAGCACGTCGGAGTTGGCGACGCCGGCGACCCGCTCGAAGCGGGCCTCGATCTGATCCGACGCGAATTTCCTCAGACGGGTCACGTCGCGTCGTTCCGGAACGTACGGCGCGAGTTCGGGATGCTGCTCCGCCAATCGCTCCAGCCGGACGCTCGCCAGACCGACGTTCGGCGCATCGATCACCCCCTGCAGTTCGTCACGCAGCGCCGGGAACTCGGTCTGTGCCTCGCGCAGTCGTTCGACCGAGGTCGGTTTGACCGACAGGATGAACCAGGCGATCGGCGAGTTGGACGAGTTGCTGGTCGAGATGACCGGCTTGTCGGCGTCGATCGGATACTCGCGCACCTGCTGCAGGCGGCTGTTGATCTTCAGCACCGCCTCTTCCATGTCCTGACCGACATCGAACTCGAGCACGACCGTCGCCTGGGAGTCCTGACTCTGCGAACTGAGCTTCGTGACCCCTTCGACGCTCTGGAGCTGCTCTTCCTGAGGCTGGATGATCTCGTTCTCGATCTCCTGCGGACTGGCCCCGGGCCAGCGAGTCGTCACGCTGATCGTCGGTCGTTCGACCTCGGGAGTCAGCTGCATCGGCATCCGAAAGATCGCGATCACGCCGAAGAGCACGACCAGGATGACGCCGACGGCGACCTTGACCGGATGGCGGATGAACGCTTCGATCGGATGCATGTCGCGGACTCCGCGGTGTTCGGTCAGAGCTTCGAGATCAGTGGCGGGAGAGCCGATCGGCTGAAGACCGGCCGTTCGATCGCATCGTCGCCGCCGGTCGCTCGAAGCGATGCGAAGCGCAGTCCGGTCGGCGCTCCGAGAGGTGCCGAGACTCGTTTCGCGGCGACGGAGCTCGGCAAGCGAGGACCGATCAACGTTCGACCACGCCGTCGGTCGATTCGGCCGACCGAGGCGTCGCGGCGGCGGTCGGCGGGCCTCCGGAGGTCGGCGCCGCTTCGACATCGTCGAAACGTCGGATCGAGCCGACGTTCAGCGGCTGACCCGGCCGCAGCCGTTCATGCCCCTCGGTCACGATCAGCGTTTCGGGACGCAGCTCACCGCGCACCGCGACGAACGGGCCGGCCGACATGCCGAGCTCGACCGGTACGAGCTTGGCGACGGCCCCTTGTTCGGTCTGGTCGACGACGATGACGCTCGGCGACGGACCTCCCAGACGAAGCGCGTCCTTCGGGACGAGCAGCTGCGGTTCCGGATCGCCGACCGGCAAGCCGACTCGCGCCAGCATGCCGGCTCCCAAGCGTCGGCCGTCGGGCAGCGGTGGGTTGTCGACTCGGATGAGCACCGGAAAGCTGCGACTGCGGGCGTCCGCCTGCAGGACGATCCGATGGACGGTGCCGGTGTAGATCCGATCGGGGATCGCATCGAAGGTGACGATGACCGCCGCCTCGGCGCCCGACTCTTCGGCGGTTCGGACCATCTTCTGCAGCATCGGAACGAACGTTTCGGGAACATGGACGCGGATCTGCAGCGGATCGAGCGCGGTCACTTCGGCGATCGCCTGGCCTTGAGCCAGCCAGTCCCCTTCCTCGGCCAGCTGACGGACGACGACGCCGTCGAAGGGGGAGCGCAGAGTGTGCTTGCCGAGCTGATCCTCGAGCTTGGTCACTTCGGCTTCCTGAGCCTGGACGCGCGACTCGGCTTGAGCGATGCGAATCTGACCGGTCGCCTCCAGACGCTGCAGAGCGGCCTGGGCGACGAGCTGTTGCTGCTTGGCGACAGCCAGATTGGCCGACGCTTCGTCGAACGCTTCACGCGTCGTCGCCTGTTGCCGCTGAAAGAGCGCTGCTGCGGTGTCGTACTTGCTCTGGGCCAACGCCAGCGATTCGCTGGCCGACTCGAGTTCGGCGCGGAACTGATTCAGATCCTGCGGGAGACTCGAACGGAGTTCGTCGAGCAGCTGCTGGCGATAGTCGAGCTCCGACTTGGCGCTCGCGAGCTCCTGACGGATTGTCTCGGTCTTAAGAACCGCCAACTGGGGCGCCTCGCCGCTTTCCGAAACGCGGACCTCGTCCCCTTCGCGAGCAAAGATCGTCAGCACGCGCCCCGCGACGGCACTCCCGACGACGGTATGTCGCGAACCTTCGCTGGTCCCCGAAAAATCACGGTCGGGAGAGAGGCTCCGCTGCAGGACCGGAGTCGCGACGACCAGCGCGGGAGGGGCTGCGGCGGGTTGAGCGACGACATCGACCGGTGCGGCGAAGAGCGTCGCGGCGGCGAGCAGAAGACCGAAGCATCGGCGAGCCGAACGCGGCGCTCGACCGAACACGGCGTCGACGATCGGATCGACGGAAAGGCCTCGCATGGTGGGCTCTCGGCAGGAGGGGCTTCGCGAGGCCGACGGGGGAGCGATCGATCGGGGCTCGCGCCGGCCGACGAACGATCCGATCAGGGCTCGCGGTGAGGACCGCCATTGTAGTCACCCGACAAGACGGTCGGGAGCGAGAGTGCCTGACGCGTCGACGGAGAACGACGCAAAGCGAAAGCGGCGAACGACGGGGTGATCGAGCCGTTTCACGCAAATCGGGGGGCCGGACCCCGGCTCGCGTTAGGGGCTTCGCGAATCGACGGCGACTCGACCGCGGGGCGGCAGGCATCGACCACGATGACAACGGCGCGATCTCGCGCCGCGTGCGCCGGGCGGCAGTCCGCTCAGGCGGCGCGGCGATGCTCGATGATCCGCGGACCGGTCTCGGCGACGTTCGCTCCTCCGACGACGCGCCGCACGGTGTAGTTCCGCTGTTCGCCCTGCGCGAAGTAGATCCGCGCGTTGACTTCCCCGAGCAGGCCGAGGCTCAGGAATTGGATCGAGAAGACGCCGGAGAGCAGCGTCAGCCAGAGGAGCGGATTGCCGGTGATGTCGATGCCGCCGACCAGCTTCATCCCGGTGGCGCCGATCAGCGAGACGATCGACAGGGCGGCACACGCGAGGCCGACCATGCCGAAGAGCTTCATCGGACTGGCGAAGTAGCGCTGCAGGTAGCGGACCGTCATCAGATCGAGCAGCACGCGAGTCGTCCGGCCGATGCCGTACTTCGTCTTGCCGGCGGTTCGCGGATGATGTCGCGTCACCACCTCCAGACACTTGGCGCCGCGCATGTGAGCGAGGATCGGAATGAACCGATGCATCTCGCCGTAGAGCTCCAGCTCCTTCGCGATGTCGGCGCGGATCGCCTTGAGCGTGCAGCCCAGATCGTGGATCGGGAAGCCGGTGGTGCGCGAGATGAGCCAGTTGGCCATCTTCGACGGAAGCTTCCGATTGACGAACGCATCCTGCCGGTGCTTGCGCCAACCGTGAACCAGGTCGTAACCCGACTCGATGTGCGCGATCATCATCGGAATGTCGGCCGGATCGTTCTGCAGATCGCCGTCGAGCGTCACGATGATCTCGCCCGACGCATGATCGATCCCCGCCTGCATCGCCGCAGTCTGGCCGAAGTTGCGACGGAGCATCACGACCTTCAGACGAGGATCGGTCGCGGCGAGCGCTTCCAGTCGTTCGCGCGTCCCGTCGGTCGAACCGTCGTCGACGATCACGATCTCGGCGGTCCGGTCCAGCGTGTCGAGCATCGCCGCGAGCTGGCGGTGGAGCGGATCGACGTTGTCGAGCTCGTTCATCACGGGGATCACGAGCGAGATCTGGGGGGCATCCATGCCGCGGCCTCGATTGACGGGGGGACCGGAACGATCGCCGGCGCGCGGAGTCTAGACGAAAGGAGAAGCGCCAGGCAACGTCGAATCGGTGCGCTGCCGGAAGACCGTTCGCCCGTCGGATGCGACAGCTCCCCGAGGAGGCTGCCCCCCGTCGCCGAGCGGACGATATTAGAAGGCCGGCCGCATCCGGAGGCCGGCCGCTCAGATGTAGTACATCGGCTCGGGACGCGAGCCGACCTGTTCGGCCAGGTCGGCGAGCGAGACCCCTCGCAGCAACGCCCGTTTCGCCTCCGCCGCCTCGCACCAGACCTGACGCAGGACCTGAGCGACCGGAGTCGGATCGATGTTCGAACCCGGCTCCGACGCCGGCCCCTCGATCACCCCCATCACTTCGTCGAGCGAGATCGAATCGGGGGAGCGGGCGAGCTGATAGCCCCCCGAAGCGCCGCGCGTGCTCGCGACCAGCCCGGCCCCCTTCAGCTGCAGCAGGATCTGCACCAGGAATCGAGACGGTATTCCGTGGCGCTCGGCGATCGACCGGATCCGGACCGGCTCCGGCGCCCCATGCCGCAAGGCGAGTTCGAGCATCGCGACGCAGGCGTATTCGGTCTTGGCCGAGAGGTTCACCGCTTCGAGCCTCGCGCTGGGGGAAAAGTCCTGGGGGGGCGGACGGGCTCGCCGGAGCCGAGCGGGGGGCGACGATGGCGATCGACGTCGCAACGGCCGCGAGGGGGACTCAGTCGCGGGAATGGAGACCGCACTCGGTCTTGCGGAATCCGCTCCACCGCCCTGCTCGTTCGTCCTCGCCGATCAGCACCGCTCGGGTGCACGGCCAGCAGCCGACACTCGGGTATCCCTGATCGTGCAGCGGATTGTACGGGATGTCGTGGTCGAGAATCGTCTTCCAGATGTCGGCCTTGGTCCAGTTCGCCAGCGGACTGACCTTCACCAATCCGAACTTCGAGTCCCAGCCGACGATCGGCACGACCGAGCGGTCGGCGGTCTGGTCCCGCCGAATGGCACTCGCCCAGCCATGCATGCCGCGGATCGCTCCGTTGAGCAGCGAGATCTTCCGCTCGCGGCAGCAGCGATCCGGTTCGGTCTTGTACACCGGCCCCCCGTTGATCGCCTCGTACTCCTCGACCGTGGTCGAGGGACGGACCAGGCGGACCTCGACGCCGTAGCGACGCTGCGTCCGCTCCCGCAATTCCAGCGTCTCGGCAAACTGGTAGCCGGTATCCAGGTTGAAGATCGGCGTCGACCGATCGATCTCGGCGATCCAGTGGATCAGACACATCCCCTCGGGACCGAAGGCGGTCGCCATGGTGAACCGAGGGGCGAAGCGGCCGATGGCCCAGCGGAGAATTTCGCGCGGATGAGCCGTTTCGAGCCGGAGACTTTCGGCGGCGAGCTCCGCCATCAACTCGTCGGTCGGTTGGAGCTTGTCCGGATCGGCGAGCTGGAGCGGCGACGGCGCCGCGGCCGGCACCGACGCCGTCGACTCGGCAGTCCCGAGCGGCGGCGCCGCTTCGGGGCGGAGCACGCGGAGCGTCGGCGGCGAGGAATCGAGTGGAGGCACGACTGGTTCCGCAGCGAAGGACCGGGGGAGGCGACCGCTCATGGCTGTTTCAACATGATAATGTTCATCATGTAACTTGACAATCAATCGTCGACCATCGTTACGATCGGCAGGATCGCCGCAACCGATCAGGAAAACTCTCGGTCGTACCTTATCCAAGGGGGTGGATCAGGGCTCGATCGGGCGGCGCGGATGGTAACGCGGTCGGTTCCATAGGCGGAGCCGCGGTGGCCGAGAAGTGCTGCCTTCCTGCCTCGCGACTTGGTGGGCGGGGATCGTCGGCCCGAGCCGGGATCGGTTGACGGGGATTGGCGAGAGCGATAAGATCGCCCGTTTCGTAGGGCCGTTCGGGGGAGATCTCGGAACGTCAGGGGTCGATCATGGGGATCGACTCGGGTTCCGATTCGCACCGACGGCATTCGGCGGTCCGCACGAGGAGACTCCTGCTTCAAGGAGTTTCGGAAGTCCTCGCGACTTCGACTCGCGGCGCACCCGGCAGGAGCGACACGCACGATGTCCGAGAATCTAGTCCAACAGCTGGTCGAGGCAGGCGCTCACTTCGGTCACCGGGCGAGCCGGTGGAACCCGAAGATGGCTCAGTTCATCTACGGGCGCAAGAACCTCATCCACGTCATCGATATCCGCGAGACGATCCGCGGTCTGCTGCGAGCGAAGAAGTATCTGTCGACCGTGTCGGCCGGAGGGAGCCTGGTGCTCTTCGTCGGCACCAAGCGTCAGGCGTCGGGGCCGATCGAGCGCGAGGCGTCGCGTTGCGGCATGCCGTTCGTCTCGGAGCGTTGGCTCGGCGGCGCGCTGACCAACTTCCGCACGATCCGCAATCGTCTGGCTCGTCTGGAAGAGCTGGAGCGGATCCGCGAGGGACAGGAGCTGTCGCACTACTCGAAGAAGATGCAGTCGGCTCTGAATCGCGAGTACCGCAAGATCTACCGCAACCTCAATGGTCTGCGGAAGATGAATCGGCTCCCCGAGTGCCTGGTGGTGGTCGATCCGAACAAGGAAAAGAACGCGGTTCGCGAGGCCCGTTCGCTCGGCATCACGACCGTCGCGCTGATCGATACCGATTGCGATCCGGACCTGATCGATCTGCCGATCCCGGGCAACGACGACGGTATCCGCTCGATCGAGCTGATCCTGCAGCAGTTGTCCGATGCCGTGCTGGCCGGCAACACGTCGCTGACCGCGGCCCGTGAGGGGAGCGATTCGGCGACCGTCGGCGCCTGAGCGTCGGCCCGGCCGAACCGGTCGTCCGTCCGATCCGTCTCGGGCTCGTGGTTGCCGCGAGCCCGAGGTCGTTTCGGCTCCCGCGTAACCGGGTTTTCCGAGGGGGGCACGCTCCGCAGCGTTCCCCTCTCCGCTTCGCCTCCGCATCGATTCCTCGGCTCAATCCCTTGTCGCGTCCCCGTACGAGACCGGTTCGGTCTCGAGCGATTCCGCGAAAGGCTCGGGCGCCGGCCGACGCCCTCAACCGATCCGCGTTCCGAACAAGTCAGGAGAGTACGACGATGAGCGAGATTTCGGCGGCGTCCGTGATGGCTCTGCGCAAGAAGACCGGTCTGCCGATGATGGACTGCAAGTCCGCGTTGGCCGAGGCCGAGGGGAATGAGGAGAAGGCCGTCGAGATCCTCCGCAAGCGCGGTCTGCAGCTGAACGCCAAGCGGTCCGATCGCGAGACGTCGTTCGGCCGCTTCGGCCTGTACATCGGTCTCGACAAGCCGGCCGGGGCGATGGTCGAACTGCAGTGCGAGAGCGCTCCGGTCACGTCGAACGAGGAGTTCATCGCGCTGGCCAACGATCTGGCTCGCGCCTATGCCGAGAACGCCTCGGTCCAGTCGGCCGACGAACTGCTGGCGCAGCCGAGCAAGGTCGTCGCCGGCAAGACGCTGGGCGAGGTGAAGGACGATCTGTTCAACCGGATCCGCGAGGTGTTCAACATCGGTCGCATGGCGCGGATCGACGGCGCCACCGGCGGCTACAGCCACAACTCGGGGACCGTCGCCGGCGTGCTGCTCGGTGTGACCGGCGGAACGGACGAGCTGGCGAAGGATGTCGCGATGCATGTCGCCGCCATGCGCCCCTCGGCCCTCTCGGTCGAGGACCTGCCGGCCGACGCCGTTGCCAAGGAGCGCGAGATCCTGAAGGCCGCGGCGCTGGCCGAAGGAAAGCCCGAAGCGATCGTCGAGAAGATGGTCGAAGGGCGGCTCCGCAACTTCTACGCCGAGCGGGTGCTGCTCGAGCAGCCGTTCGTGAAGGATGACAAGCAGTCGGTCGGGAAGTATGCCAAGAGCCAGGGGATGACCGTCAACAAGTTCGTCCACTGGGAACTCGGCCGCTGATCCTGACTGGCGCTCGATCGGCTTCGGATTTCCGGAGCCGCCGAGCGACCGTGAAGCCATGCAGAAGGCCCTTCGATCCGACGGATCGAAGGGCCTTTTTTCGTGGACCGATCGAACTCCGAAGCTTCTTGCAGTTCCGTTGTCGCACTGCCGCGCGTCGGGGACGACGCGGGCCTACGTCGACGCGGCGCGATCTGACCGAGTCGGCACTCGGCGTAGCCCCGGCTCGTCCTCGAGCCGCGGGGGCGCGATGGCGACACCGATCGAACTCCGGAGCTGCTTGCAGTTCCGTGGTCGCCCAGCCGCGCGTCGGGGACGACGCGGGCCTGCGTCGACGCGGCGCGTTCTGACCGAGTCGGCACTCGGTGTAGCCCCGGCTCGTCCTCGAGCCGCGGGGGTTCGACAGCGCCGCCGATCGAGCTTCGGAGCTT
>CAZZBI010000086.1:0-2065 GCA_964652385.1 uncultured Pirellulaceae bacterium | reverse complement strand
GCTCGTCCTCGAGCCGCGGGGGTTCGACAGCGCCGCCGATCGAGCTTCGGAGCTTTTCGATGGCCCGCTGTCGCACTGCCGCGCGTCGGGGACGACGCGGGCCTACGTCGACGCGGCGTGTTCTGACCAAGTCGGCACTCGGTGTAGCCCCGGCTCGTCCTCGAGCCGCGGGGGTTCGACAGCGCCGCCGATCGAGCTTCGGAGCTTCTTGCAGTTCCATTGTCGCACTGCCGCGCGTCGGGGACGACGCGGGCCTACGTCGACGCGGCGCGATCTGACCGAGTCGTCTCGACCTTGACGATCGGGGGGACCTTACGGGTACTGCCGGTCGTTCACGGCTTCTTCGCAGAAAGCTCCCGGAAGGGGGTCTTCTGCTTCGGATCTTAACGGATCCGACAGCAATCGGTTCCCGATACGACAGGACGAACCGGCTCGCTCGTTACCGGTGCCACGACCGGATGGTCATCGGAGTGGTGGACGAACGAGCACGCCAGCGGCTTGGATCGTGCGAGCCGTCCCTACGGCATCTCGTCGAGGAACTCATGAAGCGCCGTCAGGCATGCCTCTGGTCGTTGGTGACGCTCCTGGGAACCGCCCCTACCCTGTCGGCTCAGACCGCCTGGGAGCAGCCGCTCCCTCCGTCGACCGCGACCGTCGAACTGCCGTCTTCCGAATCCGACCTGATGCGTCGTCTGGAGGCCAGCGAAGCTCGACTCCGGCAACTGGAAGCAGAGCGGGCCGCGACGGTCCGTCCGGTCTCGGGGCCCGTCGCTCCCGATTCGCGGTACGTCGATCTGCTCGACCGACTGGAAGCGACCGAACAGCGTCTCGGTTCGCTCGAGTACGAGAGCGATTCCCTGGCGTCGCTGATCCAGGGAACGGCGGACGACAAGGAAGGGGAAGAGAAGGAAGAAGAGAAGCCGAAGGAGAAGGGGTGGTTCGAGAAGTACCGCGTCCGCGGCTACGCTCAGTTCCGTCTGAGCGAAACGATGGATGCGAACGGAGCCGATCCGCAGATCGTCGGCGACTCGTCGGTCGGCAACAACCAGAGCTTTCTGGTGCGACGAGCCCGACTGATCTTCCAGGGAGATATCTCCGACCGCGTCTCGGTCTACCTGCAGCCCGATTTCGCCGCCACGCCCAACGGCTCGGTCGATTCGATCCAATTCGTCCAGGTTCGCGACTGGTACGGCGACCTGCATCTGGACGACGACAAGGTCCATCGTCTGCGCGTCGGCCAGTCGAAGATTCCGTACGGCTGGGAGAACCTGCAGTCCAGCAGCAACCGAATTCCCCTCGATCGTAACGACGCCCTCAACAGCGCTGCCCGCAACGAGCGCGATCTCGGCATCTTCTACTACTGGACGCCGGTCGAAGCTCAGGACTTCTTCAAGGAGGTTCTCGACGAGGGACTGAAGGGTTCCGGCAATTACGGCGTCTTCGGCTTCGGTGCCTACAACGGCCAAGGAGGTTCGTTCCGCGAGGTGAACGACGACCTGCACCTCATCTCGCGTCTGACGCTCCCCTATCAGTTCTCGGACGGCCAACGGATGGAAGTCGGCGTCCAGGGCTATACAGGACTCTACTCGGTCTACTCGGCGCCGATCAGTCCGCTCGGTGTCGGACCGGCCGTCATTCCGCTCAACACGCTCGAAGCCGGCGACGGTTCGGGAGTCGTCGATCGACGGATCGCCGGCACCTGGGTCTGGTACCCGCAACCGCTCGGGTTTCAGGCCGAGTGGACGGTCGGGCGTGGTCCGGCGCTCGATGATACCCAGACCTTCGTCACCGACCGCCCGCTCTACGGCGGCTACCTGATGTCGATGTATCGCCACGAGACGGAGTGCTACGGCGAGTTCATCCCGTTCGCCCGGTGGAACTACTACAAGGGCGGTTACAAGTCGGAGCGGAACGCGCCGTTCGTCGAGATCGGCGAGTGGGAAGCAGGAGTCGAATGGCAGATCGGCAAGAATGTCGAACTGGTCACGATGTACACCCTGACCGATCGGACCAACACCCGCGCGATCAGCGACGACGACACTCGCTCGTACGAACAGTTCGAGGG
>CAZZBI010000085.1:0-16419 GCA_964652385.1 uncultured Pirellulaceae bacterium | reverse complement strand
GAGGGCAAGGGATTCGAACCCTCAACCGCTTTCGCGGCAACTGATTTCGAATCAGTCTCCTAACCATTCGGGTACCCTCCCGATCGCGGATCGTCGCCGATCCGTCCGACGGACGCCCCTGATCATCGTCAGGTTCGCTGTCGAGGCTGGGATCTTATCCGAAGGTCCCCGACCTTTCAACTCGAGTCGCGCACCTTCCGCAGCTCCCCCGGACGATTCCTCGAGCGTCTCCCTCCCCCCGGTTTCCGGCCGAGGGGCTCCCCCCTCGCTCCCTGCCGCTCGACTCCGCGAATGCCAGCATCCCCGCCGGGTCGACCGAGACGCCTCGGTTTCCCTGACCGGCACGCCTCCCCCGATCCGAAACGAGAACGAAACCGGCAGGTCGGGCGCCGCGTCGCGCGCTCCGGCCTTCCGATCGGCAACTGCGCATCAACCGGACCGGGCTGCGCGGTCGATCGAACCAGGCGTCGACGGACCAGTCGTTCCGTCGTCACGTCCCGGTTCGCCGCCGGTGAGATCGTCTCCCGCTCGCCGCTCTCCTTCGAGACGCGAGTGCGGGGCCGACAAGGACCGCTTCGAGGGATCGAGGCGGGAGGCGAAATGCCCGTCGATCGACCGACGATGACGACTCGTTCCCGAGTCGCCTCGATCGAACGACGAGCGGCCTTGGGGAGGAGACGGCACGGATGTCGCATCGGGATTCGGGATGGCCGCTCTACGTCAGCACGGCGCTCGTCTCGATCCTGGGACTCTGGGCGCTCTATCTCTGGCAACGACGCCTCGATTCCGACGATAACCGCCAGCTCTCCGACGCCCGATCCGTCGCCAGTCGCGAAGGCGAAACGCCTCAGACGCGACCGCGTCATCGGATCGCCCCTCCGGTCCGCCTGACCGAGCTCCGCTCCGCCTCGGAGGCCGAACGCCTGCGCGTCGATCAGCTCGCCGGAGTCGATCGTATCGCCGCCGCTCCGACCCCGTCCGATGCTCGCCGTCCTCGGCACCTGGGACCGATCGATCCGACCGCTGCTCCTGCTCGCGACACTGCGATCGCCCAAGCGACGACCGATCCCGGTCAGCCGACCGGCGACGAATCGAACACCGCGAATCCGTGGTCGCTCGCCGAAGTTCCGACGACCCCGAGTCTCGATCCTCCCTCGCTCCCCGATGAGTCCGCCCCCCCCCAGCGCCCCGCCGCGAACCCTCAGCCCGCTCGCGTCCGTCGGCTCATCGCCGGTCTCGGCGCTCCGGTCCGTCCGCCGGCGAACGAAGACGCGGCGAGTGCCGAGGACCGCTCGAACGCGGACCAGGGGACCCCTTTCCGCACGGCGGGGGCTGTCCGTCCGCTCGGTGACGACGACGCTCGCGGCAGCGATGCGACTCCCGATCCTTTTCGGCCGGTCGGGCCCGAGCCGAACGCGGGTGCGAACGAATTCGGAGTATCCGATTCGGACGACGATGCCGGAACGAACACGGTCGCGCCGTCGGGTCCGGATCGATCGAACGCCGGACCTTTCCGTACCGACACGACGCGGATCGTTCCCGAGTTCGCCTCGGTCCGCCGGAGCATCGAGCGACTGCGCGCCCATCAGGTCGTCGGTCCCTACCTGGACCGGATCGTCACGGCGATCGATCGCATCGAGCGACTCGAATCGCTCGACGGTTCGGCCGCCGATGCGGCGCTAGCCGAACTGGCCTCGGCCGTCGTTCCCGCTGCGTCGCTCGCCGAGCAGGTCGATCAGGACGTCTGGGCTCGGATCGGCGAACTGCAGTTCGACCTGACGAAGCGACTCGAGATCCTGCAGCGGATCAAGGCGTTGCCGAGCGACCGAGGCGCGTTCCGTTCCGCATCCCACAGCTCGACCGGCTCCGCCGCTGCGGCGCGCTGTCTGAGTGCGATCGACGCGACGTCGCGCGAGCTGACCGCGGCGGGGCAGGATCTCGGCTGGAGCGATTACCTTCGTCTGAACGAGCTGCGTTCGGCGCTCCAGGACGGACTGATCGACGAAACCGACCGCGTTCTTATCCGCTCGGTCCTTCGCCGGACCGTCAGTTCGCGTCTGGACGATTCGCAGCGCACCTTCCTGGAATCGCCGCTGGTGCTGCCGCTGGTCGAGACGCTCCGGACCGAGCTGTCGGAACCGCCGACGCGCGAACGGTTGCTCGAGCGTCTGGAACAGGTCGACGGGACCGTCTCGCCGGAATCCGAACGGGAGCTGGCGGCGGCGATCGAAACGTTGCTCTGGTCGGTCGACGACGCTCGCGCCGACTTGGGCGACCATCTGGAAACGAACTACCGGAACGCGAACCTGCGCGTCACGCTCAGCGAAGCGATGATCAATCGGCTGATTCCCGAAGGGATGACGACCGAAGAGCCGGTGGAGGATCGACTGCTGGGGGCGCGGATCATCGGGACGAGCCAGACGCAGAACGAGCTGCGGGTCAACCTGATCCCGGACGAGCACCAGTGGGTGATGGGGATCGAGGCGCACGGCACCGTCTCGTCGCGCACCCGAGCGCTGAAGGACGGGTTCATCTTCCACAACGCCGGGATCGCGCGGTTCGAGGCGAGCAAGCGACTGGCGCTCGGTCGACATGGCGTCGATCTGCACGACGCCACCGCTCAGGCGACCAGCTCGCAACGGACCACCGATGTCGAGAGTCATCTGGACGGCCTGCCGCTGATCGGCAACATCGCTCGGGCGATCGCCGTCCAGCAGAAGAACGAACAGGAACCGATCGCGCGGCGACTGGTCGAAGAGAAGGTCGCTCGGACCGCCTCGCAGCGGATGGACGACGAGATCCGCACTCGGATGGGGACGGCTCGTCGCCGACTGCAGACCGAGGTGGTGGAGCCGCTGCATGATCTGGGGCTGGAGCCTCAACCGATCGCGCTGCAGACGACCGAATCGCGGCTCGTGCTGCGCTATCGAGTCGCGGGCTTCGATCAGCTCGCGGCCACCACCCCGCGCCCGCAGGCGCTCGAATCGAGTCTGGTGAGCTTCCAGCTCCACGAGTCGTTGATCAACAATTTCGTCGACTCGCTCGATCTCGGCGGACGTCGATTCGAGCCGGCCGAGCTGGCGGACCATCTGAGCAGGAAACTCGGCCGACCGATCGCCTTTCGTCAGGCCGAGCAGCAGGTCGCGTTCGTCTTTCCCGAGACCGGGGCGCTGCGCGTCCGGTTCGACGACGGCATCGTCCGGATCCGTCTGCGTCTGGAAGCGATCGAACTCGACGGCCGGACCTGGCGCGGGATCGAAGCGGAAGCGGAGTACCTGCCGAGCGTCGATGCCTGTCAGCTGCGTCTGACCCGGGCCCCCGATCGCGCAGTCACGCTGATCGGGGATCGCCTGAGACTGCGCGATCAGTTTCCGCTGCGAGGGATCATGAACACGCTGTTCGATCCCGACCAGCTGATCGACGTCATCCCTCAGGAGATCGCCGCCGATCAGCGTCTGGCCGGAACCGCGATCGGTCAGCTGGTGATCGAGAACGGCTGGGTCGGCGTCTCGATCGTCGACACCGCCGGACAGCCGATCAGCCCCGAGACGCGAAGCGTCGGGCTGCTGGAACGACTGAGACCGTTCCGCTGAGCGAAGACCACGGGGGAGCGGCGGTCGTCGTGCGACCGACCCCGGTCGCAGCGGGCTTTCGTAGTGCGACCGACCTCGGTCGCAGTGGGCGGAGCGTTCTGTCCGACCCAACCCGCCCGAAGCGACGCGCCGGGATCAGCCCCGTCCGATGGACGTGGTTCTTGCGAATCCACCGCTCGACAGGAAAGCCGGGAGGCACGGAGTCGCCGAGAGAAACACTGGGGGAAGTCCGGAGGCACGGCCGGAGCTTGTCTCACGGCGGCACGGAGGAACTCGAAGACGCTGGGGTGAGAAGCAGCAACGGCTCGGACCTCGCCCAACCAGCCCGAAGCGAAGCGCCGGGATCAGCCCCGTCGGTCAGGCCGCACCGTTCGGAAGCCTCGCGGTTCGGAAGCCGTTCGAGCGAAATCGACCGGAGGGCACGGGGAGGGAGGGCACGGGGAGGGAGGGCACTGAGAGGGAGGGCACTGAGAGGGAGGGCACTGAGAGGGAGGGCACGGAGAGGGAGGGCACGGGGAGGGAGGGCACGGGGGACCCCTTGCTGACGCTGCGGGCTGGGAGGCGCGGGGGCGAGAGGCGCGGAGCTGGGCCGTGTGCTCAGCCGATCGGAAGTGCCGCGCGACTCGCTTCGACCACGTCCCCCTTGGCGATGACGACGATGCCCGATTCGGTCACGGTGAAGCCGCGATCGCGATCGAGCTCGAGATCCCAGCCGATCGAGGCGCCCGGCGGAATCCGCACTCCCTTGTCGATGATCGCGCGGCGAACCCGCGCTCCTTCGCCGACGCGGACCGAATCGAAGAGGATCGAGTCCTCGACTCGGGCGCCGCGCCCGATCCGGACTCGCCCCCCGAGCACGCTTCGCTCCACGTCGCCGCCCGCCACGATGCAGCCCTGCGAGGCGATGCTGTCGACGGCGCGGCCGTCGAGTCGCGCGGTGCCGTCGCCGTCGGCGATGAACTTCGGCGGCGGGGAGTTGGGCTGATAGGTCCGGATCGGCCAGCTCTCGTCGTAAAGATCCATCGGCGCCCGCGACAGCAGCAGGTCCATGTTCGCCTGGTAGTACGAATCGAGGGTCCCGACGTCGCGCCAGTACGATTGGGCTCCCGACGGATCGACGAACGGAAAGGCATAGACGTTATGCGAGCGGATGATCGACGGAATGATGTTCCGTCCGAAGTCGTGCTTGCTGCGGCGATCGGTCGCGTCGCGACAGAGCTGCTCGAACAGGAACGATGCCGAGAAGACGTAGATCCCCATGCTCGCCAGGCAGGCGTTCGGATCGCCGGGAATCGTCTTCGGATCGTGCGGCTTTTCGTCGAAGCCGATCACCCGGTCATGCTCGTTGACCTGCATCACGCCGAACTGCCGCGCTTCGATCGGATCGACCTGCAGCGCTCCGATCGTCAGGTCCGCACCGACTCGCTGGTGGTAACGGATCATCGACCCGTAATCCATGCGATAGATGTGGTCGCCGGCCAGGATCACGACGTACCGCGGCTGTTCCTTCTCGATCGCGTAGATGTTCTGGTAGACCGCATCGGCGGTCCCCTGATACCACTGCTCGTCGATCCGCTGCTGCGGCGGAACGACGTCGACGAACTCCTGCAGTTCGCGATTGAAGAACTGACGCCAGGCCAAGTCGATATGCCGAGTCAGACTCATCGCCTTGTACTGGGTCAGGACCAGCATCCGGCGAATGCCGCTGTTCAGACAGTTGCTCAAGGCGAAGTCGATGATCCGATAGTTCCCCGCGAACGGGACTGCCGGCTTGGCTCGATCCCGCGTGAGCGGTTCGAGACGCTCTCCCTTGCCTCCGGCCAAGACGACCGCGACCGCGTCCTTCATGTTCAGCCTCCTCGACGTCGGTCCGACGGCGCCGGCGGCACCGCACCTCCTGCGGTATCGCCGGTGCGTGCGAGACACGTCTCGCCCCCCGCGCCTCGCACGATGTCCGTCTCGCCCCACCAGACGCCACTCGGTTCGACCTTGATGGTCACCCCGGCTCGCGTCCCTTCGTCCCGACGATCCTCAGCGATCGGAACGGATCGCCGACGAACTCGAATCCGCTCCGCGTCGAGCGGCTCGAACGTCCGTTCGCCTCGTCGGCGTTATCGATTTTCGGCATTCTAGCCTTTATCCTGTGAGCCTCCCACACGAGTCGTCAGGCTGGTCGCCGCACGGATTCGTCGAGGTCGCCGAGAGCGGAACGCGAAGCTCGTCAGCGAACGGTGCGCCGTCCGCGCTGAAGCTGTCGGCGATTTCGGTTTCGCGCCGAGAGCGCGAGCGATCTCCGACCTTCGACTCGGCAGCTCGGCGACACCGTCCCTACGAAAGTCGGCGGCTTCTGAGCTGCCGGCGTTCGGTCGGCGAACGTTCGTCCGGCGCACGACCGAGTCGTTCGTGCCGCGGCGCGGCGGACGATCGGCGACCGAGCGAACGTGTCCGACGCGACCTGACGCTGCGCCGGTGGGACGCAGGGCGTGCGTTCCCGCTCGTACCTCCTCTTTCGGATCCTCGACCTCCATGCGCGTTCTTCAGATCGATTGTCTCAGCGGCATCGCCGGCGACATGTTCCTGGCGGCGATGTGCGATCTCGGCCTGCCGGTCGAACGGGTCCAGCAGGCGATCGATTCGATCGGCCTCGCAGCGCGCGTCGTCGTGACCGAGACGAAACGGAAGGGCTTTCGCGCGAAGCACGTCGCGATCGAACACGCTCCCGAACATGCCCATCGCCATCTGCATCACATCGAGGCGATGATCCGTTCGGGGACCGGACTCTCGGAGGGGGTCCGCGAGCTGACGATGAAGATCTTCCGCCGGCTGGGCGAGGCGGAGGCGCGGGTCCACGGCTCGACGCTCGAGAAGGTCCACTTTCACGAGGTCGGCGCCGTCGACTCGATCGCCGACATTCTGGGAGCGGCGGTTGCGCTGGAGTGGTTGGGGGCCGACCGGATCCGCTGCTCGCCCGTTCCGACCGGCCAAGGGACGATCACGATCGCGCATGGTCGCGTCTCGGTGCCGGCTCCGGCCACCGCCGAACTGCTCAAGGGGATGCCGCTGCAGCACAGCGACGTCCGCGCCGAGCTGACGACGCCGACCGGAGCGGCGATTCTCGCGACGGTGGTCGACGAGTTCGGACCGCTCCCGTCGATGACGCTCGACGCGATCGGCTACGGCGCAGGCACCAAGGACTTTCAGGAACAGGGGAACTTGCTTCGGCTGCTGGTCGGCAGCGTCGCCGACGGCGGGACCGATCAGGTCTGGGTGATCGAGACGAATCTGGATGACGTCTCGGCCGAGACGATCGGCTTCGCTTCGGAACGGCTGTTCGCCGCCGGCGCGCTCGACGTCTACTGCACGCCGATCCAGATGAAGAAGAATCGCCCCGGGACCCTCGTCACGGTGCTCTGCGATCCGCTCCGCCGCCCCAAGCTCGAACGGATCCTGATCCGCGAGACCGGGACGCTCGGTGTTCGCTCGTGGATCGCCAACCGGACCAAGCTCGAACGGCGGGCCGTCCGCATCGTGACGCCGCTGGGCGAAGTCGCGGGAAAGATCGCGATTCTCGAGGACGGAACCGAAGTCTTCTCCCCCGAGTTCGATGACTGCCGGCGGATCGCGCTGGAACGGGATCTGCCGCTCCATCAGGTCGACCAGGAAGCACGGAGGGCTTATGAGACGCAGCGACGCGTCGAGCGCGGCGAAGGGGATGCCTGAGCCGCTGCAGGAGAGCGAGTCTCCGGCCGCGAGCGGCGGAGGGCGGCGTCCCGACCTGCTCCCCGACCGACCGTCGACCGAACCGGCCGAGGATTCGGCGGAGGATCAGGGAGCGCAGACCGAAGCGCCGGCCGCTCCGCCGCGCCCCTGGGGGAGCGATTCGAACGGCACCCTCTCGGTCGTCATGTTTCTGCTTGCCTTCGCCGTCCTCGCCACCGTGATGGCTCGCAGCTGGATCCGCCGTCGCGGACGTCGCGGACGGTCGCTCGAAGCCCAGGTGGGCGAGGTGCGGAAGTGGGCCGATGCGCAGTTGTCCGAGGGCTCGACGCCGCTGCTGGGGGCTCCGGCCGACCTGCGGCGATGGCATGTCGAGATGGAGCAGGTAGCGCGCGATCTGCGAGCCGAGATCGACACCAAGATCGTCCTGCTCCAGGCGACGATCCGCTCGGCCGCCGAGGAAGCGACTCGACTGGAACGAGCCGTCGAACGGGCACGGGAATTGCCTGATGAGGCTCGGCCCGAACGACCGGCATGACAGGGGCGGGACCGGCCGATCGCTGCAACGGCGGCGATCGTCAGACCTCGCACCTTCCTCGCGGTCGCTTGCCGGTCGGGGCGGAGCCGGGGGTGGGGGGGCGGCGTTCCCTAGGCATCGGCTTCCCGCTTCCGATATAGTTGTGCGTCGGTCGAGACAGGCCGCGGCGGGCCTACGGGCGTTGCGCGGCGGGGTCTCGAACGGTGATCGTCCGCAGGAACGCGACGATCGATCGGCGACGAGTGTCGCCGCTCGCGGTTCAGGTTCGCGACGCTTGCCTCGCGAACTGCTGCGACCGCGAACCTCAGGAGCACGGCCCCCGCGGCCGCGAGGGATGACGGAAGCGACTCTCTCCGGGATCGACTCGGATCTGGTGGTCCCGCTCTTCGGCGTGCGCGATCAGTACGTGCGGCGATTGCGCGAGGAGTTTCGTGTCGCGATCGTCCATCGCGACGGGACGGTCCGCGTGTCGGGCGATGCGGACGATGTCGCTCGATCGATCGAGGTGCTCGAGCAACTCAGGCGACTGGTCCAGTCCAAGGGGTCGGTGCAGCCCGAAGACTTCGCGCGGATTCTGGCTCGCGCCACTTCCGGCGGCGAACCGCCGCTCGCGTCCGACAGCTCCTGGAGTCTCGGGACCGACGTCCATCCGCGCAGTCCGGGGCAGCGCCGCTACTTCGAGACGATGAGTCGTTACGACGTCGTCTTCGCGACCGGTCCGGCCGGAACGGGAAAGACCTATCTGGCGGTGGCGATGGCGGTCGCCGCGCTTCGTCAGCGGCGCATCCGGAAGATCGTGCTGGTCCGACCGGCGGTCGAGGCCGGGGAGAGTCTCGGGTTTCTCCCCGGCGACATGCTCGCCAAGATCAATCCGTACCTCCGCCCGCTGCTCGATGCTCTGCAGGAACAGCTCGGCTACGAACAGGCCCGCAAGCTGCTCGATCAGGACGTGATCGAGGTGGTGCCGCTCGCCTACATGCGCGGCCGGACGCTGAGCGAGGCGTTCATCATTCTGGACGAGGCGCAGAACGCGACTCAGTCGCAGATGAAGATGTTCCTGACCCGCATGGGGAACGGCTCGAAGATCGTCGTCAGCGGCGACGTCACTCAGGTCGACCTGCCGCGGACCGTCGCGTGCGGGCTGACCGATGCGGCGCAGCGTCTGGCCGGCGTCGAGGGGATCGGGTTCGTCCACTTGGGCACCGAAGACATCGTGCGTCACCCGCTGGTGCAGCGGATCGTCGATGCCTACGAAGATCGCTGACGAGGGAGGTCGAGTCGCAGCATGTCGTCGGCCGGTTCCCGCAGGATCCGAGCGATCGCTCCCGCCCCGCGCAGCCCGTGGGAGCGCGTGGTGCGCGCGGCGTCGTCGCGCGAGTCGCGGCTCAAGGTGCTCGTCTGCACCCTCTCGGCGCTGGCGATGTGGCTCGGAACCAACGGCTGGGCTCCCCCGTTCCCGTTTCGTCTCGGTCAGACTCCGCAGCGCGATCTGGTCGCGCGCGTCCCCTTTTCGGTCCTCGACGAACAGGCGACCCGCAACGCGCGGTACGAGGCACGGCGCCAGTCGCTCTGCGTCTACGACAACCAGCCTCAGCCCTTGGCCGAACTGCAGCAGTCGCTGGTCGACCAGGTGCTGGCTCTGAAGAGTGCCGCGAGCTTCGACGAGCTGCCGCCCGGAGCGTGGGATCCGTATCGCGAGATCGTCGTCGATGCCCCTCCGACCTCCGACCCGAGCGATCAGAAGCGGGCGTACGGGGCGTTCGTCGAGGCGCTCGAGACCGACGGCAACCTGGCCAAGCTCAAGCGGGCGGTCGAGGTGGCGCTGCTGGACTTCGAACGGAATGGTCTGCTGCGGACCCTTTCGCACACCGCCGAAGAAGGCCCGCTGAGCGAGATTCGCGTGGTGCGAGCCGACTCGCCGGGGACCTCACGACGAGTCAACACGTCGGATGTCCGGATCGACGAGATCGCCGATCGGCTGCTGCCGCGTTTGCGGACCGCGCTGATCGCCGAATTCACCGAAGAGGATGCCGGGATCCTGGCAAGGCATCTGTATCCGCGGATCCGCAACGCGCTCCCCGAGACGCTTTCGTTCGATCGGGCAGCGACCGCGGCGGCGCGAGCCGACGCCGAGCGACAGGTGGAACCGATCGCCCGCCAGTTCGACGTCGGCATGCGTCTCGAACGACGTCTGACCGACTCGACCGAGCCGGATGCGATCCGCGGCGGCGAGCCGCTCGATGCGGACGACCTGAAGCTGCTGCGAGCCGAACATCAGGCGTTCGTCGCGGCGATGGGGATCTGGGAACGGACCCTGTACTCGCTCGCCGATCTCGGCATGTTCGCGGCGATCTTCCTGCTCTGCGGCGCGTACCTCCACTATCGCGAACCGGAGATCTTCGCCGACGTGTCGCGACTGAGCGGCCTGATCGTGATGTTCACCGTCACGGTGCTGACCGTCTATGTCGTGTCGCGCGACGACTGGCGAGCCGAGCTGATTCCGGTCCTGCTGTTCACGATGATCGTCTCGACCGCCTATCGGCACGAACTGGCGCTGATGCTTGCCGCCGCCGTCTCGCTGGTCTGTGCCTTTTCGATCGGCCAAGGCCTGCCGGAGCTGGTGATCCTGGTCGGTACGAGCGCGACGGCCAGTTTCCTGTGCGGAGCGATCCGCAACCGGACCCGTCTGGTCTGGGTCGGCGTTGCTGCGGCCTCGATCGCCACGCCGACCGCACTCGGCGTCCACGTCCTGGCGGGACAGCCGATCGTGCTCGAACTCCCCGACGGTTCGCTGGAGCCGAATCTGGCGCTGCTGCGCAACGCCATCTGGTTCGGCGTCTCGGCGATCCTCGGCGCGTTCGTGATGGCCGCGTTGCTGCCGTTCCTGGAGAAGACCTTCGGCATCCACACCGACATGCGACTGCTCGAGCTCGGCGTGCCGTCGCACCCGCTGCTCCAGTCGCTGATCCTGAGGGCTCCCGGGACCTACAACCACTCGATCAACGTCGCGAACCTGGCGGAAGAGGCAGCGAAGCAGATCGGAGCCAACTCGCTCCTCTGTCGCGTCGGCGCCTATTTCCACGACATCGGCAAGATGTGCAAGCCGGAGTACTTCGTCGAGAACCAGACCGACGGGAACAAGCACACCTCGCTCAATCCGCAGATGAGCACGCTGATCATCCTGTCGCACGTCAAGGACGGCGTCGAACTCGCTCGCGAGCATCGACTCCCGCAGCGGATCGTCGACTTCATCGAACAGCATCACGGCACGACGCTCGTCGAGTACTTCTACGAACAGGCGCGGCGGCAGCAGGTCGAGGCGGGAAACTCGCCCGATCTGAATCAGGGGAACTTCCGCTATCCCGGCCCTCGACCGCAGAGCAAGGAGACCGCCGTCCTGATGCTCGCCGACGCCTGCGAAAGCGCCAGTCGGACGCTGGTCGATCCGACTCCCGCCCGGATCGAGAACCTGGTCCGAGAGATCTCGCGGAAGAAGCTCTACGACGGTCAGTTCGACGAATGCTCCCTGACGCTGCGGGAACTGCGGCTGATCGAGATCAGCCTGATCAAGACCATCAACGCGATGTTCCATGCCCGAGTCAAGTATCCCGAACTCACCTCCTGATCCTCCTGCGATCGAGATCGAATGGAGCGATCGTCAGTCGCGCCATGCGCTTGCGCCGCACCGGTTCGTCGACGCGGCGCGGCGAATCCTGACCGAAGCGGGAGTCCGGGGGGGAAGCCTGAGCCTGGTGGTCGTCGACGACGACGAGATGCAGCGGCTGAACCGTCGCCATCTGGAGCATGACTGGCCGACCGACGTGCTCAGCTTCCTCCTGGACCAAGACGACTCGGGGGAGCGGATCGAAGGGGAAGTGATCGTCAGCGCCGACTATGCGTCGCGCGAGGCGCTCGAGTACGGCTGGCGTCCGGAGGACGAACTGCTGCTGTACGTCGTCCACGGCACGCTCCATCTGATCGGGCATGACGATCACGAGGACGAGGATCGAGTCGCGATGCGCCAGGCCGAGGCGCGAGTGCTGGCCGCGTTCGGACTCGTGCCGCGCTGGGCGGCGGACGAACCGGGACGAGGGGACCTGCCGAGTGCCGACCTCGCGACTCGTTCGACCGAGACGGGGCGGACCGACGGCAAGGAGCGCGATCGATGACTCCCGAAGTTCTCGCCACGCTGACCGCCCTCGGCTTCGCGCTCGCCGTCTTCTCGGCGATCGGCGCCCGCGTGCTGCAGCGGTTCCCGCGTCACGAGCTGGAGGAACACTGTCGGCACGTCGGCCGGCCCGCCGTCTTCGATCGGATCATGTCGGGGTACGAACAGTTCACCCTGGCGGCCGAGAGTCTGCAGGTCGTGTCGACCGTCCTCACGATCCTCGCCGGGAGCTGGTGGCTGTGGGGGGACTTCCGCCCGAGCGACGCGGGAGCGTGGAGTCGTTTTCTGGGAGCGGGCATCGTCGGCGTCTTTGCGCTGCTCGTCTCGACCAGTTGGGTCCCGTGGGCCGTCGTCCGACTGTGGGCCGTCCCCTTTCTGTTCCATACGCACCGGATCTGGTGGATCGCCTCGCTCGTCGCCTGGCCGCTGACGGTCGGACTGGAGTTCGTCGTCGGCGTCTTCAGCCGCTTCACCGAATCGCCGCATGAACCGGTCGACGAGGAGGAGGCGCTCGAGGACGAGATCATGTCGATCGTCGCCGCCGGGGAGCGGGAAGGGCTGCTCGAACCGGCGGCTCGCGAGATGATCGAAGGGGTGATCGAACTGGACGACGTGACGGTCGGCGAGATCATGACGCCGCGCAGTCGCGTCGATGCCATCTCGGTCGACGAGAGCTGGGGGAAGGTGATCGACTACCTCGCCACGACGCAGCGGTCGCGCTACCCGGTCTATGCCGGTTCGCTCGACCATATCGTCGGCCTGCTGATGGTCCGCGACCTGCTCCCGCACCTGCGCGACGGCGCTCCGCCGGCCGATCTCCGGTCGATCCTGCGCCAACCGATCGTCGTCCCCGATTCGCGCTTGGCGGACGAGATGCTCCGCGAGTTTCTCCAGACGCGTCAGCATCTGGCGGTCGTGCTCGACGAATACGAATCGGTCGCCGGGATCATCACGATCGAAGACGTGCTCGAGGAGATCGTCGGCGAGATTCGGGACGAATCGGAACCGACGCTCCCGCCCGAGGTGACGATGGTGGCGCCGAACGTCGCCGAGGTGCCGGGGGGACTCCATTTGGCCGACCTCGCCGATCTGCTGGCGCTCCGCTTGCCGGACAGCGACGAGTACGACACCGTCGGCGGGCTGCTGATGGCGTCGGCGCGCGATGTCCCGCAGGTCGATTTCCGTCTGGAACATGCCGGCGCGCTCTTTCGCGTGCTCGAACGTTCCCCGCGTCAGGTCGTTCGCGTCCGGGTCGAGAAGCGGCGCGACAGCGACGACGACTCGGGGGACGAAGCGACCGCATCCGAGGCGACTCGAGAAGTCGGAGCGACCGCATCGGTCTCGGACGACTCGGCACGCCAGGCGTTTCCGGCAGGGCACGGCGACGCGGCTCGCGGAGAAGGCTCGGCGTTCGGCGACGGGTCGGGGTTCGGCGACGACGGGGGGAGTTCAGGCGGTTCGGTGTCGTCGGTCGCGAGGCGGACGTGAGCGCGGAACAGGCGGACGGGATCGTGCTGCGGGTGACCGAGTTCAGCGAGACGAGTTGCATCGTCTGGTGGTTCACGCGGGAATTCGGCCGGATCGACACGTTGGCCAAGGGGGCTCGGCGGCGACGCAACCCGTTCGAAGGCGCTCTTGACCTGCTGGCGCGCTCTCGTCTAGTGTTCCTCCGCAAATCGTCCGACGCTCTCGACCTGCTGACCGAAGCGAAGCTCGAACGCCTGTTCCGCGCCGGGCGCCGCGACCTGGATCGACTCCAGTGCGGCTTTCATGTGGCGGAACTGCTGACTCGATTCTTCGATCGCTATGACCCGCATGCGGCGTTCTACGATCGGATGAGTCGGGCGGTCGATCGGATCGAAACGGACGGGGACCTGCCGCTGGTGGTGACTCGTCTGGAGCTCGATCTGCTCGGCGCGATCGGAGTCGCTCCGTCGTGGGATCGATGCGTCGACTGCGGAACGGAGGTCGCGCTTCAGCGTCGCCTGCCGTTCAGTACGATCGACGGCGGAGTCCTGTGCGGACGATGCCGCTCGGGCCGGCAACGGATCGTGTCGGTTCGAGAGACGACGATCCGCTTCCTGCAGCGGCTCGAGTCGGCGGAGACCGACGAGACGGGCTTCGGGGAAGGGGACTTGCCGGAAGGATGGGGCGAGATTCGCGGTCTGATGGGCCAGTTGCTGCAGCATCGACACGGAAGTCCGTTGCGGGTGCTGCCGACGCTCGGCTTCCTGTCCCGATCGCGATCGCTCCGCTGAACGCCGACGCCACCTGCGGGGACAAGGATGTCCGAACACAGGATCATGGTCGCCGTGATCACGACGCTGCTGGCGCTCGTCGCCGACGGCTGTTCGCAGATGCGCGCTACCGACCGGGCGATGGAGGACTATCGCCGCGGGATTACCGGTTCGTCCTCCGCGATCCGCGGCCTCGGCCGCGCTCCCGAGAATCCGGTCCGTACCGTTTCGTACGACGAGGATGCCGAGGCGGTGGCCGATCCGCTGACGGTCGAGGACTTCGGACCGACCGAGCTTCCCAAGACGTTCAAGCGTCTGGTGGGAAAGGGGCCGAACCGGAGCGAGGCCGAGAAGGCATTCGGTTTCGCCGAAGATGCCTATGAGGAAGCGCTGACGCTCGCGGGGGCCGGAGACGGCAACAGCGGGGCGCGGGCGATTCCGGCCGAGGCGCGGGAGAAATTCGCCGTCGCCGGCGAGCGGTATCGCGAGGCGGCGGAACGCTATCCCAACTCGTCCCTGTCGCACGACGCGCTCTTCCAGGCGGGCGAGGCGTACTTCTTCGCCGATCGGTATGCCGAATCGAACGAGTCGTTCGAGATGCTGATCAAGCAGTTCCCCGGGACTCGGTATCTGGACCGAGCCGAGGCGCGACGCTTTTCGATCGCGCGCTACTGGCTGCAGCTCGACGAGATCGATCCCGATTCGTTCCTGACCTACAACCTGACCGATCCGCGTCGCCCCAGACGCGATACCGACGGTCATGCGATGCGAGTGCTGGACAAGATCCGCCTGGACGATCCGACCGGCAAGCTGGCCGACGACGCCACGATGGCGTTGGCGAACGCCTACTTCGCGCACGGACGGCTGCTGGACGCGGCCGACACCTACGAGGATCTCCGCCAGGCCTATCCGGGGACGCCGCATCTGTTCAATGCGATGCTGCTCGAGATCCGGGCGCGTCTGGATGCCTATCGCGGCCCCGACTACGACGGAACCGGACTGGTCCGTTCCGATCGCCTGCTCCAGACGATCGTCAAGCAGTTCCCCGGCAAGGTCGACGAGAACCGCCAGGTCCTCGACGAACTCGCCTCCGAGATCCGCCACGGCATGGCCGAGCGCGATCTCGCCATGGCTCAGCTCTACGAACGTCGCAAGGAGTATCGCGCGGCGCGGATCCACTATCAGCTGGTGCTGGACAAGTATCCCGAGACGTCGGTCGCTCAGGCGGCTCGCGATCGGATGACCGCCATCGCCGATCTGCCCGATGTCCCTCCGGTCCTCCTTCCCGGACTCGTCGCCCTGCTGCCGGAACCGAAGGACCAGAAGCCGCTCTTCCCGTCGCGAGGCCCGCGATGAACCGCGAGCCGAACCGACCGACGACCGACCGTCGAACCGCGTTGCGGCTGATCGCCGGAAGCGTCGCCGGAGCGGTCCTGTCGAGCGGCTGTGCCGGTTATCGCTTCGGCAATCTGCAGCTCTTCCGCCCCGACGTCCGGAGCGTGCATGTTCCGATCGTCGAGTCGGATTCGCTCCGCCGCGGCCTCGGGCTGAGACTGACCGAGGCGCTGGTGCGCGAGATCCAGCAGCGTTCTCCCTATCTGATCGCGGGCGAGACGACGGCCGACACCGTTCTGACCGCCCGAATCACCACCGATCGGAAACACGTTCTCGCCGAGAACATCAACGACGATCCGCGCGAACTGCAGTTCGATCTGGCGGTCGAAGCGACCTGGGCGACCCGCTCCGGTGCTCCGCTGATGCAACGCATCCAACTGAAGATCGACGAGGATGTCGCGTTCGTCCCCGAAGGGGGCCAGTCGATGGCGACCGCTCAGCAGGAACTGATCGACGGCATCGCCAAGCAGATCGTCGACCAGATGGAAGCGATCTGGTAACCGGCCGGATCGTCGCGCGAGCCGCGGGGAGGGCCGTTATCTCGGGCGGAGCCCGCGGGCCGGAGTTCATACGACAGAGCTCACGGGCCGGAGTTCATACGACAGAGCTCACGGGCCGGATTTTTCTCACGGAGGCACTGAGGAAACGGAGGCACCGACCCCGTGCCTCACCAGCCCGCAGCGTCAGCAAGGGGTCCCCGTGCCTCGCTCCGCGCCTCACTCCGTGCCTCCCCAGCCCGCAGCGTCAGCAAGGGGTCCCCGCGCCTCACCC
>CAZZBI010000084.1:16001-16446 GCA_964652385.1 uncultured Pirellulaceae bacterium | reverse complement strand
GCGCACGTCGCGTCCGCGGTGCCGGCGCCGCTCGGCTCATGACGCCTCTCCGATCAGCTGCAGGAACTCTCCCTCGTCGATCACACGGATGCCGAGTTCCTGCGCCTTCGCGAGCTTGCTCCCGGCCGATTCGCCGGCGACCACCAGGCTGGTCTTCTTCGAAACGCTCGAGCCTGCCTTGCCCCCGCGAGAGCGGATCGCTTCTTCGATCGACTCGCGAGTGAACCGGGTCAGCGTCCCCGTGACGACGATCGTCATCCCGGCGAGCTGATCGCCGACCGGCGCCGTCTGATCCGCCGTGAATCGGACGCCGAGCGAGCGAAGATCGTCGATGTCGGCTCGCCCCTGGTCGGAGCGAAGGTAGTCGTGAACGCTGCCGGCGATCGCATCGCCGATCTCGTGAATCGCGAGCAGTTCGTCGAGCGACGCCTCGGCGAGCCGATCG
>CAZZBI010000084.1:0-15991 GCA_964652385.1 uncultured Pirellulaceae bacterium | reverse complement strand
AACCGAAGCGACGTGCCAGCAGCGAAGCGACCGTGGTCCCGACATGGCGGATCGACAGCGCAGCCAGCAGCCGCGCCATCCCCCGCTCCTTGCTCGCCGCGATTCCTTCGATCAGCTTCTCGCTGGACCGCCGTCCCATCCGCTCGAGTTCGACCAACTGCTCGACCGTCAGCCGGTACAGATCGCCGTAGCGGCGGACCAGACCGTGCGCCACCAGCTGTTCGACCAGCTTGTCGCCGAGCCCTTCGATGTCCATCGCGTTGCGAGTCGCGAAGAAGCGGATCCGTTCGCGGACCTGAGCGGGGCACTCCCAGTTCGGGCAACGGATGAAGACCCCGTCCTCGTCCTTGCGGAGCGGCGTGGCGCACTCCGGGCACTCGGTCGGAAACGCGAACTCCGGCAGCTCTGCCTTTCGTTCGTGCTTCTCGACTCGCACGATGTGCGGAATGATCTTCCCCGCCTTCTCGACGACGACGACATCGCCGACTCGGATGTCCTTGCGAGCGATCTCGTCGGCGTTGTGCAGGCTGGCTCGCGAAACGATCGTGCCGGCGAGCGGGACCGGTTCGAGTTCGGCGACCGGAGTCACTGCGCCGGTCTTGCCGATCTGCAGTCGGATCTCGTTCAGTCGCGTCGTCGCTTCGTACTTTTCCCACTTGTAGGCGACGAGCCAGCGCGGACTCTTGGAGCGCGTGCCGAGACGTTCGCGCTGATCGAAACGGTCGACCTTCAGCACCAGTCCGTCGACCTCGAAATCGAGTTCGTGCAGCTCTTCGACCAGTTCGCGACAGCGCGCCGTCGCCAGCTCGAACGTCTCGCAGCGGCGCACGTGCGGCGTGGCCGGGAGCCCGTAGTCGCGGATCTCCTGCAGGAAGTCGAAGTGATTCGTGCTGCGGAGCCCTTCGCAGTAGCCGACGCCGTGACAGAAGAGTCTGAGTCGCCGCTGAGCCGCGAGCTGCGGATCGAGCAGGCGGATGCTGCCGGCACAGACGTTTCGCGTGTTGGCGTACGGCGCCTCGCCCGCTTCCGACTGGCGTTGGTTGAGTCGCACGAGATCCGAGTTGGTCATGTAGACCTCGCCGCGCACCTCGAGCAGCGGCGGCGGGTTCCCCGACAGCCGCAGCGGCACGTCGGCCATCGTCCGGACGTTATGCGTGATGTCGTCGCCGACCGTGCCGTTGCCCCGCGTCAGCGCTCGAACCAGACGCCCCTGTTCGTAGGTCAGCGACACCGCGACGCCGTCGATCTTCAGCTCGACGACCCACGGGACCGTTTCGGATTCGAACTCGTCGAGCACTCGCTTGCCGAACGCCGCCAGTTCCGATTCGTCATAGACGTTCTCGATCGAGAGCATCGGCAGACGATGCGCATGCTGCTCGAGATGCTCGACCGGCGCGTCGCCGATCCGCTGCGTCGGGCTGTCCGGGTCGACCAGCTCGGGATGCGCCGCTTCGAGCTCCGTCAGGCGGCGCAGCAGACGGTCGTACTCGAGATCGGTGATCTCGGGCTGCGCGTCGATGTAGTACAGACGGTCGTGGCGACGGATCTCGTCGCGCAAGCGCGCCGCTTCGGCCGCCGGCGTGCCGACCGAGACGCCCGGTGTCGCCGGCGCGTCGAACGACGACGGTCGCTCCGCGTCGCCGCTCATCCGTGCGACTCGATGCCGCACTCCGGCACCACGGTGACCGCCTTGGACGCGGCGTCGTTCGGGATCAGACAGAGGAAGCGGAGCGGCGAGGGGCCGATGTTCCGGAACTGATGCACCTCGTCCGGCTTCACCAGGATGACGTCACCGGCGGCGATCCGATGCGGCGTCTCCCCTTCGATCACCTCTCCCTCGCCTGCCAGCACGTACACCTCGTGCTCGTACGGATGATGGTGCCGCGGCGTGTGGCCTCCGGGAGCGACCTCGAAACGGCGCATCGCGAAGTTCGGCGCCCCGTCCTTTTCGCCCAGCAGCCACTGCACGCGGCAGCCGGACGAACCGGGCATGTCGACCGGCTGGGAAGGGACGGCATCGATGTTGCGGACCTGCATGGAAACCTCGAAAGGGCGAACGTCGACCAGGACTCCGGACCCGACGCGATCGTCGACCGGTACCGGCGGCGACATTCTAGCGAAGCGACTCGTTGCGGGGCATCTCGACCGCAGCCGGCATGAGGGGGAGCCAGGAGCCGCCGGGGCAGGGGCAGCATCGCCGAGCCAGGTGACTAGACTGGACGACCGCAACGCCCCACCTCGCTCCCACCGATCGCGGCGCGTCCGTTTTCCGTCTGTCGAGAAGGTCACCATGCATCTGCCGATGCCCAAGTTCGTGCTGTTGTTGCTCCTGAGCGGTCTGTCGATCTCGCAAGCGGCGGGGCAGGGGAGTCGCGAGGATTACGAGCGAAGCGAGAACTTTCGTCAACGGATGTCGGGGAAGGTCAGCCGCTCGACGGTCGAGCCGCGATGGCTGCCGGGGGGCGAGCGGTTCTGGTACCGCGTCGACCTCGGCCAGGACGAGCGCGAGTTCGTGCTGGTCGATGCGGTCGCCGGCACCCGATCGGCCGCGTTCGATCATGACGCGGTCGCCGCGAAGCTGACCGAGTCGCTCGGCTCGCCGTTCGAAGCGAAGCAGCTGCCGATCGAGCGATTGGCGTTCGGCGACTCGTTCGTCGAACTCCAGGCGAACGGGAACTGGTATCGCTGGACCCCCGCCACCGCATCGCTCGAGACGATCGAGTCGCCGACCGGCGCCGCGGCCGACGAACCGCCGCCGCGCGGCGAACGAGGGGGGCGGCGTCGGCGCGGCGAACGACCGCCGGGGCAAGGAAACGAACGTCGCAGTCCGGACGGGCGTTGGGAGACGTTCCTGAAGGACGGCAACGTCTGGCTGCGCGACGTGATGTCGGGCGAAGAGCGAGCGTGGACCAGCGACGCGACCGACGACGACCACTACGACGAGCGAGTCGTCTGGGCTCCCGATTCGCTCCGCGCCGTCGCGCGACGCGTGCGCCGCGTTCCGACGCGACAGATCCCGCTGATCGAATCGACTCCCGCCGATCAGCTCCAGCCCAAGCTCCACATGATGGACTATGCCAAGCCGGGAGACGAACTCGATCGGCCCCGCCCCGTGCTGCTGCTGGTCGACGGCGCGACGGCGATCGTGCCCGAGGCGACGCTCTTCGATAATCCCTGGTCGATCGACTCGATCCACTGGACCGCCGACTCGCAGCGGTTCCTGTTCCAGTACAACCAGCGCGGACACCAGGTGCTGCGGATCGTCGCGGTCGACGGCCGGACGGGCGAGACGGCGACGCTGTTCGAAGAGACGAGTCCGACCTTCATCGACTATGCGCACAAGCATCTGCTCCGCTATCTGGACGAGACGAACGAGATCCTGTGGATGTCGGAGCGCGACGGCTGGAATCATCTGTATCGCTTCGACATGCGGACCGGCGAGCCGCTGGGGCAGATCACGCGCGGCGAGTGGGTGGTGCGCCGGGTCCTGTCGGTCGACGTCGAGCAGCGGACGATCACGTTCGAGGCGGGAGGGCTCTTTCCCGAACAGGATCCGTACTACCTGCACGTCGCGCGGATCGGCTTCGACGGCCAAGGGCTGACGATCCTGACGCGCGGCAACGGGACGCATGAGGCGACCTTCTCGCCCGACGGCCGCTTCCTGATCGATCGCTGGTCGCGCGTCGACCAGCCGCCGGTTCACGAACTGCGCAGCGCCGAAACGGGTGAGCTGATCGTGGCGCTCGAGACGGCCGACTGGAGCCGCCTGTTGGCCGAAGGGTGGCAAATCCCGGAACGGTTCGTCGCCAAGGGGCGCGACGGAGTCACGGACATCCACGGGGTCATCTATCGACCGACGAACTTCGACCCGAACCGCAAGTGGCCGATCATCGAATCGATCTACGCCGGCCCTCAGGGGCAGTTCGTGCCGAAGGAATTCGGCATCGCGCACTACGGCCAGGAGCTGACCGAACTCGGCTTCGTCGTCGTGCAGATGGACGGCATGGGGACGAACTGGCGGAGCAAGGCGTTCCATGACGTCTGTGCCCGCAACCTCGGCGACTCGGGCTTCCCCGATCGGATCGCCTGGATCCGCGCTGCCGCCGCGAAGTACGACTGCTTCGATCTGACGCGAGTCGGCATCTACGGCGGATCGGCCGGAGGGCAGAGCGCGCTCCGCGCCCTGCTGGCTCACGGCGACTTCTATCACGTCGCGGTCGCCGATTGCGGCTGTCACGACAATCGGATCGACAAGATCTGGTGGAACGAACTTTGGATGGGCTGGCCGATCGGTCCGCATTACGAGGAACAGGCGAACTCCACCCAGGCGCATCGGCTGCGGGGGAAGCTGCTCCTGGTGGTCGGCGAAATGGACCGAAACGTCGACCCGGCGAGCACCCTGCAGGTCGTCGATGCGCTGATCAAGGCGGACAAGGATTTCGACCTGCTGCTCGTTCCCGGAGGAGGGCATGGAATCGCCGAATCGCCGTACGGCCAGCGCCGCCGTCGCGACTTCTTCGTTCGCCATCTGCTGCAGGTCGAACCGCGTCATTGACGCGGAAGCGCGGCACCGTCGAGCCGCGCGGCGTTTCGCTCAGCGATCGAAGCGGAGCACGCCGCGCGGTCGCTCGGCCGATTCCGGAGCGGTGAGCGCGATCGAGGGGAGCGGGAGCCAGTCAAGCAGCTCCGCCGTCTCGCGGGTCAGCGGGACTTCCAGTCGACTGTCGGGAACCAGGGCGCGGACCAGGTCCTGCGGTCGTCGCGGAAACGAGCGGACGACTCGCAGCAGCGGCAGACCGGCGGTGTCGGCGATCAGCGTCCCCGCCTCGTCGCCGTCCAACTCGAAACGATCCCCTTCGATGTCGAAGCGGACGATCAGGTTGCGGAAGCCGACCGTCGCGTTCGAACCGCCGAGCACCTCGTCGCTCGGCTGCAGCTGCAGCTCCTCGCCGAGCGAACGGACGAGCGGCAGGCCGATCGCTCCTTGGGCGCTTCGCAGCACTCCGGACAGCATCACCGCTCGCCCCTGCTCGATTCGGCAACGAGTCAGTTCGATTTCGGCTCGCCCCTGCAGCACGTGACGAAAACGGCTGCCGACGAATCGCTGCAGGTCGACGTCGACGAAGCGACCGACGAGTTCGCAGTCGGGTCGACCGCCGTCGACCGCCGTCACCTTGCCGACCCCGCGAAACGCCGCCTCGTCTCCCCACTGCCGATCGAGCAGTCCGAAGAGGGCGAGCCACTCGAGGTCGATCTCATGCCCGCGCGTGTCGATCACCCCGCGCAGTCCCAGCATCCCGTCCCGCGCCTCGTCCGACATGCCTTCCCCGGGCGAGTCGGCCGATTCGCGCGGGGCAAGTCGCGAGCGGTCGAACCGCAGCTGGATCGGACTCTCCTCGGCCGCTCCGGCCGGAACGATCCTGGCCGAGAGCGTCACCTGTTCCGGTTCGGCGCGGCGCGTCCAGACCATCCGGTCGAACGAGGCCGCGGTGTCGCTCCCCGAGCTGTCGACCGCCGTCACGCCGCGCAGCACCATCTCGAACTCGTCCTGAGTCGCGGACGGCAGCTCGAAAAGACCGTCGATCCGCCGCGGCAGCAGTGCGAGACGATCGGCGCAGAGCACGACTCGATCACCGACCGCCGACCAACGGTCCGCTTGGCGAGTCAGGCTGAGCTGACCGATCCGCAGGAGCCAGCCCGATTCGGGATCCGAGAACTCGAGATCGGCGAGGTCGATCCGATCGAGCGACGGCGACGAGACCGCGGTGATCCGGACGTCGAGCCCGGTCAGTCGAGCCAGTCGCTCTTCCCATTCGGACCTGCCGTCCGACGTGGCGATCCACCAGAGGATCAGAACCAGCGGGACGATGCCTCCGAGCAGGAACCCCAGTCGGCAGACCGCACGACGTCGATCATCCGACCACGACGCGAACGCGTCGGCGCGGGTCGATGCGCGGTTCGAGGGTTCGGCCTGAGCCATCGGGGCGGCATCCTTGCCGGCGGAGTCGTTGCCGAGGTCGGGAACGGAAAAAGCGAACGGAGACCTCGGTGCGGACGGGTGGTCGTTCGGTCAGCGAGCCGTTCAGCGCTGCAGCGCCAGTTTGCGGAAGAGTTCGTAGCGCGCTTCCATCTCGACGATGCTGTCACCGCCGAACTTGTCGATCAGCGCCGCCGCCACTTCGAACGCCACGACGCATTCCAGGATCACGGCCGCCGCCGGAACGGCACAGACGTCGCTTCGCTCGTAGTTTGCCCCCTTCGGGCTCTTCGTGTCCAGATCGATCGAAGCGAGGGGCTTGCGCAGGGTGCTGATCGGCTTCTTGGCGGCGCGAACGACCAGCGGCTGGCCGTTGGTCATCCCCGCTTCGAGCCCGCCGGCATGATTCGACGGGCGGACGAAACCGAGGTCGGGCCCCTCCCGATGTTCGGGGTCGAAATGGATCGGGTCATGGACCTGCGAGCCGGGGCGCCGGGCTGCCTCGAACCCTAGGCCGATCTCGACCCCCTTGATCGCCTGAACCGCCATGACTGCCTGGGCGATCCGCCCGTCGAGCTTGCGGTCCCACTGGGCGTGGGTTCCGAGGCCGAACGGGAGCCCTTCGACTCGGATCTCGAGAATCCCGCCGAGCGTATCTCCGTCGTCGGTCGCTCGATCGATCGCGGCGACGGCGGCGGCATCGTGGGCAGGGGCGAGCGAATAGACCGGACTCGCATCGCGGACGGCCAGACGCTGCTCGAGGCTGCCGCTCGTTTCGGCCGGCAGCGGCACCCCTCCCAGTTCGACCACGTAGCCGATCGTCCGGATGCCGAAGCGCCGCAGGAGCTGTTTCGCGAGACTCCCCGCGGCGACGCGCGCCGCGGTCTCGCGCGCACTGGCTCGCTCGAGAATCCCTCGGACCGAACCGAGGTACTTGATGGCTCCGGTCAGATCGCCGTGCCCGGGACGCGGCCGTTCGAGTTCCTTGAGCCGCTCGAGCTTGTAGTCGCTGTTGACGATCTGCAGCGTCAGCGGGCTGCCGAGCGTCACCCCTTGCCACGTTCCCGACAGCACATCGACCTTGTCGGTCTCGAGTTTCTGCCGACCGCCTCGTCCGTAGCCCCCCTGACGCAGTCGAAGGTCCCGATCGATGTCGTCGGTCGAGAGGCTCAGGCCGGCCGGAAACCCGTCGACCAGAGCGGTCAGGGCCTTGCCGTGGGATTCCCCGGCGGTCCAATATCGCAGCATCTTCGAGCCGGTCCTCGGCGCAGGGATTCGGGGCGAGGCGGTTTCGCCTCGGGGATCGGGAACGGATTCTAGTTCGCGACCGGCGACGACGACAATGCGCCCCCGGCCCGCGAGACGGAGTCGCGCGATCGCAAGGAATCGGACGACGTGCTGACGCTGCTGCGAGCCAACGGTTTCCTGATCGCGCTGGCGATCGTCGTGATCGCCGGTCTCTCGGGGTGGCGGCCGCTGGTGATCGCATCCGAGTCGGCGGCATTGCGCGGAGGGATCGTCGCGCTGGTGATGTTCCTGATGGCGCTGCCGATCGCCGCTCGGGACTTCGGGCGGACGCTGCGGCGCCCGGCCGCGCCGCTCGCCGGGATCGGCGTCAACGCGCTCTTCCAGCCGCTCGCCGCCTGGCCGATCGCGCAGCTCCTGCCCCCCGATGTCGGCGAGGGGCTGATCGTCGCGGCGATCATCCCGTGCACCTTGGCGTCCGCAGCGGTCTGGACTCGGCGCGGCGGAGGGAACGATGCGGTCGCCCTGGTCGTGACCGTGATCACCAACGCCGCCTGCTTCGTCGTCGCTCCGTGCTGGCTGTGGGTGCTGTTGGGGCGAGGGGATGACCCGGCGCGCTGGCTCGCGCTCGTCCCTCAGCTGGCCCTGCAGGTGGTCGCGCCGATGGCGGTCGCTCAGATGCTTCGCCGCAGTGCGCGAGTCGCGACCTGGGGGACCGAGCACAAGCGCCAGTTGAGCCTCGCGGCGCAGATCGGCATTCTCGCGATGGTCGGCCTCGGTTCGGCTCGCGTTTCAGGGCGGGCCGCCGAGGCCGGAGCGGCGGCGACGCTGCTGGCGCTGCTGCCGATGATCGCCGCGGTCGTCGGCCTCCATCTGCTCGCGTTCTGGGCGGGGCTGGCGTCCGCCCGGACCTTGCGGCTCGATCGAGCCGACACGTTGGCGGTCGCGATCGCAGGGAGTCAGAAGACGCTGATGGTCGGGCTGTCGTTGGCCGTCGATCTGGGCTGCTCGATCCTGCCGCTGGTCAGCTACCACGTGGCGCAGCTGGTGATCGACACCTGGTTGGTCGACCGCTGGCGCAGGGCCGGAGAGCGACGCGAGGCGACCGCCGACGCGAAGACTGAAGCGAAGACCGAGGCGGGGGCCGAAAAAGCGTCCGGCTGACGCTCGAGGGGCGAGTATCGGCGACGAAGTCTCCCCCGGCCGGCGCGACTCTTACGGCAACAGCCGGCCGCCGCTCTCCAGCGACTGGAGGAGCCCGTCGATCGGACTCTCGTCCTCGACGGTGATGTCGACCCAGTTCTCCGAGACGATGTGCTGATCGTCCTCGGCCTCGTTCGAGAAGCGTTGGAAGAACCGCATCGTGACGTGCGACACCTGAAAGTCGCTCGAATGCGTCTCGTTCCAGCGCCGCACCAGGAACTCGGTGATCGGACGACGGAGCATGACGTACTCGGGAGCGAGCAGGTTCGCGTGCAGCCGCCGCCAGCGATGGTCGCGATAGCGGCTGAAGATGTCCTTCGGCTTGCCTTCCCCTTCGATCGGCTTGCCGCTGAAGAGGTCGAGCGTCTGGCCGTTGCGCAGGCGTGCCTCGTAGACGAACCAGAAGTCGAGCGCCGGCGGCTGGTCGAACATCTTGAACTCTTGCGCCAGCATCAGCATCTGCCCCGGCCCCTGGATCGGCTTGGGCATGAACTTCGACAGGATCGGGTCGTCCGGCCGGACCCGCGACAGGTTCCAGCAGATCACGTAGACGAGCACCAGACCGACGAAGGACTGGAGGGCGATGCCGCCGTAACGCTTCCACGCCGGCGTTTCGTCCTCGATCGCGACCCGCCGACCGACCGCATCCGATTCGACCATCGAAGCCGAACCGAGCAACGAGCCGAGCAGACCGCGAATGACGGCCGAGTCCCAGAACTGCCGCGGCAGGAACAACAGCCACGCCGCCATCGAGATCGCCGAAAAGAGCCCGACCGACATCGTCAGGACGATCCCCAGGTGAAAGACCCAGGCGACGGCGATGTTGAACAGTCGGAACCAGTGGGTCCGCCACGGAATGAACAGCAGGCACGGCAGGATCAGCTCGCCGTAGACCGTGCCGAGCGTGAACCAGCGCATCAGATCGGGATAGGCGAGCAGTCGCTTCCCCCAGGGGCGAGTCAGCAGGTCGAGTTCCAGGACGTTCTCGAGTGCCCGCCCGGTGAACCAGAGCTCGTTCGACTTGGCGATGCCGGTAAACCAGTACATCACGCAGAGCTGGATCAGGATCGCCGCCGATGCGACCGACGTGACCGCCGCCGTCGACAGACGCGCCGCGGGACGCATCAGCTTGTCGAACGACCAGCGGGCGCCGAGCGGCAGGAAGATCGCCCAGAACAGGAGCATCCGGAGCAGGGTGTCGCCCGAGTTGAGCACGATCGGATTGCGGACGTGCAGCGAGATCATCAGCAGCCAGACGACGAACGTCATCAGCCGCGTCCGGAAGCCGAACAGCAGCAGGATCGCCGCTCCGGCCTGCATGCCGACGAGCGTCTGCTGAAGCCAGAGCTGCCCCGAGATCAGATGCCACGACCACAACGGCAACGGCTGATCGGGGATCAGACCGTTCTTGACGATCCCCTGACCTTCGTAGAAGTCGAGACAGACGGCGCGCGAAAAGGTCCCGTCGTCGGTCTGGAAATCCGCCAGCGTCGGCCAGCGGACATAGATGTCGACGAGCACCAGCAGCGCGATGACCATCCGGAACAGCGCCAACGAACGGGCATCGATGCCGAACACGTTGTCGAGCGCCTTGCGGAATCCGCTCCGCTCGTCTCCTTCGAACTCGCCTTCATCGATCGCCATGAGATCCCTCGGTCATGCGGCTTCGCGTTTCGGACAACGATAGAACGCCGTTCCCCCTCGGGATGTCCTCGAGTCGAGAAGGGAGTTCTTCAGCGGCGGATGAGGCCGGGTACGACATCCAGATCAAGCGGAGCGGTTTGCCCGGCCCGCAGACTCTCGAACCCGAGCGCCCCCATGACGGCATTGTCCGTGCACCAGTCGAGCGGCGCGACATGCAGTTCGATTCCCGCTTCGCGGCAGGACCGCTCCAATCGCTCCCGAAAGCGACGGTTGGCCGCCACCCCACCTCCGACGCACAGGCGGTTCAGACCGGTCCGTCGACAAGCCGCGACGCTCTTGCCGACCAGACAATCGACGACCGCCTCCTGAAACGACGCCGCCAGATCGGCTCGCGTCCCCTCGTCGGGCAGGCAAGTGGCATCGGGGGTCCCTCCCGGACCGGCGATCGCATAGCGGACCGCGGTCTTGAGGCCGCTGAAGCTGAAGTCCAGTCGCGATTCGTCGAGCAGCGGGCGCGGCAGTCGATATGCGTCGCGATTCCCTCGCTCGGCCAGACGCGCCAGAGGAGCCCCCCCCGGATACGGCAGGCCGAGCATCGACGCAACCTTGTCGAACGCTTCCCCCGCCGCATCGTCGATCGTCGCTCCGAGCGTCGTGAAGTCGAGCGGCGAGTCGCAGCGGTACAGATGCGTATGCCCCCCGCTCACCACGAAACCGACGCAGGGAAAGAGATCGCGCTCGGCGGCAATCCGACAGGCATAGACATGCGCCCGCAGATGATCGACCTCGATCAGCGGGCGATCCCAGAGCCATGCGAGCGTCTTGGCGGCGACCAGCCCGACCAGCAGGCTCCCGGCCAGACCGGGACGCGTCGCGACAGCGATCGCGTCGATCTCCGACGGAGTCGTCGCGGACCGCTCGAGCGCCGCTTCGATGACCGGCAGAATCCGCTCCAGATGCGCCCTGGCCGCGATCTCCGGAACGACGCCGTCATACGCGGCATGCAGTTCGTCCTGCGAGGCGACGACCGAACCGAGAACGCGCAGCGAATCGTCGACGACCGCAGCCGCCGTCTCGTCGCACGTCGTCTCGATGGTCAGCAATCGCATGATCGGCTCGCTCGCCATCCGTTCCCGCCCGGCTTCTGCCCCCCCGCAGGACAGTCGCTGTCGGGTCGCGAGGACGACCGTCGAGGCGCAACGCGACAGGGAACGCCGCGGGCGTGAATGGAATCTTAGGCGTCGCCTGCGAGTCGCCTAGTGCTGGAGCCCCCGATCAAGGGAAGAACCGGCGCCATCTCGTCCCTGAACCTACCCGGCGCGCTGGCGGACGTCCGGAGCGCTGGCGGAAGCGTCATCCCATCCCGCCGCGGCGTTCGGCCGTTCAGATCTCGAGAACCGCATCGGGGAACGTCTCGCTCAGCGGCATCACCAACACCTCGGCCCCGCCGTCGCACAGATAGACCCGGTTCCCTCCGTAGTTGCGGACGGTCGCCAACAGGCGCTGGAGTTCGAGCAGTTGGAACTCGGTCGGACAGGCGGCACTGTCGGTCAGCACGACGACGCTGACGGTCGGATGACGCTTCAGCGTGCCGACCCGCACCTCGGTCTTGGCGATCCGCTGCCGGATCCGATCGAGTTCGGCAGTGAACTCGTCCATCGACCGCGCCTCGCCGCGAATCAGAAAATCGCCGCAGCCGTCAGGAGCGACCATCCAGTGAGCCGGAAGCTGTTGTCCGAGACGTTCGGCGAAGCGGTCACCGAAGGCGTGGAAGAAGAGTCCGCCGAGGTCATCCTGATTCGTCGCGGCCTGATCGATCCCGACTCGCGCCACATAGAACTGCGAGTCGTCGTCGGACGGGTTGAGACGCCGGTCGGCATCGTAGGCGATCAGCGTATGAAGTCCGTGTGCCGGATGGCGGTGGAGCCCCGGGTCCCAGTCCATCACCTGGTGATTCTCGCCCAGGATGTCGTGCAGGATGCCGAGCATCGGCCCCTGAGCGGAACGGAGCTCGCTGAGCGTGCGTCGCGCGATGGCCAGCAGCATGCCGATCGCATCGTCGGCGGACGCCTCGTCGACGACCGACCAGGTCGCCCACTTCGGGCGAGCGGTCCGAACGACGGCGGCGAGCGCCGTGCGCGACGCGAGCAGGCGATGCTGATCGCGCGAACCGAGCGCCTGGTGCGCCGCGTCGCATCCCTCGTCGATCCGATCGAATCCCTCCAGCACGTCGGTCCGCACGACCGTTGCCAGCGAGTCCCAGCCGTTTCCGGGAGGGGCGATGCGAGCGGCCAACAACCGCGCCTCGGCCGTCTCGATCGCCAACGTCGTCCGGTCGAGAGCCACCTGCAGTCGCAAGAGTCCGTTCTGGAGCGGTTCCGACGGTTCGATCCGCGCACTGCGGAACTTCCGCATCCGCTGGTCGCCGAAGTCGATCAGCCGCTGCAGATCGAGCTCGCTGCCGAACTCCATCCCCTGATCGACGCGCCCCGGGCCGATCCCCAGGTACGACATCAGCGGCTCCCAGCCGGGCGGACCCCAGCCGAGTCGGACGGCGGCGACATAGCCCACGACCAGATTGGCGGTCGCGATCAGCGCGACCAGCAGGGCGTAGATCATCGCGGCGTTCGCGGAAAGGGAGTGCGGACGAACGATCGCGCTGCGACGTACGACCGTCGCGACGAGATGCCGGAAGGTTAGGTCGTCGCTGCGAACCGCAACCGAATCGGCGCGATTCGCTCGCGGCGCCCGCTCTGCGACGTCGGTCGGAGCGACGACCGGACCGGTTCGGCGACGTGCCGTCCGGTTCGCTTGACGTGGTCGGTCACCGACCTAGACCTTCCCGAGTTCTGCGGCCATCGCCGCCGACACCGTCCGTACGTCCCTACTCTCCTTCGTTTCGGAGTCTCCCTCGTGACTCTGCTGATCAACCTCATCGTCTCGATCGTCGTCGGAGCGGCCGGCATCGCCGCCGGCTGGACGTTGCGAGGTTCCGGCAGCGGCAACGCGACTCCCAAGAAGAAGGCTCCCAAGCCGACCGTCGACGATCGGGAGCGGACCGCGTTCGTCGCCAAGCAGAAGCAGACCGACGATCTGCTCCGCAGGGTCCAGAAGCTGGCTGCCGGCATCGCCGTCGACGTCGGCGAGCATTGCGAGTCGGTGCAGATGGCGAATACGGAACTCAAGTCGCTCGAAGGGGACGCCCCCGGCATCATGGCGGTGCTGGCCAAGGTGCTGAAGGCGAACGAAGCGTTGTCGGCGAAGCTCGAGAAGGCCGAGGACCAGCTCTTCGAACAGGCGACGCTGATCCAGAGCGCCGCGGAAGAGGCGAACACCGACGCACTGACCGGCGTCGCGAACCGACGCTGCTTCGACAAGACGCTGGCCGATGCCCAGGCGCGACTGGAAGCGGAAGGGACGCCGACCACGGTGATGATGCTCGACGTCGATCACTTCAAGAAGTTCAACGACATGCACGGTCATCAGGCGGGAGACGAGGTGCTCAAGCACGTCGCTCGCACGCTGACCCGTCGCACGCGACGCCACGGAGTCGCCTGTCGCTACGGCGGCGAGGAGTTCGCGGTCGTCTTCGCGGGTCACCCGATCGAGAACTGTCTGGGCTGGGGTGAAGCGGCTCGCGGCTCGATCGGCGAAGGCTCGATCGAGTTTCAGGGCAAGACGCTTCGCGTGAACGCCAGTGCCGGGTTGGCTCAGTTGCGTGCCGGCGAGTCGTTCGAGCTGACGGTGAAGCGAGCCGACGACGCGCTCTATCGGGCGAAGGAAGCGGGACGCAATCGCGGCTTCTGGCACGACGGCAACGAATGCCAGCCGCTCCTTGCCTCGTCGGTCCTCGACGGAAGCAGCGACGGTGCCGAAACGATGTCGGAACCGGAATGGTCGATCGGCCTGTCGAGCACGTCGACCTTCCGCGAAGAGGTGAAGCGGCGCGTCGCCGAATGGAAGCGAGGCGGCTCGACCGTCTCGATCGCCATCCTGCGAGTCGACAACTGGATGGAACTGGTGACCGGTCGCGGTCAGGAGACCGCCGATCTCGTGCTGAAGGCGACGATCCAGTTCCTGAAGGCGTCGGTCCGCGACATGGACAACATCGCCAGCTTCGGCAGCGGCCGGTTCGGCACGATGTTCCCCAGCGCTCGCCTCGAAAACACCCAGAAGATCGCGGAGCGGCTGCGTTCAGCGATCGCTCGCTGCGAAGTCCCGAGCCCATCGGGGAAGGTCAACTTCACCGTCTCGGTCGGCGTCACCGAACTGGCCCTCGGCGATTCGGCCGAGGCGTTCCTCGAGCGAGCCGAACTGGCGATGAGCGAAGCCTCGGACAACGGCGGCAACGCCTGCGTCACCCACGACGGCGAACGCTTCGTCTGCATCACGCGCCGCGAGAACATCGGCACCTGAGTCGATTCCCTTCGGCACATGACATCGAAGATCAGATCATCGTTCTCCTCTACACAGTCAAGGAACTCCAAGCAATGAACTTCCTCTCCCGTTTCGGTATCGCTTCGCGCTCGGACGCCTCTCCTTTGACGTCTCCGCCGTCGGGACAAGTCATGCCTGCCTCGGCGCCGACCGTTCCTAAGATCAACGACGACGACATGCGACTACTGAATGCCGTCGATCGATCGCAGGCGGTCATTCGATTCAGCCTGGACGGCACGATTCTCGATGCCAATCGCAACTTCCTGGCGACTGTCGGCTATACCCTCGACGAGATCGTAGGGAAACACCACCGGATGTTCGTCGAGCCGAGCTATGCCGCCTCGTTGCAGTACGAGCAATTCTGGGAATCGCTCCGCGCCGGCAAGTTCCGCACTGGCGAGTATCGGCGACTCGGCAAGGGGGGGCGGACGATCTATATCCAGGCCACCTACAACCCGATGTTCGACGAATCGGGTCGTGTTGTCGGCGTCGTGAAGCTTGCTACGGATCGGACTCGACAGAAGCAGTTGGCCGACGAGATTCGCGATCGGACTCAGGCGGTGATCGAGTTCCTTCCGGACGGTACGATCCTGACGGCCAATCAGCCCTTCCTGACGACCGTCGGCTATCGACTGGACGAGATCGTCGGCAAGCATCATCGAATGTTCATGCCTCCCGAAGAGATTTCGACGTCGGACTACGCCTCGTTCTGGCGCCGTCTGGGCGACGGCGAGTTCCGCCAAGGCGAGTTCCGTCGGGTCGGCAACCAGGGGCGCGAGATTCATCTGCTCGGCGCGTACAACCCGGTACTCGACGATCAGGGGAAGGTCGAGCGCGTCGTCAAGTCGGTCGTCGACATCTCGGAGCGAGTGCGCACGCGAGCGGCCGCTTCGGCGACCGGCGTGTCGGTTTCGCGCGGCGTCGACGAGATGTCGACCGCCGTCAGCGATATCGCCAGCCGCATTTCGCGGACGGCGACGCTCGCCCGCTCGGCGACCGATCAGACCGTCGCGGCTCGTCAGATCGCCGAGCGCCTGGCCGCCAACAGTCGCTGCATCGGCGACGTGATCGAACTGATCCAGGACCTGGCCGATCAGACCAATCTGCTCTCGCTCAACGCGACGATCGAAGCGGCTCGGGCGGGTGAGGCCGGACGCGGCTTCGCGGTCGTTGCCGGCGAAGTGAAGGCGCTCGCGAATCAGACCAGTCGCGCGACCTCCGAAATCCGCTCGAACATCGAATCGATTCGAGGGAGCATCGACGAGGTGGTCGGCGCGATCGGCCGGATCGGCGACGAGATCACCGAGGTGAATCAGAACACCAACGGCATCTCGGCCAGCGTCGAAGAACAGTCGGTCCTGATGGCCCAGTTCGGCGAGCACGCCCGAGGCCTGCTCGCACTGGCCAACTGATCCGCAGGCGGACACTGCTCCGCCGATGGACCAGGGCGGTCAAGGGAGCGACTCACTCGAGTCGCTCCCACCG
>CAZZBI010000083.1:4283-16457 GCA_964652385.1 uncultured Pirellulaceae bacterium | reverse complement strand
CGCGCCCTCCCAGCCCGCCGCGTCAGCAAGGGGTCCTCCGCGCCCTCCCAGCCCGCCGCGTCAGCAAGGGGTCTCCGTGCCCTCCCAGCCCGCAGCGTCAGCAAGGGGTCCTCCGCGCCCTCCCCCCAGCCCGAAGCGCCAAGCGCAGGGGTCAGCCCTGTCGAAAAATGCTGCGACCGAGGTCGGTCGCACTACGGCAGACGCATCGCCTCCGCGCCCCCCCCAGCCCGCAGCGTCAGCAAGGGGTCCCTCCGCGCCCTCTCATTCGACAACCGCTCGAAACCCTCGCCTCGGCCATGGAGTGCCCGGGCCTACGTCGGCATCGATCGGGGGATTTTCGTGATGCTCTCCCGACCTCGCCTCCGTTAGAATGAGAGGTTCGTAGCGGACGGTGGTGCTGCGCGCCGATCGTTCGCCACCCTCGTGTCTCGGAGTTCTCCCGATGCGTCAGGCTGTCGCTCTCTGCCGGTGGCTTTCGGCCGGTGCCCTGCTGTTCCTTCTGGTCGACTCCGCGGCCGCTCAGCCCGGCGGCTTCGGCGGCGGTCGAGGGAGGGACGGTGGTGGCGGCGGATTCGGCGGCGGAGGCCGCGGCGGATTCGGTGGAGGGGGCCCGGGCGGCTTCGGTGGCGGCGGTCCCGGTGGCGGTGGCTTCGGCGGAGGCCGTGGCGGCTTCGGCGGAGGCGGGCCGGGGGGTGGCTTCGGCGGTGGTCCCGGAGGGGGCGGCGGCTTCGGCGGCGGTGGCCCGGGCGGTGGAGGACGAGGAGGCTTCGATCCGTCGTCGTTCCTCCAGCGGATGGACCGCAACGGCAACGGCAACCTCGATCCGGACGAGATGAGCGATCGGATGCGGCAGTTCATCGTGCCGCAACTGGAACGCGCCGGGCTCGATCCCTCGAAGCCGATTCCGATGACCAAGATCAACGAGGCGTTTCAGCGGATGCGCAATGGCGAACCGCCCGCCGGCCAGCCGAACGGCGGTTCCGGCTCGACCGCCGCTGCGGCGGCCGAAGCCGGGGTCCCGGGATTCGATGATGTGGTCGAGTGGGAGATGGTTCCCGACTTCGACGGCAGCGCCGGCAACGGCAAGCTCGACGGTCGGTTCGACCCGCGAGTCATCGAGCGAGTCGACTTCACGCTTCGCCGCTACGACTCGAACCAGGACGGCATTCTCGACACGAACGAGATCCAGCAGGGGCGGTGGAGCAATCCCTCCTGGGAAGAAAGCGACTCGAACAAGGACGGGAAGCTGACGCGCGAAGAACTCGCCGTCCGCTACCGCGATCGCGAAGAGCGCGGCGGCGATGAAGGGCGAGGGGGAGACCGAGGTGGTGACCGCGGCGGTTTCGGTGGCGGTGGGCCTCCGGGAGGCTTCGGCGGTGGACCTCCCGGCGGCTTCGGTGGTGGGCCTCCCGGCGGCTTCGGTGGCGGACCTCCCGGCGGCTTCGGTGGCGGATCTCCCGGTGGCGGTGAAGGAGGCGGTCGGGTCTCGGGTCGAGAGCAGTCTCCGGAAGACGAGCGCGAGCGTGAGGACGGACGTCGCGGGCGCGGCTCGGACCAGAACCGCGACAGCAGCCGGGACGAGCGCGGCTCGGATGATCGCAGCTCCGACCAACGACGCTCCGAGGATCGCCGCTCACGCGAAGTGACTCCGACGCCGATCACCGACTCGTCGGATTCCGCCCCGTCCGGTTCCAGCGGCTCGTCGAGCCGTTCGTCCTCCTCGCCTCAGGACGCGCAGCAGAAGTACATCACCTACTTCAACGCCAAGGACACGAACAAGGACGGCTTCATCGACGGTGACGAGATGAACCTGCTCGGCAGCTCGGTCGACAAGGCCAAGGCCGATGCCGACTCGGACGGCCGGATCAGCCAACAGGAGATGATCGACTATCAGCTCGGGCTCGCCGCGGCTCGCAGCGCCGGTCGCTCTTCCTCGTCGTCTTCGTCCGCCAGCCGCTCCCGCTCCGCTTCCCGCTCCTCGACCTCGTCGAGCGGCGGCAGCTCGCAGCGCACCGTCTATGCTCGCATCGGCGCTCGCGAGAAGCTCGAATCCGGAGGTGTCTCGGCGGAGTTCATCGAACAGGATGCCAACGGCGACGGCCTGCTGCAGATGAGCGAGTTCACGACGCGCTGGACGAAGGAGAAGTTCGAGGAGTTCCAGGAGAAGGACGCCAACTCGGACGGCGTTCTCTCGCCGAGCGAGTTCGGCGGGCGCTGAAGTCGCTCCGGATCGCTCGCGAAACCGCAGCGGCTTTCGCAGCGGCGCAAGACGAGACCCGCACGGAGCGTCGCGAGCGACGATCCGTGCGGGCCGAAGGGGATCGGACTCCGATTCGCCCCCGATCGATGACCGGTCGATCGACGGGCGAATCGTCGGAGCGGACCAGGGCGAATCAGAGCTCGGTGTTCGCGGGAGTCTGGAAGCTCATCGTGCCGAAGCCGGCGACCGGCATCAGCGGCATCCAGCGATTCCCCGAGACGTTCGCGGCGCGGGCCTTGCCGCCGAGCGAGAACTCGAAACCGGCCGAGACGTTCCACAGATCCTCGGCGAATCGCTTCTCGACTCCCGGCGGATTCCCCGACTCGTGCCCCGGGATCAGGTGCGCCGCACCGTACATCGAGACGTAGTCGTTGAGCGGCACCTGGCCGTTGAAGCCGAGCACGATCTCGCCGAGGTTGGTCTGGCCGCCGGGGCCTCCTGCATAGAACTCGGTCGTCGCGCCGGTCTGCCAGACATGCTTCCAGTAGGCGTCGTACTGATCGACGACGTCGACGAGAAAGACCGGCCCGCCGGCGCTGATCGTGTCGGTGTTCATCCCCCACATCGCCCGCAGACCGACCTCATCCCGATGCGTCACCGCATAGCCGAGCTGGGCGCGGAGCTGATGCAGGTCGAGCGTCTGATTGCCGTTCTGACCGAAGTTGTTGGCATTCAGATAGTCCCAGACGACCCCCCATGAAACCCGGTCGCCGCAGCAGACGTCGCTCCGCTTGTAGAAACCGGCGGTGCCGAACAGATGATGCTCCGCCGGGACCGTGTTGCCGAACTCGCGCCCTTGAAGGTCATAGACGCCCCACGCGCCGCCGACCTGGAACCCGATGTTCGGAGCGACGCCGATCGGCAAGCCGACGTTGATCCCGTTTCGCAGACCGAAGTTGTTCTGCCCGTCATCATCCGCGCGGTTCTTCCACGCATCGACTCCCGAGAAGAGCACGATGTTGTCGGTCCAGTAGCGGCAGCCGGTTCCGCAGCCGCTGCCGTACCCCGACAGGAACGACTCGCACCCGCCGAGCCCGAGTTCGGACCAGCCGAGCGAGTCGCAACCGAGCAGTCCGAGACCGCCGGTCGAGGCGCCGTGCGGAGCGACCGACGGGGTCGGCACGTGCGGCGCGGCCGGAACCGGTGCCGCCGGCGCCTCGTCGAGCGGAATCAGCTCGTCGTCGTCCCACCGAACCAGACGATTCGGAGCGGTGCGGGAGCCGGCCGGCGCCAGCATCGTCCCTTCGATCACGCTTCGGTCGAGCAGACGGGGAGGGGCCCCGTCCGGTTCGACGCGAATGGTCTGAGCCGGACTGGTGGCGTGACCGACCGCGAAGGTCGTCACTCCGACCGCCAGCATCGTGAACAGCTTCCTCATCGAGTTGCCTCCTGTGCAGCGCACGGTTCCTGGGAAATCGCTCGGACCGCGAGACCCTCCGTCGGCCGGACGACGGCGCGTCATGCGCCTCGCCCTGCGGTCGTGGCGTCTGGAATCGTCAGGCCACGGGCGTCGGCAGCGACCTCACGGCGCGCTTCGACTCAGCTGCTTCAGGACGCAACGTTTCGCCGACCGGAGCGAAACCCTTTCGATCGGGTAGACCGTGACGAGGGAGTCTGACGACCAGCGAATCGCTGCGGGGATCGGGGAGCCCGCCGGAGTCGCGCCGATTCTCGCTCGCCACGAAACCGAGTGATGATTCGACCGGCGCAAACCGACGGACCGGCGCTCCGGGCTCGCCGAGTGACCGCTTCGGCGGCCACCGACCGCGCGGCTTCCCGACTAGAATCCGAATCGTCCGCCGTCGACTTGCGCACCGTCGTACCGTCGGCTCGCGAGCCCCTGAGTGACTCGCCGCCGGTGTCCCCGAGCGATTTCCGTCTCGCCTCTTTCGATGAGCTCGCGATGTCTCCGACCTCCGACGAACGAGACGATCGCTTCGGCTTCGGCTCGACGCGCTGGAGTCGCGTGCTGGCGACCGGCGAAGCGGACGAAGGTCGGCGCGACGTCGCGTTCGAGGAACTCTGCGCGCGGTACTGGAGTCCGGTCTACGCCTTCATTCGACGCCTGGGACACGATCCCCACGACGCCCAGGATCTGACTCAGGCGTTCTTCGCGCACGTGCTGCAGCGGCAGGCGTTCGCCCGAGCCGACCCGACTCGCGGCCGCTTTCGCACGTACCTCAAGACCCTCGTGCGGCACTTCCTGTCGGACGAGCACACCCGCCGCAACGCGCTGCGGCGCGGCGGAGGCCTGACGTTCGTCAGCCTGGACGTCGGTTCGGCCGAATCGCGGCTGGCCGACCGGGGGACCGACGAGTCGCCCGATGCCCGCTTCGAACGGGAATGGGCGCTGCAGGTGGTCGAGACGGCATTGACGACGCTCGAGAGCGAGGCGCGGGACAAGGGGCGAACGGATCAGTGGGAGGTGCTGCGAGGATATCTGTCGATGGAGTGCGAACCCCCCGGCTATCCCGAGACGGCGGCGCGGCTGGGAATGACCGTCACGGCCCTCAAGGTCGCCGTCCATCGTCTCCGTCAGCGATTTCGCGAGTTGCTCCGCAGTACGATCGCGGACACGCTGGAGGATCGCTCGGAAGTCGACGACGAACTGGCGCAGCTGATCGCGGCCCTCCGCCGCCCCTGATCCGGACGGCCTCCCGGCTCGGTCTGCTTTGTGTGGACACGCTGCTCTTATTGGACACGGTGTTCCAGGCTGACACGGTGTTCTCGGTCCTCGGAACGCGCGCGGAAGCCCCTGATCAGCGAGTTCGGCGAGCCGACGCGAAGCGAGCGGCGGCTCGAGTCGCTCACGTTGTCCGAATTCTCGGTAACCTCTCGATTCGCAGCCCGGTATCGGTCAGTAACCGGGGAGACCGGCTGCAGCAGCCGCTCGGCTCTCCCCCCTCCCCTTTCGACCATCCGGCCACGGAACCGATCTGATGAACGCCGAGCCCTGTCCTCGTTGCGGTGCCCCTCGCGGAGCCGGCGTCGCGCGCGGCCTCTGTCCTGCCTGTCTGTTGGCGGCCGGAGTCGCGTCGGAACCGGCAGCGACGCCGCCGGCTCGAACCGGTTCCGGATCGCGTCGATTCCTCCCGCCGACACCGGCCGACCTGGCTCCGTGGTTTCCCGGTCTCGAGATCCGCTCGCTCCTGGGCGTCGGCGGCATGGGCGCGGTCTATCTGGCGGAGCAGCGATCGCTCTCCCGTCCGGTCGCGCTCAAGATTCTCCCCGGCGAGATCGCGGACGATCCGGAGTTCGCCGAGCGGTTCGGGCGCGAGGCGCGGACGCTGGCGCGGCTGAACCATCCGAACATCGTGACGATCCACGAATCGGGGCAGGTCGGGCCGTGGTACTTCCTGCAGATGGAATACGTCGACGGGATCACGCTCCGCCAGGCGATCTCCGACGGCCAGCTCGGTCCGAGCGAATCGCTGGAGGTCGTCCGTCAGCTCTGCGATGCCCTCGCATATGCCCATGAGGTCGGCGTCGTTCATCGGGACATCAAGCCCGAGAACGTGCTGCTCGATTCGCGCGGTCGCGTGAAGATCGCCGACTTCGGCCTCGCCAAGCTGATCGGCGGCGGTCGCCCCGACCTGACGCTGACTCAGACGCGCCAGGTAATGGGGACCTGGCACTACATGGCTCCCGAACAGTGGGAGCGGCCGAGCGAGGTGGATCATCGCGCGGATCTCTATTCGCTCGGCGTCGTCTTCTACGAACTGCTGACCGGCCATCTGCCGGTCGGGCGCTTCGAGCTGCCGAGCGAAAAGGGCTCCGTCTCGAAGCAACTCGATCAGGTCGTCCTGCGAGCGCTCGAGCGGCAGCCGCAGAACCGCTACCAGGATGCCGTCTCGCTCCGGACCGACATCGAGCGATTCGCGCGCGATCCCCAACTGCTCGCGGCGGAAACGTCGAACGCCGCGGCTTCTCCGGCGCCGACACCGGTTCCGGACCAGGCAGGCCGAGCCGCGTACGATCCGTTCGCGGCAGCCGTCTCGCCTCGCGCGGCAACGCCGGCCGATCCTTTTCCGGCCGGCGCCGCGACACCTCCGGTCAAGCCGACCGGACCGAGTCCGCGTCGTTCGAGCGGGCGCCGCCAGACGCTCCTCCCCTTCACCCTCGATTCGTCCGGAACCGATGTCGGCCACGGCATCGCTCGGCTGACTCCCGACCATCTCGAGCTCGAGTACCGAGTCAACTTCTCGATCGTCTTTCACGACTTCGGCGGAACGCGTCCCGGTCTGTATGCGACCGGCATTCCATGGACGCGCATCCACGGGCTGAAGGTGATTCGCGGTTGGTGGCACGATCGCGTGCAGATCCAATCCGACTCGATCCAGCTCACCGCTTCGGTCCCGGGAAACCGGAACGGCGAAGTGACGCTGCACGTGCGTCGCGAGAACCGCGAAGCGGCGGAGGAGTTCTGTCGCGAGGCGCTGGCCGCGATGCACGATGCGGATGGTCGTTCGATCGAGGCGTATCATCGGAACCTCGAACCGACGGTGCCGCGAGAATCGCCGATCCGGTTGCCGGCCGCGGTAGCGGGGATCGATCGGATCGCCGTGGCGATGATCGTCCAGTCGCTGGTACTGATGACGGCCGCCGGCTTTTCGGCTTGGGGGGAAGACAAGCTGCTCCCCGAGTACACGTCGATCGCCTGTTGGATTCAGGGAACGCTCGGGCTGATCGGCGGCTGGAGTCGCCTGACGCGCGCGTCGATGTTCCTGGCTCACTTCGGTGCGATCGCGCAGTTCGTCCCGCTCTCGTTGTTCTGGCCGATCGGACTGATCGTCGGCCTGATGGAACTCGCCTGGGATCGTCCCGCGATGGTCGGCGCCTATGAACAGGCGGCATCACGGCGCCGGAGCTTCTGGGGGCGGCTGCTCGGGCTGCCTGACGTGACGACCGATCAACGCTATCGCACGACCGAGCGACGGCTGCGCGGCGCGTCGATCGCGACCGCCGTTACCGGACTCGTCGCGATCTGGATCAACGTCTCGGTGCTGGCGATCGGTACGCAGATCGACGCCGACACCGAGATGCCGCTCGTCTTCGTGCTGAGCTTTCCGGGGGCGATCGGCGCGGTCACCGCCGGACTGCTCGCGGCGCGGCGGCTCCACTGGGAGGTCTGCTTCGCCGGAGCCATGCTCGCGATGTTGCCGATCGGCATTCCCGCACTGGTGACGCTGCCGTTCGCCGTCGCCCTAGTCGCTCATCTGCTGACCGGCACGCGCGATGACTTTCGGCACTTCGTCCTGGAAGAGGAATCGTCGGAAGCGGCAACGGACGCGCGCTCGGCGACGGCCGGCAGGGCGATGCCGCCGATCAAACAGGCGCCACCTCGACCGGACGAACTGCCGCTCGGACCGGCAGCGGCGCGCGCGATGCCGATCGCGGGTCTGCGTCGCACCGGGATCGAGATTCCGCCCCGAGTCGCTCCCGCGGCTCCCTCGGCAACGCCGCTCGGCGCGACGCCGGTCGCGACGGAGCCGGAGGGGCCGGCGAGCGACGCATCGACCGGACTCTTCCGACCGGTCAGGGCAACAGCCGCGCGGTGGCGAGTGCCGTTGGCGATGACCGGGATCATCGACCTGATCGTCGCGATTGCCCTCGTGGTTGCGCTGTCGATGACCTACGAGCGGAACGTCGCGCCGTTCGGTTCGTTCGGCCTGAACCGATGGCGCGAGACGGTGGACGAGATGCTCCCCAACCCGCTGAGACTGAAGGTGGAAGTGCCGGTGACGATTGTCGGCGATCCCGGGGCCTCCGAGGCGGTGATGTTCCGGCGGCTGGCGCTGCTGACCGCGTTGGCCCTTCTGTTCGTGCATGGAGCCGTCGGCGGATCGCTCCTCAGTTGGTCGTTGCTTGCTCGCAGCGACGGGCCGGCGCCCGGCCGAGTCCTCAGGTCGTTGGCGGCAGTTCCGATCCACCTGGGTGCTCTGCTCGTCGGAATGATCAGCGTCGCGACCCTGGGAGGACGGGAGCGTTAAGTCCGGCCGCACTCCGGGGGAGCCCGACATCGCACGACCCGGGGTTTGAGTCGGCCCCTTGGCCTCCCTATAATCTAGGGGTCGAGATCACCTTCCCGTCGCCCGCTCGGCCAGCTCCCACGGTCGCCGGACGATGGCCATCCTCGGAGGCGTTCGATGTCCTTCCGCAGGTTCGTTTCGCTTCGTTGCCCCGCGCCCCTCCCGACCCCTTCGCCCCGTCGGCGGTCGTTGCCGTGGTTGCTCTCGTGGCTCGCCGCGATCGTGCTGTCGAGCATCGCGAGCCGCGCGTCGGTGGCGGACGACGTCACCTCGATCGATCCCGGCGACGATCCGAAGCTGGTGCGCGGAGCCGAGATCTTCCGCCAGCTCTGCGCCGATTGTCACGGCTCGCAAGGGCAAGGCTCGAACGACGGCTATGCCGACGTGCTGGCGGGCGACGATACGATCGGCGAACTGACGCGAATCATCACCGAGACGATGCCGGAAGAGGATCCGTCGAGCTGCGTCGGCGAGGATGCGGAAGCGGTCGCCTCGTACATCCACTACGCCTTCTACAGCGAGGCGGCGCGGATCCGAAACAAGCCGCCGCGCATCGAGCTGTCGCGACTGACCGGCAACCAATTCCGTCAGGCGCTCTCGGATCTGTACGCGGGCTTCGAGGGGCCCGATTGGAAGACCGACGAGCGCGGCGTGAAGGGGGTCTACTTCGAAGGAGAGCATTGGAAGGACGACGCCAAGAAGCTCGAGCGGACCGACGCGACGCTCGACTTCGACTGGGGCGAGGGCTCTCCTGACGAATCGATCAAGCCCGACTCGTTCTACGTTCACTGGGTCGGCGGGCTGCGTGTCGACGTCAGCGGCGAGTACGAGCTGGTCGTGCGAAGCACCTGTTCGTTCGTCATGGACTTCGGGCGCGACGGACGGCAACTGATCGACAACCATGTCCAGTCGGGGGACAAGACCGAGTTTCGGCAGCGGATGTTTCTGACCGCTGGTCGGACCTATCCGTTCAAGGTCGACTTTCGTCAGCGAGCTCGATCGACCGATCGCCCGCCGGCGAAGTTCTCGTTCTCGTGGGTCCCGCCCGGCGGCGTCGAATCGATCGTCCCGTCGTCGAATCTGATTCCGGGTTGGCGTCCGCCTGCCTTTGCGCTGCAGACGGTCCTCCCGCCGGACGATCGCAGCTACGGCTTCGAGCGAGGGATCTCGGTCAGCCGCGAGTGGGACGAGGCGACGACTGCCGCGGCCCTCGAATTCGCTCAGGTTGCGATCGACGAACTCTGGCCCGCTTGGCGCCGCAACCACAAGGACGACTCGGACGAGAACCGCGCCAAGCTGCGCGGCTTCCTGACCGACTTCGTGCGGATCGCGTATGCCGTCGCGCCGAGCGACGAGCAGCGGGCGCGGTGGATCGATCGGGTCGTCGACGCGAACGAGGACGATGCCGATGCGATTCGGCACGTCGCGCTGCTGACGCTGAAGAACCCGCGGTTCCTGTATCGGCTGGCCGATGCCGAGCGAAGCTTGTCGGCTCGCGCCGCCGATCGCCTGGCGCTCGTCCTGTGGGATTCGATTCCGGCCGACAGGCGGCTGATCGAAGCGGTCGATCAGAACCGGCTGGTCGACGAGGCTCAGGTGCGCGAGGCGGCGTGGTGGATGGTCGAGGATCCGCGGACGCGAGCCAAGACGCGCGAATTGATGTACGGCTGGCTCAATCTGTCGCCGACTCAGACGCTGACCAAGAACAGCGAGGAGTTCCCCGACTTCGACGCGTCGCTCGTCGCCGACCTGCGCCGTTCGCTCGACGCTCTGCTGGACGATGTGGTCTGGGGGCAGGAGCGAAAGTTCGGTCGTCTGTTCGTCGAGGATCGCGCTTTCACGACCGAGCGTCTGGCGGCGTTCTACGGGCCGAGCTGGGAAGGAGTCGAACCGATCGGCGACGGGCTCTATCGGACCGCTCCGGCCGGCGACGCGCGCCGCGGCGTACTGACGCATCCGTTGCTGATGAGCGCCAATGCCTATGCCGAGACGTCGTCGCCGATCCATCGCGGGATCTTCCTGAATCGCTTCGTCTTCGGTCGATCGCTCAAGACGCCGGCCGAAGCGCCGATTCCGTTGCCCCCCTCCCTGCACCCCGACCTGACGACTCGCGAGCGAGTCGAGCTGCAGACGGCGGGGGAGAGCTGTCAGAGTTGCCACGCGAAGATCAATGCCCTCGGGTTCACGCTGGAGAACTTCGACGCGGTCGGTCGATTCCGTAGCGAGGAGCGCGGCAAGGCGATCGACGCGTCGGGGGGTTACGTCTCGCTGGCCGACGAGCGGGCGACGCTCGACGGCTTCACCGGACTGGCCGACTACCTGGCCGACAGTCCCGACGCTCGCCGGGCGTTCGTGGTCCGGTCGTTTCAGCATTTCGTGAAGCAGCCGCCGGCCGCTTTCGGTCCCGAGACGACCGATCATCTGGTGGCCGGCTTCACCGCCAGCGGCGGCGACATTCCGCAACTGCTGGTCGAGATCGCCGTCGTGGCGGCTTCGCAGCCGGTCGAGATCACCCAAGCAGGAGTTTCGCGATGAGTTCGCTCGTTTCCCGACGCGATTGGTTGATCAAGGCGGGCATCAGTGCCGGCGCCGCGAATCTGGTCCTGCACCTGCCGAGTCTGGCGCGGCGCGTCAGTGCGGACGAGACGCCTCGACCGAAGCAGCGGCTGGTGATCGTCTTCAGTCCCAACGGCGTCATTCCGGATCACTTCTGGCCCGATGCTCAGGAGAGCGGCGAACTGCAGCTGAAGCGGATTCTCGAACCGCTCGCCCCGTTCCGCGACAAGGTCGTGACGATGCAGGGGCTCGGCAATCGGATCAAGGGGGACGGCGACGGTCACATGCGCGGCATCGGCTGCCTGCTGACCGGCATCGAGCTCTTCCCGGGAGACATCCAAGGGGGCTCCGACACGCCGGCCGGCTGGTCGCAGGGGATCTCGGTCGACCAGTTCCTGAAGAACCGCTTTCAGGCCGACCCGGCGACGCAGACTCGCTTCGGGAGTCTCGAGTTCGGCGTGATGGTACCGAAGCGCGCCGATACCTGGACGCGCATGTCGTACTCGGGGCCGAATCAGCCGGTCGCGCCGATCGACAACCCGTATCGGATGTTCGAGAAGCTCTACGGCCAGGCGAAGAATCGCGAACTGTTGGCGAGCGTGCTCGACGAGCTGACCGAAGACTTCGCCAAGGTCGAGCGCATGATCGGCTCCGAGGATCGTCGGCTGCTCGAGGACCATCTGGCGATGGTCCGTCAGGTCGAGAAGGAGCTGCAGGACGAACGGCGATCGGGGAGCGAGCGGGCGGCCGACCATGCGGTCCCCGAGCTGCCGCCGAACGTCCGCGAAGACAACGACAACATGCCTCAGATCAGCCGCATGCAGGTCGAGCTGATGGTGAACGCGATGGCCGCCGACTTCACGCGGATCGCTACCTATCAGATCACCAACAGCGTCGGCCAGCCGCGCATGAAGTGGCTCGATATCGAAGAGGGGCATCACGAGCTGTCGCACGAACCGGACGACAACGAACCGGCGTACGAGAAGCTGATCCGGATCAACACCTGGTACGCCGAGCAGATTGCGCATCTGGCGAAGCGTCTGAGCGAGACGCCGGAGCCGGGGGCGGACGGATCGATGCTCGATCACACGACGATCCTGTGGACGAACGAGCTCGGCAAGGGGAACTCGCACACCCGCGAGGATATCCCGTTCGTCTTCGTCGGCGGCGGACTCGGCTGGAAGACCGGCGTGGCGCATCGCTTCGGCGGAACGCCTCATAACCGTCTGCTGATGACGCTCTGTGCGGCGATGGGTCATCCGGTCGACTCGTTCGGCAATCCCGACTATTGCGGTGACGGGATCCTGACCGGGCTGAGTTGACACGGCC